>NZ_AP022584.1:1829283-2134163 GCF_010731675.1 Mycobacterium marseillense
CTGATGTCGGCCATCGCCGCGCCCAGCGCCGTGGTGACCGCGTTCGATTTCGGCGCGGTCGCCAGGTGAATCGTGCAGTGCGCCAAGGTGAGTTGCGCCTCGGGCATGCCGATCAACGCCACGGTCTGCGCGGCCGCGACCGCAACCTGCAGCGCGGTCGGGTCGGCCATGCCGATGTCCTCGCTGGCCAGGATCATCAGCCGGCGCGCGACGAACCGCGGATCCTCCCCGGCGACGAGCATGCGGGCCAGGTAGTGCAGCGCGGCGTCGACGTCCGAGCCGCGCACCGACTTGATGAAGGCGCTGATGACGTCGTAGTGCTGGTCGCCGTCGCGGTCGTAGCGCACAGCGGCCTCATCGAGGGACTGCTCGATCGCGGTGACCGTCAGCTCGCCGTCGGATGGCGCCGCCCGCACGGTTTCAGAGGCGACCTCCAGCGCCGTCAGCGCGCGCCGGGCGTCACCGGCGGCCAAGCGCACCAGCAGGTCGATCGCGTCGGGCGCGACCGCGACCTGACCACCCAGGCCGCGCGGGTCGTCGATCGCGCGCTGCACGACGATGCGGATGTCCTCGGCGCTCAGCGGCCGCAGCTGCAGGATCAGCGAACGGGACAGCAGCGGCGCCACCACCGAGAACGACGGGTTCTCCGTGGTCGCCGCCACCAGCAGCACCACCCGGTTCTCCACGGCCGACAGCAGCGCGTCCTGCTGGGTCTTGGAGAACCGGTGCACCTCGTCGATGAACAACACCGTCTGTTCGCCGTGCAGGAGGGCGGTTCGGGCCTTTTCTATCACCGCCCGAACGTCTTTCACGCCCGCCGACAACGCCGAGAGTGCCTCGAAGCGGCGTCCGGTCGCCTGTGAGATCAGCGCGGCCAGCGTGGTCTTGCCGCTGCCGGGCGGCCCGTACAGGATGGCCGACGCCACACCGGAGCCCTCGACCAGGCGGCGCAGGGGTGACCCTGGCGCCAGCAGGTGGTCCTGGCCGACTACCTCGTCCAGCGACGCCGGGCGCATGCGGACGGCCAGCGGCGAGCCGCTCGACACGCCCAAGCTGTGATCGTCTGGCTGCGGCGCGCCGGGCAGGTCAAACAGACCGTCGGACACGGCTTCAGGCATACCACGAGGGACGGACGTCCGCGGCGGCCCCGGCAATCCGCGCGCCCCGGCCGCATCTTTGTTAGGTTGCGGTTTGCCACGTTCAGCGCGCGTTCCCAAGGACGGACATGAGCCAGCCCCCCGAACATCCCGGTACCCCGGCAGAGCCTCAGGACGGGAGCCAGAATCCTCCCGGCTACCCCCCGCCGCCCGATTACGGCGCGCCTCCCCCGCCGCCCCCGGGTTACGGCCCGCCCCCGGGTTATGGCGCGCCTCCCCCGGGTTACGGTCCGCCTCCGGGGTACGGCGCCCCGCCACCCGGCTACGGTCCCCCGCCCGGCTACGGCGGCCCGCCCGCGCCCGCGTTCAGCATCGGTGACGCGTTCGGCTGGGCCTGGAATACGTTCACCAAAAACGCGGTGGCGCTGATCATTTCGGCCCTGCTATACGTGGTGCTGCTCGGCGTCGCCTCGACGCTGATCGGCCTGAGCCAGAGCGTCGGCACGACGACGACCGGCTCCGACGACGACTTCTTCACCTTCACGGCGAACCTCAACGGCGGCGGGATGGCGCTGCTCATCCTCGGCTACCTGGCCGCGTACCTCGTCTCCGCGTTCGCCCACTCCGCCTTTTTGTCCGGCTGCCTGGATCTGGCCGACGGGCGTCCGGTGACCATCGGCTCGTTCTTCAAGCCGCGCAACTTCGCGATGGCGTATGTCGCCGCGTTGATCGTCGGCATTCTCACGTCGATCGGCCTGTCCCTCTGCTTCGTTCCGGGCCTCGTCGTGAGCCTCTTCCTGCAGTTCACCATCCTGTTCGTGGTCGACCGTTCAGAGTCGGCGCTCAAGGGCCTCAACTCCAGCGTTTCGCTCGTCGGCTCGAACTTCACCAACGCCCTGTTGGTGTGGCTGGTGGTGCTGGCGGCGACATTCGTGGCCCTGGTGACGTGCGGCCTCGGAGCGCTGGTGACGGCTCCCCTCGGCGCGCTCGTCCTGACCTACTCCTATCGCAAGCTCTCCGGCGGGCAGGTTGTCCCGCCGCCGCAGCCCGGTTACCAGCCCGGCCCACCGCCGGGGCCATCACCGGCGTAGGACTCGGCGCGAATTCGGCGCGCCGGGCATCCGCGGCATGTGCCGCGTGCGTACCGTGCAGCAGTAATGGCGTTTGCGGACATGACATTCGGCACCAGCGCGGCCCCGGGCGGCGCCGGCGGGCCCTACGACGCAGACCGATTGCTCGCCGGTTATCGCGCCGCCCGCGCCCAGGAAGCGCTCTTCGATCTGCGCCGCGGCCCGGCGAGCGGCTACGACGAGTTCGTCGACCCCGACGGCAACGTGCGCCCGGCGTGGGCGGAGGTGGCCGACGCGATCGCGGAGCGCGGCCGCGCCGGGCTGGACCGGCTGCGCTCGGTGGTGCACGGCCTGATCGACAACGACGGCATCACCTACACCGACGTCGTGCCCGGCGGCCGCGGCCAGGAGCCGAGGCCCTGGCAACTGGACACCCTGCCGCTGGTGCTGTCGGCGGCGGACTGGGAGGCGCTCGAGGCGGGGCTGCTGCAGCGGTCCCGGGTGCTCGACGCCGTGCTCGCCGACCTGTACGGGGCGCGCACCCTGCTCACCGACGGCGTCCTACCGCCCGAGCTGCTGTTCGCCCACCCCGGCTACGTGCGTGCCGCCAACGGCATCGAGATCCCCGGGCGCCATCAGCTTTTCCTGCACGCCTGTGACGTCAGCCGGCGTCCCGACGGCGCCTTCGTCGTCAACGGCGACCGGACCCAGGCGCCCTCGGGCGCCGGCTACGCGCTGGCCGACCGGCGCGTCGTCGCGCACGCGGTGCCCGACCTGTACGAGCGGATCGCGCCGCGGCCGACCACCCCGTTCGCCCAGGCCCTGCGGCTGGCGCTGATCGACGCGGCCCCCGACGATGCCCAGGACCCGGTGGTGGTGGTCCTGTCGCCGGGCATCTACTCCGAAACCGCTTTCGATCAGGCCTATCTGGCGACCCTGCTGGGCTTCCCCATGGTCGAGAGCGCGGACCTGGTGGTGCGCGACGGCATGGTGTGGATGCGCTCACTGGGCACCCTCAAACGCGTCGACGTGGTGCTGCGCCGGGTCGACGCGGATTACACGGATCCGCTGGATCTGCGCGCGGATTCCCGGCTCGGGGTGGCCGGTCTGGTGGAAGCGCAACACCGCGGCACGGTGACGGTGGTCAACACGCTGGGCAGCGGGATTCTGGAAAACCCTGGGCTGCAACGTTTCCTGCCCGCGATGGCCGAAAACCTGCTCTCGGAGACCCTGCTGCTGCCCAGCCCGCCGGCCTATTGGGGCGGCATCGCCACCGAGCGTTCGCACTTGCTGGCGAACCTGCCATCGTTGCTGTTGCGGTCGACGGTCGGTGAGAAAACCCTTGTCGGACCCGCACTTTCGTCTCCGCAGCTGGCGCAATTGGCGGCCCAGATCGAGGCGATGCCGTGGCAGTGGGTCGGCCAGGAGCTGCCGCAGTTCTCGTCCGCGCCGACCGACCACGGCGGTGGGTTGTCCTCGGCGGGCGTCGGCATCCGGTTGTTCACCGTCGCCCAGCGAGGCGGTTACGCGCCGATGATCGGCGGCATCGGCTACGTGCTGGCACCCGGGGACGCCGCCTACACGTTGAAAACCGTTGCGGCCAAGGATGTCTGGGTGCGCCCCACCGAGCGGGTGCGGGCCGAGGCGATCAGCCCGCCGAGCGTGGAACCGCCGGCGAAGACGGCCGCGGGCACCTGGGCCGTCAGTTCCCCGCGCGTACTGTCCGACCTGTTCTGGATCGGCCGCTACGGCGAGCGCGCCGAAAGCATGGCGCGGTTGCTCATCGTCGCCCGCGACAGGTTCCACGTATACCGGCACCACCAGCACAGCGAGGAAAGCGAGTGCGTGCCGGTGCTGATGGCCGCGCTGGGCCGCATCACCGGAACCGACACCGCGGCCGACGGCGACGGCGATCACGCCGAAATGATCGCCGTCGCCCCCTCGACGCTGTGGTCGCTCACCGTCGACCCGCACCGCCCCGGCTCCCTGGTGCAGTCGGTCGAAGGCCTGGCCCTGGCGGCCCGCGCGGTGCGCGACCAGATGTCCAACGACACCTGGATGGTGCTGGCCGCGGTAGAGCGCGCGCTGGCCCTCGACAGCGAGCCGCCGGACTCGCTCGCCGAGGCCGACGCCGCGCTGACCCGCGCGCAGGCCCAGACGCTGGCCGGGATGCTGACCCTGTCGGGGGTGGCCGCCGAGTCGATGGTGCGCGACGTGGGCTGGACGATGATGGACATCGGCAAGCGGATCGAACGCGGCCTGTGGCTGACCGCGTTGCTGCAGGCGACGCTGACCGTGGTGCGCGGCGCCGCCGCCGAACAGACCGTCATCGAGTCCACTCTGGTGGCGTGCGAGTCCTCGGTCATCTACCGGCGCCGCACCGCGGGCAAGATCAGCGTCGCCGCCATGGTCGAGCTGACGCTGTTCGACGCGCAGAACCCGCGATCGCTCCTGTACCAATTGGACCGGCTGCGTACCGATCTTCGGGACCTGCCCGGCTCGTCGGGGTCGTCGCGCCCGGAACGACTGGTGGACGAGATCGGCACCCTGCTACGCCGCTCCCACCCCGCGGAGCTGGAACGGGTCAGCGACGACGGGCGGCGCGCCGACCTGGCCGGCCTCCTCGGTGCCGTCCACGCCGAACTGCGCAACCTGGCCGAGGTCATCACCACCACGCAGCTGGCCCTGCCCGGTGGGATGCAACCACTGTGGGGTCCTGACGTGCGCCGCGTGATGCCCGCCTAACCGGTCGACGATGTCACCCGATCCGTGGCGACGCCGTGGTAGCGGTGTGGATCGGGCAGCCGCCGGCGCCGCACCATGTGCACCAGCGCCAGGACCGACAGCGTCGCGGCGTAGATGCACCACAGGGACGCGAACGCCTGCGTGTAGAGGACAGCGACCACGATCAGCCCCACCAGGTTCGCTATCCCGAACACCACGATCGAGCGATAGCCCGACAACACCGCGGGCCCGATGACGGCGATGACGTAGAGCACCGCCCACACGTAGCCGTCCTGCACGGCGGTCTGATACTGCAGTGCGTGGGGTCCCCTCGTCACGCTGACCGGCTCGGTAAGCACGGCGACGGCCAGATAGACCGACACCACGGTGCCCAGCACCGCGAAAGGCGCGACCCGGAGCCGGGCGCCGCGCGGTTCCAGCATCAGGATCGCCCACGGCACCAGCGCAGGCAGCAGCGGCAGCGCGATGAAGACGTAGGCGAGCATCGCCAGATGGGCCATCGCCGGGGGGACAACGTGGTTGGGCCACACGGCCGCCTCGATGAACTGGTGGGCCGAGAACACCGTCGGCAGCAAGGCGAAAGGCAGTTCGCGCCAGTGCTTCACCTCGCGCAGCGTTGCCACGGCGACCGGCACGAGCGCGGCGCCCACCACCAGATCCGCCGTCATCGAAAAGCACATCGTCAACCCGCCACGGATGCGGGGCCCCGGGACTCCGACGTTGCCTCGTCGACGACGGTGTGGATGAATTTCATCTTCTCCAGCACCGCGGCCGGCAGCACGAACGGGTACAGGTCGTCGTGCCCCATCGACCGGTTCACCATGTTCAGTGACCACGACAACGGCAGCCACATGTCGATGATCGTCTGAAATGCGCTGGGCCCCAGCGCCGGCCGGTCGAAGGTGGCCGACGCCGCCGCCAGCCCACACCACGCCGAGGTGTCCAGCGCGTCCCGGATGTGCAGGTAGTGGGCGAACGTCTCGGCCCAGTCCTCGCTCGCATGCATGGTGGCGTAGGACGACACGAAATCGTCCTGCCAGCCCTCGGGCGCGCCCTCGCTGTAGTGGCGGTCGAGCGCCTCGGAGTAGTCCGCGTCGGGGTCGCCGAAAAGCTCGGTGAACCGCTGCAGGTGGTCGCCGTACGGGGCGACCAGCCGGTAGAAGTAGTAATGGCCGATCTCGTGACGGAAGTGGCCCAGCAGGGTCCGGTAGGGCTCGTCCATCTCGATCCGCAGCTGCTCGCGGTGCACGTCGTCACCCTCGGCCAAATCGATGGTGATGACCCCGTTCTCGTGCCCGGTCATCACGTTTTCGTGCGCGCTGGACAGCAGCCGGAAGGCCAACCCGTAGTCGGGATCCTTGTCCCGCCCGACGATCGGCAGCTTGAGCTCGTGCAACTCGGCGATCAGGCGTCGTTTGGCCGCCTCGGCGCGGGCGAACTCGGCCAGCCCGACGGTGTCGGCATCGTTGGGACGCTCGGTCGTCAGCGCACACGACGGACACAGCAACCGCGGGGTGTTGACCGGAACCAGCCAATTGCATTCGGCCAGCTGCAGATTGGCGCAGAGCTGATACCGGCTGGCCGGCACGAAGCCGGCGTGCTCGGTGGCCTCGTCGTCGGAGATCACCAGCAACGCCATCTGCTCGAGCGAAAACCCCAGCGCGCTGCCGCAATTCAGGCAGGTCGAGTTTTCGAACGTCAGGCGCTGGCCACAGTTGGGGCAGGTGAAGTCACGCATGCGAGAAGTCGCCTTCGACGGGCTCCGAGTAAGGCACCACGTCGACGGCGACGTCGATCACGCTGTGCTCCGAGTCGGTGTAGATGATGCCGCGCAGCGGCGGGACGTCCGCGTAGTCGCGGCCGCGGCCCACCACGATGTAGCGCTCGTCGACCATCTGATCGTTGGTGGGATCGAGCCCCAGCCACTCGAATTGGCCGGGGTCCTGCGGAGTCCAGACCGCGGCCCAGGCATGCGTGGCGTCGATCCCGATCATCCGATCCTTTCCGGGCGGCGGGTCGGTGGCCAGGTAGCCCGACACGTAACTGGCCGCCAAACCGTTGGCCCGCAGGCAGGCGATCGCCAGCCTGGCAAAGTCTTGACATACCCCCTCGCGGGCCGCCAGAACCTCCTTGACCCCGGTGGAAATCGTCGTCGATCCCGACCGGTACGTGAAGTCGGTGAAAATCCGCGACGCCAGGTCGCGCAGCACCTCGATCAGCGGGCGTCCGGGCGCGAAGCTGGGCGCCGCGTACTCGCGGACCTCCTCGGTGATCTCCGGCGGGTTCAGGTCCAGGCTGAACTCGGCGGCCAGCGCCCCGACGCGCCCGGCCGGCCGGGCGTCCTCCCACGGCTGCAGCGCCGCCCCGCCGCCGTACAGGCCCGGGGGCGGCGGATAGACGTCGACGACGGAATCGCTGACCACCTTCAGGACGCTGTGCGGCTCGGTGACGTGGAAGTAGGAGCTGACGTTCCCGTAGCTTTCCGTGCTGGTGGAGCTGTCGGCGGGGGCCGGTTCGATGTTCAGCTGATGGGCGACGCGGCGCTGCCGCAGTGAGTCGCGCGGGGTCAGGAAACCGCGGCCGTACGAGCTGGTCACGACGTCGGAGTAGCGGTATTCGGTGCGGTGGGTGACTCGATGCCGGCGGGCGGCCCCGGGGTCAGCTTCAGACACAAGGCTGATCACATCACACACCGGGCCGTTGCGCGCCCCCCAAGCCGGGTCGGCGGCGGTTTGCCGATACGACGGCAGCCGCGTGGAAACGGGAGCACAATCGAGTCGTGGCCACGTGGGACGAGGTCGCCCGCATCGTCGGCGAGCTGGCCCTCACTTCCGAGCCGTCACCGCACGACTGGCGGGTCGGCAAGAAATTGCTGGCCTGGGAGCGGCCGCTGCGGCCCTCGGAGCGCGAGGCCCTCGAGCGCAACGGCCCGGAACCCCCGCGGGGTGACATCCTCGGTGTGCGGGTGTCCGACGAGGGCGTCAAGTTCGCGCTGATCGACGACGAGCCGCAAACCTACTTCACCACCCCGCATTTCGACGGCTACCCCGCCGTGCTGGTCAACCTGGCCGAGATCTCGGTGCGCGACCTGCAGGAGCTCATCACCGAGGCGTGGCTGACGCAGGCGCCGCGGAAGTTGGTGCAGGAGTTCCTGGCCGAGTCCCGGTGAGACTCACACGGGCCGAAGGTCGATGACCCGCTGCAGATCGTCGATGCACGCGCCGACGGCGTCGGCGAGGATCACCTGGGTTTTGTCGCCGGCACCCGACGGCAACTGCGACGCGTGATGGCGGGCCGACGCGGTGTATGCGCAAGCGCCCGCGGCGTCGCGGTCGGCGAGTGCGGTCGCGGCGGCCAGCACGACCAGCACCGTGTGCGCGGGCGGGGCAGGCCGCTCGGGCCCGACCGCGCGGGCCAGCTGCAGCACCGAGCCGGCCAGCAGGGCCACGTGCACGGCCTGGTGATCGGCGGCGTACACGGCGTCGCGCAGGCCCCAGCGGCGCGGGGCGATGGTGACGACGTGGCGGGCGGTGGTGCGCGCCTCGAGCAGGCCGCTGAGCTGTTCGTGCACCCGGTCGACGGCCGTCAGCGGCCAGTCGGGCGGGGCGGCCTGGCGCCCGGCGGCGACGTCGGCGGCCCGCGACAAGACGTCGTGCAGCACCGCCAGCACGCCGACGCGCGCGGCGCGCAGCAGCGTCAGCGGGTCGGCGGGAAACAGCAGCACGGCGAAGACGATGGCCACCGCGCCGCCGATCAGCGCGTCGAAGATGCGTTCCAGCCCGACGCCGCCGTGGTAGAGGGCGAGCACCAGGATCGCCGAGACGATGGTCTGGTTCGCGAACATCATCCCGTGCCCGATGAAGCCGCCCCCGATGAACACCGCGGCTCCCAGCGCGATCAGCGCGGCGACGGCGATGGGTACCGCGCCGGGCCCGAGCAGGACCTGCACCGCCGAGCCCAGCCCGATGCCGAGGGTCACCCCGATCATCATCTGGATGGCGCGTTGCGCGCGGAGCACGTTGCTGGTCGACAACGACACCGCGGCGGCGATCGGCGCGAAGAACGGCTGCGGGTGACCGAGGATGTCGTGCGTCAGGTACCAGGACAGCCCCGCGGCCGCCGACGTCTGCGCGAGGTTGAACCACACCGCGCGCAACCGCTTGGCGCCGGCGCGCGCGGCGGCGGCCACCCTCGAGGGCACCGCCGGCCGCGAAGCGCCCACCGGCTAGGTCCGGATTAACTCGAACAGCGGAATCACCCTGCTCACCTTGGCCTGGGACTCGCCGAACACCGGTGCCAGCGCGGTCAGCTTCGGGACGAGGTCCTCGCGCTCTGCGGCGGGCAGTTCGCGCGCCGTCACATCGAACGCGTCGGTCCCGACCTCGATGCGTGCCCGCGGCTCGGCCCGCAAATTGTGCACCCAGGCCGGATCGAAGGCAGCGCCGTGGAAGGAGCCGATGACGATCAACTTGTCATCGATGCGGAAATAGGCCAGCGGAGACACCCGGGGCTGGCCCGACTTGGCACCGGTTGAGGTCAGAAGCAGCAACTCGGCATCTGCGAAGGGCCCCGCGACCTTGCCGCCGTTGGCCCGGAATTCCTCGACGACGTTCTTGTTGAACGCCTTGATGGTTGCGGTGTCATGGAAGTCGGTCATGCCCGGTCAACCTTCTCTGGTTTGGCATCTATTCCGGATTCCTTGCGCTGCTGGGCGGTGATCGGCGCCGGCGCGTCGGTGAGCGGGTCGACGCCGCCGCCGGTCTTCGGGAACGCGATCACCTCGCGGATGGAGTCCACGCCGGACAGCAGGGCGTTGATCCGGTCCCAGCCGAAGGCGATCCCGCCGTGCGGGGGCGCGCCAAAGGTGAACGCCTCCAACAGGAATCCGAACTTCTCCTCGGCCTCGGCGTGGTCCAGCCCCATCACGGCGAACACCCGCTCCTGGATGTCGCGGCGGTGGATACGGATCGAGCCGCCGCCGATCTCGTTGCCGTTGCAGACGATGTCGTAGGCGTCGGCGAGCACGGTGCCGGTATCGGTCTCGATGGCGTCCTCGTGGCCGGGTTTGGGCGAGGTGAACGCGTGGTGCACGGCGGTCCACGCCCCGGAGCCGACGGCCACATCCCCGGCGGCGGTCGCGTCGTCGGCGGGCTCGAACAGCGGCGGGTCCACCACCCAGACGAACGCCCAGGCATCGGGATCGATCATGCCCAGCCGGTGGGCGATCTCACCGCGCGCCGCCCCCAGCAGGGCCCGCGACGGCTTCGGCGGGCCGGCCGAGAAGAAGACGCAGTCCCCCGGCTTGGCCCCGACATGCGCGGCCAGGCCAGAGCGCTCGGCGTCGGACAGGTTCTTGGCGACGGGGCCGCCGAGCGTGCCGTCGTCGGCGATCAGCACATAGGCCAGGCCGCGGTGGCCGCGCTGCTTGGCCCAGTCCTGCCAGCCGTCCAGCGTGCGCCGGGGCTGCGAGGCCCCGCCCGGCATCACCACCGCGCCGACGTACGGCGCCTGGAAGACACGAAATGTGGTGTCGGAGAAGAACTCCGTGCAGTCCACGAGCTCGAGCCCGAATCGCATGTCGGGCTTGTCGGAGCCGAACCGCTGCATCGCCTCGGCGTAGCTGATCCGCGGGATGGGCCGCGGGATCTCGTACCCGATCAGCGCCCACAGCGCCGACAGGATCTCCTCGGAGATGGCGAGGATGTCCTCCGCGTCCACGAAGCTCATCTCCATGTCGAGCTGGGTGAACTCCGGCTGGCGGTCGGCGCGGAAATCCTCGTCCCGGTAGCAACGGGCGATCTGGTAGTAACGCTCCATCCCGGCCACCATCAGCAGCTGCTTGAACAGCTGCGGGCTCTGCGGCAACGCGTAGAACGACCCCGGCTGCAGCCGGGCCGGCACCAGAAAGTCGCGGGCGCCTTCGGGGGTCGAACGTGTCATCGTCGGCGTCTCGATCTCGACGAAGTCGTGCTCGGCCAGCACGCCGCGAGCGGCGGCATTCACCTTGGAGCGCAACCGAATTGCCGCGGCGGGCGCGTCGCGGCGCAGGTCGAGGTAGCGGTACTTCAGCCGGGTTTCCTCGCCGGCGGGCTCGTCGAACTGGAACGGCAGCGGCGCGCTCTCCCCCAGCACGGTCAACGCGGTGGCGTTGACCTCGATCTCGCCGGTGGCGATCTCGGGGTTGGCGTTGCCCTCCGGGCGGATCTCGACCACACCAGAGACCGCAACGCAGAACTCGGCACGCAGCCGGTGCGCCTGGGCCAGCACGTCTTCGGCGCGGAACACCACCTGGGTGATCCCGGAGGCGTCGCGCAGGTCGATGAAGATGACGCCACCGTGGTCGCGGCGGCGGGCCACCCAGCCCGCTAGCGTCACCTGCTGCCCGGCGTCGCTGCTCCTCAGCGACCCGGCGGCGTGGCTGCGCAGCACAAAAACACTCCCCTTCACGTTGGACGACAGATCAGTCTAAGGGGCGGTGTAGTTTCGCTCGTATCGCCACAAACATCGCACTCGTCGGTCCGGGCGCCGTCGGTACGACGGTCGCCGCGCTCCTGTCTCGGGCCGGCCATTCGGTCCTGGTGTGCGGCCGCACCACACGCGAACGCATCGAACTGCGGCCCGACGGCGCCGACCCGATCCTCGTCCCCGGCCCGGTGCACACCGATCCCGACGAGGTTTCGGGCCCCGTGGATGTGGTGCTGTTGGCCGTCAAGGCCACCCAGAACCAGGAGGCGGCCGGCTGGCTGGCCCGGCTCTGCGACGTCCACACCATCGTCGTGGTGCTGCAAAACGGTATCGAGCAGGTCGAGCAGGTGCAGCCGCACTGCCCGCGCTCCCCCGTCATCCCCGGCATCGTCTGGTATTCCGCCGAAACCCGGCCCGAAGGCTGGGTGCGGCTGCGCGGCGAGGCGGCCCTGGTGCTACCCAGCGGACCCTCGGCCCAGACGGTCGCCGAACTGCTACGCGGCGCCGGCTGCCGCGTCGACTGCGACCCCGACATCATCACCGCGGCCTGGCGCAAGCTGCTCACCAACGCGCTGGCCGGGTTCATGGCGCTGTCGCGGCGGCGGTCCGGGATGTTTCGCCGCGACGACGTGGCCGCGCTGTCGCGCCGCTATGTCACCGAATGCCTGGCCGTCGCGCGGGCCGAAGGCGCCCGGCTTCCCGACGGCATCGCCGACGAGCTGACCGACCTGTTCCGCAACGTCTCCGAGGACATGGGCACGTCGATCCTGACCGACGCGGAAAACCGCCGGCCGATGGAATGGGACGTCCGCAACGGCGTGATCCTCCGCAAGGCCCGGGCCCACGGCCTGGCCACACCGATCAGCGACGTCGTGGTGCCGTTGTTGGCCGCGGCCAGCGACGGCCCCGGCTAGATTATTTTCATGTTCCCCTGCGAGCGCGTCGACGTGAACTTCATCGAGACGGCGCCATTTGCGTTCCGCAACAGCGTCGACCTGGCCATCACCCCCGAGCAGCTGTTCGAGGTGCTCTCCGACGCCGGATCCTGGCCACGCTGGGCGAAGGTGATCACCAAGGTGACCTGGACCAGCCCCGAGCCGCGCGGCGTCGGCACCACCCGCGTCGTCGAGATGCGCGGCGGGATCGTCGGCAACGAGGAATTTCTCGCGTGGGAACCCTTCACGCACATGGCTTTTCGCTTCAACGAATGCTCGACCAAGTCCGTGGCGGCCTTCGCCGAGGACTACCGCGTCGAGGTCATCCCGGGCGGCTGCCGGCTGACGTGGACCATGGCCCAGAAGCCGGCGGGCCCGGCGAAGCTGGCGATGGTCGTGGTCGGGCCGCTGCTGAACCTGGCCCTGCGCCGATACCTGCGCAACCTGCGCAGCTACACCGACTCCCTTGCGACCCGGCAACCTTAGGAGCGTGTCATGACCTTCAACGAGGGCATGCAGATCGACACCAGCAACGCGTCGTCGTCCGGCGGTGGCGGGATGGGGATGGCCGTCGGGGGCGGCGGCCTCGGGCTGATCATCCTGCTCGGGGCGCTGTTCCTGGGCGTGGACCCCGGTCGCGTCATGAACCAGCAACAGACCAACACCGGCGGGTACTCGGCGCCCGGATTCGACCTGAGCCAGTGCAAGACGGGTGCGGACGCCAACAAGTACGTGCAGTGCCGCGTGGTCGCGACCGGCAACTCGGTGGACGCGGTGTGGCATCAGCTGATGCCGGGGTACACCCGTCCCCATGTGCGCCTGTTCAGCGACCAGGTGAGCACCGGCTGCGGACCGGCCACCACCGATGTCGGGCCGTTCTACTGCCCGGCCGACCAGACGGCGTACTTCGACACCAGCTTCTTTCAGGATGTGCTCGTCAAGCAGCTTCATTCCAGCAACGGGGCTTTCGCACAGGAATACGTCGTCGCCCACGAATACGGACATCACGTGCAACAGCTGCAGGGCGACCTCGGCCGCGCCCAGCAGGGAGCCAAGGGCGCCGGCGGCAACGGCGTGCGCACCGAGCTGCAGGCCGACTGCTACGCCGGCGTCTGGGCGCACTACGCCGCCACGGTCAACCAGAAGGACGGCACGCCGTTCCTGAATCCGTTGACCGACGACGACATTCGCGACGCGCTATCGGCCGCCGCCTCGGTCGGCGACGACCGCATCCAGAAACAGGCGACGGGGCATGTCAACCGCGAAAGCTGGACGCACGGCTCGGCCGAGCAGCGCCAGCATTGGTTCACCGTCGGCTATCAGACCGGTGATCCGAAGCAGTGCGACACCTTCTCCGCACCCGATTTGGGTTAGGCACCAAGCAGTTTGCGCAACTCGGCGCGGCCGTCCTCGTCGAGCGGGAGCAGCGGCGCGCGCGGGTCCCCGACCGGGAAGTCGAGCAGCTCCAGGCCCGCCTTGACGGTGGTGGCCAGTCCGCCCGCGACGATGAAGGTGAGCAGCGGCTTGAGGTCGTCGTAGAGCTTCTGGGCCGTGTCGAGGTCGGTCGCGCGGACCGCCTCGTAGAGGTCGATGCAGGGCTGCGGACGCAAACACGGTGCGGCCGTGCACCATCCGGATGCCCCCGCCTTCAGTGCGTCGAGCACCAGCGGGTTGCTGCCGTTGTAGAAGGGCAGCCGGCTGCCGGACAGTTCGGCGATGCGCTGCATGCGGGTCAGGTCGCCGGTGGACTCCTTGACCATGGTGACGTTGTCGATGGATTCGAACATGCGCACCAGCAATTCGGGAGGCATGTCGACGCCGCTGGTGGCCGGGTTGTTGTAGGCCATGATCGGGATCGAGATGGCGTCGCTGATGCTGCGGTAGTGCTGGAAGATCTCCCGCTCGGTGAGCTTCCAGTAGGACACCGGCAGGATCATCACCGCGTCGGCGCCGGCCTGCTGGGCGTAGGTGGCGCGGCGAATGGTCTTGGCGGTGGTCACATCCGACACGCCGACGACCACCGGCACCCGCCCCGCGACCGTCGCGATGGTGGTATCGACCACGGTGTCGACTTCGGGCTCGTCGAGGTAGGCCAGCTCACCGGTGCTGCCCAGCGGCGCGATCGCATGCACGCCCGCGGACACCAGCCGGTCGACCAGTGCCGCGAGACGTTTCGTGTCAACTTCATTTCGGCCGCTCGCGGCCAAAAACGGGGTCACCGGGTAGGCGATGATGCCGTGGATCTTGGGCTCAGACGTGTGCGCCACAGGCGGGCTCCTCGGATTGGGTTGGCGGATAACGGGTTAGCTGGTCAGCACGTCGGGATGCCGGGCCAGGGCCCGGCGGGCGTAGTAGGCGAAGTTGGCCCGGCTGCGCTGCGGCGACAGCGTCCAGTCGTGGGCCTCGCGGGCCAGTTCCTCGGGTAGCTCTTTGACGGTGCCGGCGGCCATCGCGGCCAGCTGCAGCTTGGCGGCGCGCTCGATGAGGATTCCCAACGAGCACGCCTCCTCGATGCTGGCGCCGGCGATGACGTGGCCGTGGTGGGCCAGCAGGACCGCCTTCTTGTCACCGAGGGCGGCGGAGATGATCTCGCCCTCCTCGTTGCCGACCGGCACGCCCGGCCATTTTTCCAGAAACGCGCAGTCGCCGTAGAGCGGTGTGGTGTCCATGTGGGACACGACCAGCGGAACTTCCAGCATCGACAGCGCCGCCACATGGAACGCGTGCGTGTGCACGATGCATTGCACATCGGGACGGGCGCGATAGATCCAGCTGTGAAAGCGATTGGCGGGGTTGGCGATTCCAGTCTGGGGTCCGTCCCCCTCAAGGACGTTGAGGTCCTCGTCGACCAGGAGCAGGTTGGCGTCGGTGATCTCGTCGAACCCCAGGCCGAGCCGTTGCGTGTAGTAGGTGCCGTCCTCCTCGGCGCGGGCGGTGATCTGCCCGGCCAGGCCGGAGTCGTGCCCGGCGTCAAACAGGGCGCGGCACGTCAGGGCGAGCTTTTGGCGGGTGGTCAGCGGCGAATCGGTGGCGTCTTGGGATTGAAAGGCCGCCAACTGCTCGGCGGCCCGGCGCATCAAGTCGGATTTCGAATCGGTGAACGTGCTGGCCATAGCGGGCTCCCTCGGCGCGAACGTGTGACACAATAGTATCACTATAGGAAACCTTGTGTCATGAGAGGGGTGGCCGGTGACGGCACTGCTGCGCGCGGTCCGCAAGCAACGCGGCCTCACCCTGGAGGCCCTCGCCCAGCAGACCGGGCTGACCAAGAGCTATCTGTCCAAGATCGAACGCCGGCGCAGCACGCCGTCGATCGCGGTCGCCCTCAAGGTCGCCAAGGCGCTGGACGTCGACGTCGGGCGGCTGTTCTCCGACGAGGCGGCGCACGAGAAAATCACCGTCGAACGCGCGGCCAACGCCGACGGCGAACGCTACCGGGTGCTGGCCTCGTCGCTGCTGGGAAAGTCGATGTCGCCGTTTGTGGTTCGCCCGACGGAGAAGCTGGCCGACGACCCCCATCCCGAGCACACCGGTCAGGAATTCATGTTCGTGCACGCCGGGACCGTCGAACTCGACTACGGCGATCAGACGTTCACGCTCAGGCCCGGCGACAGCGCCTATTTCGACGCTGCGATCAGCCACACGGTCCGGGCCGTCGGCGCCGAACCCGCCGAGGTCGTCGTCGTGGCTACCAGGGACGCGTCGAGCAGGTGACGCCGGTGGTGGCGCTCTGGGTCACCACGACCTGGCCGTCCACCGCGATCTGGCACTGAATCTGCGGCATGTTCGACGAGTCGCAGTCCGGCCAGTGGCATCCGCCGCTGGCGTTGACGAACGCCCACTGGTTGGGGTCCGCCAGGGTGGCGTTGTAGACGAGCGGCTGGTTGGCGGTGAACGCCGTCTGCACGGTGTTCAGGAACTGCGACGAGTTCGAGTTGAAGGCCGCCTGGCTGGGCGGGTCGCTGTTCATGTACCTGACGTTGCCGGTCAGGTTGCCGGTGGCGGTGATCGTGTAGGTCACCTGGTGGCCGGCGGGATCCGCGTGGGAGGTCGCGGGCGTCGCAATCATCGCGACGGCCGCGGCAAACGTCGCCGCCGCGATCCCCGTGGTCGCTATTCGCACGTTCGTCATATCTGAAACGCTACCGAATCCGTTACCGCCGTATCCCGGAAACGGCGGGCGTTCACCGTCAGGTTGGCCGGCTCCGGTATGAAGCAGGGGTGAGCAACGATTCGGAACCCGCCGGCATCAGCCGCCGCCGGTTACTCACATCGAGTGCGGCCTCCGCGGTTCTCGGCGGCGTCGGGGTGGGCGGCGCCGCGCTGCTGTGGTCGGAGGGCGCCGGGTCCCGTGGGCCCGCCGCGTGGCTGCAGCCCGACCGCCACGGCGCGCCACCGATCGGCGGCCTACACCTGCAATTCGGCAAGGACGCCGCCACCGAGGTGGTGGTGTCCTGGCACACCACCGACGCGGTCCGCAATCCGCGCGTCCTGCTCGGCACGCCGACATCGGGGTTCGGCCACACCGTGACCGCCGAGACCCGCACCTACCGGGACGCGAAATCCAACACCGAAGTTCGCGTCAACCACGCCCGGCTGACCGGCCTGACCCCTGACACCGACTACGTGTACGCCGCGATGCACGACGGCGCCGAACCGGAACAGGGCACCGTGCGAACGGCGCCGTCGGGCCGAAAGCCCCTGCGTTTCACCAGCTTCGGGGATCAGTCCACCCCGGCGCTGGCCAGGATGCCCGACGGCCGCTATGCCACCGACAACATCGGCTCGCCGGCGGCCGCCGACACCACCATGGCCATCGAGCGGCTCGGCCCGCTGTTCAACCTCGTCAACGGCGATCTGTGCTACGCGAACCTGGCCCAGAACCGGATCCGCACGTGGTCGAACTGGTTCGACAACAACACCCGCTCGGCGCGCCACCGGCCCTGGATGCCGGCGGCCGGCAACCACGAGAACGAATTGGGCAACGGGCCAATCGGTTACGGCGCCTACCAGACCTACTTCGCGGTGCCCGATTCCGGGTCCAGCCCCCAGACCCGCGGCCTGTGGTACTCGTTCACCGCCGGCTCGGTGCGGGTGATCAGCCTCGCCAACGACGACGTGGCCTACCAGGACGGCGGCAACTCCTACGTGCACGGCTACTCCGGAGGCGAGCAAAGGCGTTGGCTGGCCAGTGAACTCGCAGCGTCCCGGAACGATCCCAATATCGACTGGGTGGTTGTGTGCATGCACCAGACGGCGATCTCCACCGCGGACAAGACCAACGGGGCCGACTTGGGCATTCGGGAGGAATGGCTGCCGCTGTTCGACCAGCATCAGGTCGATCTGGTGGTGTGCGGCCACGAACACCACTACGAGCGCTCGCACCCCTTGCGGGGCGCGTTGGGGACCGACACCAGAACGCCGATCCCCGTCGACACCCGAAGCGATCTCATCGACTCGACACGGGGAACGGTGCACCTGGTCATCGGCGGCGGCGGAACCTCGGCGCCGAGCAACGCGATGTTCTTTCCCGAGCCCCGCTGCCGGGTGGTCACGGGCGTGGGGGCGTTTGACCCCGGGTTGCGGCGCAAGGCGCCGATCTACGTCCTCGAGGACGCGCCGTGGTCGGCGTTCCGCGACCGCGACAACCCTTACGGCTTTGTGGCTTTCGACGTCGACCCGGGCCGCCGCGGCGGCAATACCTCGATCAAGGCGACGCATTACGCGCTGCGGGGCCCGCTGGGCGACATGGTCGTGATCGACGAATTCACGCTGACCAAGCCGCGCCGCGACAACGGCTAGTTCAAAACAACGTCTGCTGCAGGGGTTGCGGTGCCGCGGCCGGCACCGCCTGGGAGAAGGGGCGATGATCGCCCGCAAGCCGGTACTTGGCGATCAGGGGGGCGGCGCGCTCGCGCAGCATGTCGCGATAGTCCTGCGGCAGGTAGGCGCCCCGTCGGTACAGCTCGCGATAGCGGCCGACCAGTTCGGGATGTGAGCGGGCCAGCCACGACATGAACCAGCCGCGGGTCGAGCTGCGCAGGTGCAGGCCGAAGACCGTCACACTGGCGGCGCCGGCCACCGCGATCTGGCCGAGCAGCGCGTCGAGCTGCTCGACGGAGTCGGTGAGATACGGCAGCACCGGCGCGACCATCACATGGCAGTCCAGCCCCGCGGCGCGGATCGCGCCGATCAGACCGAGCCGCGCCTGCGGGGTGGGCGTCCCGGGCTCGACGTCGCGGTGCAGCGCGGCATCCCCGACGGCCAGCGACACCGCGACCGATACCGGGACCTGCGCCGCGGCGTCCGCGAGCAGCGGCAGGTCGCGGCGCAGCAAGGTGCCCTTGGTCAGGATCGAGAGCGGGGTGCCCGATTCGGCCAGGGCGCCGATGATGCCGGGCATCAACGCGTAGCGACCCTCGGCCCGCTGGTAGGGATCGGTGTTGGTGCCCAGGGCGACGGTCTCGCGCCGCCAGGACGGCCGGCGCAGCTCGCGACGCAGCACCTCGGCCACGTTGGTCTTGACCACGACCTGGGTGTCAAAGTCGTTGCCGCAGTCCAACTCCAGATATTCGTGGGTGGGCCGGGCGAAGCAGTACCGGCACGCGTGCGAGCAGCCGCGGTAGCCGTTGACCGTGTAGCGAAACGGTAGGGCCGACGCGCTGGGCACCTTGTTCAGCGCGGACTTGCACAGCACCTCGTGAAAGGTGATCCCCTCGAACTGCGGCGACCGCACGCTGCGAACCAAGCCGATGCGTTGCAGCCCCGGCAGTGCCCCGTCGTCCATCGGTTCCCCGTTGACCGCGACGGCCTGGTTTGCCCACCGCATCCCAATATTCGAACATCAGTTCGATGTCGAGTCAAGTGCCGGTGCCGGAACGCCGAGCGCTAGTGGTCGCGGCGGCCTCCGTTAGCCGTTGTGCACCTTCGAAAGTCGGGCTTGTGCCCGGTAGCAAACCAGTTTATTTTCGGTTAACCGAGGCGAAGGCGGGGTGTTCAGGCATGCGTTTGATCCATGTCGTGGCGGCGGTGGGCATTCCCGTCGTCGCGCTGCTCGGGGCGTCCCCGGCTGGCGCAGAGACCGGCGCCGTTGGTTATGCACAATGCGTCGGAGGCGACACGAAGCCCCCGCCGCCGGGGGTGAGTGCAGACGTGTGGTTCCCCAGCGTCCATGTGATCGACCACGACATCATTTCGGGTGTGCCTGCCGCCGAAGTGGTTCAGAGGTTGGAGAACATGGGTGTCAAGCCCGAGGACGCCGTTCGGCGCGTGCAGTGTTATCTGGTCAACTCACCGCATTAGCCCTCTCCTGACGAAGGCCGACCCCGGGGCTAAGCTTCGGATCGTCGCCCGCTACGTCAGCCGCGAGGACCTATGACCGACCGCATTGAGACTTCCCGCACCATCGGCGCACCGGCTTCGGACATCTTCGCCGTGCTGTGCGACCCGCAGGGCCACGTGGCGATCGATTCGTCCGGGATGCTCCAGGACGCCGACGGCGATCCGGTGCGCGGCGTCGGCGACACCTTCGTGGTGCACATGGATCGCGAGTCGTTGAACGACTTTCCGCAACTGGGCAAGTACGACGTCACCGTCGACATCAAGCAGTTCGAGCAGGATCGCCTGATCGCGTGGACGGTGCTCGGCCAGATCCAGCCACCGATCGGCCACGTGTACGGCTATACGCTCGCACCGACCGAAGACGCCTCGGCCACCGTGGTCACCTCGTTCTACGACTGGTCGGATATTGACCCCAAGTGGCGGGAAGCCGGAATTTTCCCGATCCTGTCCGAGGGCGCGCTGCGGGCGACCCTGGGAATTCTCGACCGCACCGTCCGCCGCGGTTATCCGCGCGGGATTGTGCTGTAAGCCCAACGGCGAGAAGGTTTTTTCCCACATTCGTGGGGGTATCACGTCAGGACCCCTCACGAAAGGACCTCACATGTTGCATTCGGTGATTCTGGCGAGTTCGGACCCCGTCGCCGCCGGCTTCATTCTGCGTGGCATCAAAGGGATTTTCGTCGCGATCGGCAGCATCATCGCCGCAATAGTCTGCGGCGTCATCGCCATGATGAAGGGCCGCAATCCACTGGGATGGGGAATCCTTGGGCTGTTCTTCTCCATCCTCACGTTGATCGTGGTGATCATCATTCCCAGCAAGAAATGACCGGGCTGCGCCGTCCCACGCCCGCGCGCTAGAACGGCGGCGGCTCCCCATCCCCAACGGCGTGAGCCGATTCGGAATACCAAGCGTACGAAGGCTTTTCGGCCAACCGGGCGTCGCGGTTGTGTTTGCGTTCTGTGGCGACGCGGGTGGCGCGGTCTTGGGTGCGGGTGCGGCGGCGTTGGGGCATCATCGCGGTGCGCTGGGTGCAGTAGTTCGGGGGTGGGTCGGCTTCGGGGGCCGGGATGGCGCCGGTGCCCTGGCACAGGCTGGGAAACAGCAGTGCGCTGCCCGGGGTGGTGACATAGGTGCACCCGGCCGGGGAGGTCAAGATCAGCGTGCCATCGGCCAGTTGCTTTTCGCGCCAGCCCCAAAACGTTTTCACCAAATGATGCGTACGACACAGCGCCTTGAGGTTAGTGACAAGTCATGAATGTGCCCACTTACTTGGGCCTAGAAGGATTCGCGTTAAGGATCCGCAAACCGGGCACACGGCGAGTGCTGGTTGGATGCGCCACATCGTCACCTCATCGGGGTCCACCGCGCCACGCCAGGGCTGAGAACTCCGCACCGGGATCAGCACTGCCATCTGAGACCTCGATGTTTACCACCGCAGAACCCCCGGGATGGGAGTGAGCGTGCGCGCACCATGTTGCGCAAATTCAACGGAAGCCGTCACAGTGTGGCGGTGCCGGGGGCGGTTGCGCCGCGGCTATAAGATGGCCCAGTGCAAATGTTGTTGCAGTCTATTAATGAGTTGCAGCTGGTGGTTTTGGAGCGGTCGGTGATATCGATATGCACTGTTTGCCTACATCACCGGGCCGTGGCGGTGGCCGACCCACCAGGCCGCGCTTCGTTGTCCCGGTTGACGCAGCACTCACTCGTTGATGGGCTGATGTGCTCCGCGGCCGTGTCTTCCGCGATCGGCCATGGGGTGGGTTTGCGCCCAACCTGCGGCGCCGACGGCTGGCCAACGGAGCCAACGTTATGAGTAGTTTCCGTCCAGTCGGCGATCCCACCGAACTTGTAGGTGACACGTGCTGCGCGGAGTCCACGCAGGTCGCGCGGAATTCGGGGACGCGGGACGCGGGATGGCGCGGGGCCGCTCGCTGGGCGCGGCGGCTGGCCTGGGTCAGCTTGATCGCGATGCTTACCGAGGGCGCGGCGGGGCTGTGGCAGGGCCTAGCGGTCGGGTCCATCGCACTTACCGGTTGGGCGCTAAGCAGCGCGCCCGAAGGCTTGGCCAGCGCGATGGTGGTATGGCGGTTCACCGGCGCGCGGATGCTGTCCGAGAGCGCCGAACGACGCGCTCAACGCGGTGTTGCCGTGTCATTTTGGCTGACGGCCCCCTACATCGCCGCCGAGTCTATTCGGCACCTGGCTGGTGAGCACCATGCGGAGACTTCGATGATCGGTATCGTGTTGACGAGCGTCACCTTGCTGGCGATGCCGATCCTTGGCCGGGCCAAAAAACAACTTGGCGCACGGCTGGGCTCGGCGGCCACCGCCGGCGAAGGTACCCAAAATTACCTTTGCGCGGCCCAAGCCGCCGCAGTGTTGATCGGCCTGGCGGTAACTGCCCACTGGCCGAGCAGCTGGTGGTTCGACCCGGCGGTCGGGCTTGCCATCGCCACCGTCGCCGTCTGGCAAGGCGTCCGAGCCTGGCGCGGCGAGGACTGCGGCTGTTGAATCAAAAGCGACACGCCAGCTGGCGCCGTCAGTCGAGGCGGTATCAGGACAAGCGGGCGTAGGTGACCGCCGCTACCCGATCGGGGTTGCGCCGTATCGCCATCATCACGCCACCCGCCTTTGGGGCCACTACATACTCGCGTTAACCACAGGTCCGCTATGTGGGCGCACGCCTGGGTCAAACAACTACGGCGACTGGCGATTGTAGTGATGCCAGCAGTGCGGCCAACCCGAGATTCCGTAGTTTTCTCAGGCAGCAGTGTTAGCGGGGCGACGTCTCTTAATGCAGTCTTGGTAGCGTTGTGCCACCACCGATCACCGGACAGGGAAAAACATGTCGCACATGCAAACCCGCGAGACGCGCTTGCGGGTGCTGGTGCTGGGCTACAGTGGGATTCTGGCCGGAATCGCCGGATTCATCAATTCGGTTGCACTGCTGGTTTTGGCGTTTCCCGTTGGCAACCTGACCGCACTGAGCACCCAGCTCGGCATGGATTCGGCCAACCCATTGCTATACGAGAGCTGCATGATCGCGCTGATCGTGGGGGGTTTTTTGGCTGGAGCCGCTGGGGCCGGAGCGGTACTGGCTACAGTGCAGACCCACACCAGTGCGCGTCACGCCGCGGTCCTGCTCGCCGAGGCCGCACTGCTGCTAGCCGCCGCCGGCATCGAGATTCCCGGGTTCAAGGCCCTGCTAGCCGCGGCCGCGTGCGGGCTGCAAAACGCGATGACCTCAGACTTTCCCGGGATGACAATCCGCACCACGCACTTCACCGGCACCATCACCGACCTCGGTTTAATATTGGGCCGCAGCCGCCACCATGGAGTGGATAGATGGAAAGCCACTGTGCTCGCGACAACCGTGGTGCTGTTTATCGGCGGCGGTGCGACGGGAGCGCTCATCGGCGGCCGGTTGGGCCACAACGCGCTGCTCCTTCCGGCCGCCGCCTGCCTGGCCATCGCGATGGCCATCCTGTGGTATAGCCGCCGGCGCAGCAGCCGGATGGCCAGCGCGATATCGGCCCTCGAGCCCGCGCATGCCCCACTTGTTGACCGAGCACCAGCAGGCTAGCCACACCCAAATCGCCCGCATTCGTACATGCGCATGCATTTATGTCTGTTAGCCTAGGCGGGTGAGGCATTTGCCGTTGCCTCTTTAGAGAGGTTCAAGTGACAGGCGAACGTGAATCAAAGCAGACCAACGAATCGACGCTGCTGTGTCCGCGGTGCGTGTCGCAGATGTTGCCGGTGCAGCGCTTCGGGGTGACCATCGATCAGTGCACCGGTTGCGGCGGCGTTTTTCTTGACCGCGGCGAACTCGAGCAGCTCTCCGAAGCCGAGGCTAAGTTCTACGCAGCCGCACAACAACCCCCACAGCCACCGCCGGCAGGGTACCCGCCTCAGCAGTACGCGGCCCAGCCGGGGTACGTCGAAAATACGCGCCCGCGAGGGTTTTTGGGTGGCTTGTTCGGGGAGGGCTATTACGGTGGTCGCCACGGAGGATACCGTGGCGGGCACCACTGACATTGATTGTTTCCAGGCGGTCCGGATTGGTCGTGGTTTGGTAACGGTAAGTGTCGCGCCGCTCTGACTGATGCGCTGCCGGGTTGTCTTTTATCGACCAATTCAGCCGCCACTGCAGCGTCAGGTCCCTGGGATCTAGAGCGGCGCGATGCTGGCATTGTTGGTCGCCGTGGTGATCGTCGGGCTGGTCGCCAACTTCTTGTGTTAATGCACCGACGCCGCGTCGATTATTTCGGCGCTTATCGCGATCCGCGTGGCGCTGCGCCCGGGCGCAAGACCGCGACCGAAGGCTCCTGATCTTCGACCTAACTCCACCGCGGCTGAACCGAATGCTTTGGACATGGTCAGTCTTCCGGCAAGCTTACGCTCGGCGTGTCCGAGCAAGATAAACTCGACTGGCTGTGTCAAGGTAACCGACCGTTGATTCTGACAGACCGATTGTGGAGCTATGGCTTCAATACGGTGAGGCCAGGTCACGCGTCCGCGGCTAGGGATTGGTGTTCCTCCTTGTTATCCGAGGGTCGCCGAGGGCGGTACCACCGTCAGTCGGGGCAAGAAGCGGAGATCGGCTTCCCCGACGTTGCCTATGCCACGCCCGGCCATCGTTGCCATCGGCGCGCCGAGCATGCTTGCGGGAGCGCCCGCCGTGGCTCCTGGGGCAGAGGCCAGGCTGGTGCTATGCAGCGCCGCCGCGGCAGGACCCATTGCCGGGGCCGCAGATGCCCAGGTCTGCGGAACCGACAGCGCCCCGACCGTGGCCGCCCGGCCCACCCCCGCCGACACCGCCGCTCCACCGAGCCCTGCTGAGCCGGACGCTCCCAGCGCGCCGGAAGCGAGCGCGCCCGCCAGCCCCGATCCCGAAGCGGCGGTGCTGGCGGCGCTGACGGCCGGCATCAGAGACTTCAACTGGTTGGCGTTGGAGAGCAGCGCACTCGATATCCACGCGAACGAGCTTGTCATCGACAACGCCGGATTCACCGAACTCAGCGACGAACTCAGCGACGACACAGATCCCGTCGACGAAGCGGACGTGGACGACAGCGGGGAGGCGAGCTGCTGCAGGGCCGTGGGCACCGTGGAGGTCACCTGTGACAGGACCGCCTGGGTGTCGGTGCTGGCCGAGCTGCTGACAGCTTGGCCGACCGCGGTCCCCTGTCCGGCCAGGCCGGCCGGGTTGGTGGTGGGTTGCGGCGTGGTGAACGGGGTCAGGAGCGACGCACTGGCTGAGGCGGCCGCGTAGCCATACATCGCGGCGACGTCCTGGGCCCACATCCCCGCGTACTGCGCCTCGGTCGCCGCGATCGCCGGCGCATTCTGCCCGAGGACGTTGGTCGCGATCAGCGACAGCAGCAAGCTGCGGTTGGCCGCGATCACCGGCGGCGGCACCGTCATCGCAAACGCCGCCTCATAGGCGGCCGCGGCTGCCATGGCCTGCGAAGCGGTCTGCTGGGCCGTGGCGGCAGTGGTGTCCATCCACGTCACGTAGGGGGCGCTCGCGGTGGTCATCGCCGCTGACGCCGGACCCAGCCACGGCCCGCTGGTCAGCCCTGAGACCACCGAGGAATACGAGGCGGCCGCCGAATACAGCTGCTCGGCGAGTCCCGTCCAGGCCGCCGCGGCGGCCAGCATCGAGGTCGGGCCCGGACCGGCATAGATCCTTGCCGAGTTGATTTCGGGTGGCAAAGCTGCGAAATCCATCATTTCACCTCGGAGTGCTTAGCCGGTCGCGACCGCGTTGGCGGCTTCGGTACCCGCATACGAATCAGCGCTGGCGCCAAGGGTGTTCGCGAACATTCGTTGATCACCGCAGCTTGGGCGCTGACGGCCTGGTACATCTGCGCCTGCGCGGCAAACTGCAACGCCGTCAATGCCGACACCTCGTCGGCGGCGGGAACCACCCCGGTCGTCGGGGCGGCCGGGGCGGCGTTTTCGGCGCTCATCGCCGAGCCGATGCCCTGCAGGTTGTCTGTTGCCGCCGTCAGAGCCGCTGGCTGAGTAGTCACAAACATCATGGCCTGCTCCTGGCTAAACCTTTCCTGATGGAAAAGGACCGAACTCCCGCATCAGATAACGCGGGTCCCGCGCGGTCGGCGGGGTCGAGGTGGTGCAGGGTGAGTGCGGCGATGAGGCCGATGAGAACCAGGCCGCCCCACACCAGTGCGCCGGCGCTCAGCCCTTGTGCCGCACCGAATATCGACCCGGTGGCCAAGTTGCCGACGAGGATCCCCAGTCCGACGATGGTGTTGTAGAACCCGTAATGGGTGGCCACGAGGCGGCCTCCGGCCAGCGAGACGACGGTGTCCATCTCGAACGGGAAGACCGCGGCCGAACCGACGGCCAGCAGCGCCGCCGACACCAGCAGGGCCCCCACCGCCGCCGGTGTACCGAACCGATGGCCGTCGGGGACGACCGTCAGCGGCACAAACGAGGCCGCCAGGATGGCCACACCGATGGCCAGGCTACGTCCAGATCCCCAGCGTTTGGTGAACCAACGGGTGATGCGCAGCTGTCCGATCACCGCAACCAGGCCAGAGACAACGAAAAGTGCTGCAACCAAAGCCTTTCCAGACCGCGGCATCAGCATCGACGCCTGCAGCGGCAGCGCCAGGTACACCTGGAAGGTCAACACGTAGGAGCCGATCATCGACGCCGCGAAGAGCAGGAACGGCCGGTTACCGGCAACAACCCGCCAGTCCTGAAGAAACGAAGTCTGCCGTGGCGCCGAATCGACACCGCGCTGCGGCAACGCCAACAGCTGCGCCACCGTCAACACTGCGAAAACGGCCGCCGCTGCCGCCGCCGTGACCTGAAAGTCAACGGCCACCAGGACCAGTCCGACCAGCGGACCCAACAGGATTCCGGCCTGATAGAAGAGGTTGAACATGGCGAAGGCCTCCACCCGGCGATCCCCGGCGTCACCGGCCAGATACGCCCGCACCGCCGGGTTGAACAAGGCCCCGGCGAAACCGGTCGCCGCCGCGGCGATCAGCACAGCCGGCAACGACTGAGCCACCACCAGCAGCGCGAAACCGCCTGTGCGCAACAGACATCCAGCCACGATCAACGGCTTGTAGCCCAGCCGGTCGGCCAGCGTGCCGCCCACGATGAACATCCCCTGCTGCGAGAAATTCCGCACCCCCAGCACCAATCCCACCGCCCAGGCCGCCAGCCCGAGCGGGCCAGCCAGGTACCCCGCCAGATACGGCATCAGCATGTAAAAACCCATGTTGATGCCGAACTGGTTGATCATCAGTACCCGGCTGGGCCCGTCGAATCCGCGAAACCGCGCGATAAAGCCCTTCATCGCAACACCAAGGCCGGGTTGGTGATGGTGGTGGTGCGGGTCCAGGAGGTGATGACGTGTTGGTTGGGGTCGGTGAGGGTGGTGGGTTGGGGGGTGGGTTGCCAGTCCAGCAGCTGGTGTTGGTGGCAGTAGTCGTCGTTGTAGATGGTGTCGAAGTAGCGTTGGGGTCCGTCGGGGAAGACCGCGGCGATGCGGGTGTCTTTGGGGTAGGTGCGCGCGGCCCAGCCGGCGACCAGGGCGACGGCGCCTACGCTCCAGCCGCCGCTGGCGAACTGGCTGGCCGCTAAAGTGCGTGCGGCCCAGACGGCTTCGTGTGGGGCGATCCAGTGGACTTCGTTGAAGGCGTGGTAGTCGATGTTGGCGGGGTGGATGCTGGAGCCCAGGCCGCGCATGAGCCGGGTGGTGGCGGGTTGGCCGAAAATGGTGGAGCCGATGGTGTCGACCCCGATCAGTTTCATGTCGGGGTTGAATTGGCGCAGCACCCGCGCCACCCCGGCCGAATGTCCGCCGGTGCCTACCGAGCACACCAGCACGTCGACGTGGCCGAGCTGATTTATGAGCTCTAATCCCAGTGATTGGTAGCCGGTGATGTTGTCGGGGTTGCTGTATTGGTCGGGGCACCAGGAGCCGGGGTGGTCGGCCAGAACTTGGGCGACGCGGTCTTTGCGGGCTTGTTGCCAGCCGCCGATGGGGTGGGGTTCGGTGACCAGGTCGACCTGGGCGCCGTAGGCGGCCAGCATGTGGCGCACGATGGGTTCCATGCCGGTGTCGGTGACTACGGTGACCGGGTGCCCGTAGGCTTGGCCGGCCAGCGCTAGGCCTAATCCGAGGCTGCCGCTGGTGGATTCCACGATGCGGGCCCCGGGTGTGAGTTCGCCGCGGGCCCGGGCGGCTTCGACCATGTGCAGGGCCGGGCGGTCTTTCATGCTGCCGCCGGGATTGAACCCCTCCAGCTTGGCCCAAAACCCGCGACCGGGCGGGCTCAGCGGCGCCGAGACCCGCAGCACCGGAGTGTTGCCCACCAGGGCGGCGGGCCGCCGGGAAGTGGCCGGGGCAAGTTGGCCGCACTCACGCGGCTCGAGAATCTTCGGCGTTGCCAGGGAGTGAAGACACGTGTCGCTAAAGGAACGAACTTCGGTCATCAGATTTGTCGCTTTCCTGCGAAGCCGCGAACCAGAACGCGGCACTTGACATGGGTCAGCGGTCACCGGCCGCTCGCCACAAAGGGCAGAAACGACCTGACGCTGACCAGTCAGCGACGAGACAAGCAGAACCGGATCAAAACCTCTTGACCGATAACAGAAAAAACCGGGGCGCGCGGTGGGCCGCGCCCGGCGGGCACCCCAAACCGGGCCAACCCACCGGTCACCGCAACGGCCGCCACCACGCCCAGCGCGATCAACGCAGCCACCACAGCGCCCGAGCGCGGCAACACCGCCGCGGTGAACCGCTCAGGATGGTCGCCCGCCAAGCCCTTGCCCACATGCAGATGATCGACGCTGAGAGTGGGCTGACCACCACCACTTGCGGAGGCCAGCATCGCGGGTGCTAGGTGCACCACCGAAGACTGCGAATGCGTGTTTACACTGTGGGCGCCAATCAAAACCCCCCACATCGCCAACCACACCGCAGCCCCCACCGCCACCACAGACCGGATCCGTGGCGCCCCGCTAGCGCTGGCCAACCGCACAACAACCCAATCTCTAACCGCGAATATGCGATAACGACGAGGAGGCCATGCCGCCTGTGTCCGACTCGGGATCATGGGCCTGCTGGTTAGCGGAGCGGTGCGTGGGACCGTGCGGGTCTGCGCAATGCGCGCATGCGCCCGCGAAACCGTGTTCGTCGGGGCGGCCTGACTTTTGGTGCTCAAGCTGCAGGGTGATGTGTGAAATCCCGTGCGAGTGCGCGAGCAACTCCGCTAACTCGGCCCGGGTTTCATGGCAATCGCGGTCCTCATCCACGATGACGTGCGCTGAAAGCGCTGTTTGCCCTAACGTTATTTCCCAAACATGCAGGTCGTGAACTTCGACCACCGCGTCGCATGTCGCCATCGCCTGGCCAATCTTTTCGGGCTCGACCCCGCGAGGCGCGGCCTCCAGGAGGACCAGACTTGCGGCACGCACCAATCCCGTTCCAGCCTTTGCCATCAACACCACCACGACCAGCGTGGCGATGGCATCGGCGCGCGCAAACCCGGTGAACACCATCACCAAGCCGGCGACTGCGGTTGCGATGAAAGCGAACAGGTCGTTGAGGATGTGCTGGAAAGCGCCCTCGACGTTGAGGCTGGAGCGATTAGCGCGGCTGATCATCCACGTCGCGGCCACGTTCACCACGACCCCGACCAGTGCCGTTATCAGCACCAGCCTGCCGGTGACCGGCGGCGGGTCGATTAGCCGACGGGCCGCCTCGTAGGCCAGCCAGCCCGCCAATACTAGTAAAGTCAGGCCGTTGCCCAGCGCAGACAAGATTTCCGCCCGTCGCCAGCCGTAGGTCATTCGGCCCGCCGCCGGTCGTGCTGCCAGCCCGATAGCCCATAGCGCCAAAGCGATTGAGGCCGCGTCGGTAAGCATGTGCGCCGCGTCCGAGATCAGTGCGAGGGATCGTGCAACGATTCCTACCGTTACTTCGCCGACCATGAATGCTGTGATCACCGCCAGGGCGCCGGCTAGCCACCGCCGGTCAGCATCGGTTGTGTGCCCATGCCCGTGGGCGTGGCTGTGCCCGCTCATGGTCGCATCCTCGGCGGGCGGCTAGGGGCTAGATCCCCGGCTAGACTTGATCTGTCGGACATTCCGGTTCGTTTTCCCATATGAGTTGCGCCTCTTTCTTTCCTCGGTGTTGACTACGCCGTGATGCAGGCTTAAGGCCATTGTTCTGGTTCAGATGATCACGGTTTCGTGACCCTTTTTCGGAATAATGTTCGTTTGAGCGCAAGTGTTGTGGAGCCGCTAACGAAGAATCATGCAGTGCAGAGTTTTTCGGCGTGACCGCGACGTACCGCTGCGCCGACGATCGCCTCTGTCCCAAATTGCAGATCAAGGTTCTGATTGCGACGACGGGGTTGTAGAGCCGGTAAAGTGTTGCCAGTAAACGGCTACCGGTGAAAGCATTTACAGTATCCATTTTGAACGGGATCGCCGCGGCGGATCCGAGCGCAAGCAGCGCCGCGAAGACTGCAACTGCATCGACGGCCGCCCGTGACCCTAAGCCCCCACCGTCGGGCAGGAGGATCAGCGGCACATACGACACAGCCAGGATAACTAGACCGGCACTCAAGCTACCCCGACAACCCCACCCGTCGAAGAACCATCGCGCGATGCGCAACTGGCCGGCAACGACCACCACACCTGAAATGGCGAACACGACGGTGACAAAACAGCTTTGGAACCACAGTGTCGGTGCCGCCACTTGCAGAGGCAGGGCAAGGTGGCCCTGAAAGGTCACTACATACGAACCTATCATCGCGGCGAAGAGCAGCAAAGACCGGTTGGCTAGGACGATCCGCCAATCCTGCACAACCGATGTAGATCTCGGCGCCTGCTCGCTCTGCTGAAGTAGCAATCGCGCAATTCCTGCCGAATAGCTGCCGGCAGCCACCGGGCACACCACCGCATCGATTCCACCGAGCTGGACGAGCAATCCAAAATCCAACGATTGATAATCGACAACGTTGTCAAAGTTGGTGTACTGAAACGGAATCCATGCACCGTGTTCGGTGGCCAACGACTGCACGACCCGATCTTTGCGGGCTTGCTCCCATCCACCAACCGGGCGCAGTGCGTCGACGAGGACAACGTCGGCGCCGTAGGCAGCAAGCATCCGGCGAATGGTCGGTCCCATCATCCCGGTATCGATGACAACCGCTACCGGACCCACGCACACCTGGCCCGCTAGAACCAGTCCCAAACCTAGTCTGCCGCCGGTGAACTCCGCGGTCCGCGCTTCAGACAGCAACCCGCCGCGGGCGCGCGCCTTATCGACCATGTGCGTGGCAAGGACTTCCTTCATGCTGCCACCTGGGTTAAAGCACTCAAGCTTCGCCCAGAAACCGCGGTCCGGAATGCTCTGGGACGCCGAGATCTTCAGCACCAAAGCGTGTCCCACCAAGACACCAGGCGCCCATAGGTGGCAGGCCTGCGCGGCCAGTAGAAGCGCCCCGATGGCGGTAAGAGGTGGACCTTTTGCAAGATTATTGTCAGTGCGAACAACGTCAGTCATTTGATCGTCACTTCCATCAACGCGCGAGGCGCGACAATTGGTAAGAAGCGTTCACCGGCCGGCGACGCGAAGCGCAGCGGCCTGACGGTGACTGATCAGCGACGAGACAAGCAGAGCCGAGTCAACAGATCTCGACCGGCGCAACGCACTGCAAGCACAGTGGGCGGACCCCGCCCCGGCGCCGCCGCGGGATAAGCCAACCACCCCGCCCCCCCAACTGGGCTGACTGCGGCGCCGAAACTCGCCAACGCGGCCACGGACGGTGTCAAGGCGACGGCCATGAACTGGTCGTGGTGGTGTGTCGACGAATCTCTTCTTGCGTGTGCATGGTCTGGGGGTAGCTGATCCCTGACCACTTGCGACGATTCAAGCGAAGTTGCCGCTTCACCGGCAACGATTTCCAGATCCGTTGAGTTAGTTCTACTTTCGTGGTGGTGTGCGCCACCGATTACCATCCACAATATCAACCATACTGCGGCTGTTACCGCGACCAAACGGGATCGCGGCATTGTCGGATCGGCAACGTCGATTCTCATAACAACCCCGAAGCTAGCACCGCACGGGAACGATGTCGTCGGCAAAAGCCTTGCTGGGACAATATGTTCCCGACTTGACACGACTCGTTCAGCGCTTGCTCACCACCAGCTCACTTAACGAACCAGATCGAGCGTTAACCCGCGCCGGTTTGGCTGCTTTGCATGATCTCGGTTCGGTTGCGTCAACGGTCCGTCAATTCGTACTTCTCGCCTTCGGGCGCCACACGGCAATCGATGGCCGACGATATGGCGCGGTCACAGCAGCGCCCCCGGTGTCGCCATCAATGTCCAGTGCGCCGAACCGCCGCAAGATCCTCACCAGCTCACCCAGCATCGGCGCCAGCCACATGCCAGCCGGCATGTCCAGCACGGCCTAGTAAAGGCCCCGGTGCAACGCTGGCGTTCACCCACCGTCAATCCCATCGTCTGGGCCTGCTGCGCCGCACCGGTTTCGCCGCTTCAACACGCCACTTCGCGGGCAGCATTTCTCTTTGGGACAACGAAGGGGGCACGCGGGCATTGTTGGTGAGTCAACGCGCCGGGTTGACTGGTGCCGCCTTGACTGCGAAGATAACGTTCGCATAAACCTCGGTAGGTGAGGCGTCTGCACGGATATAGGCCACTGACCTCGAACGTCGAGAGACGCCCCGGGTCAGGACAGCTCTTCCCGGCTTAAGGGTTGAGCCCAAGTGGCTTCCGGCTCAACCGGATACGCCGTGTGGTGCCAAAGCTCTGACGAGAGGGGTGCCGCGCCCGGCTGAATCGCCGGGTCGCCTTACCCCGGTGTGCGACTGTTGGCACCCCCGTGTGCCCTGGCCGTGAGGAGGTGAGAGCGAGATGAATCGCGGTGATAGTCCCTATCCGAGTCCGATGAGCATTTCGTTCGGATCCGGCCCAGGCACCGTTTCCACTATCTGAATCGGCTTGCGCCGCTTCGGTTAACACTCGCCCGCGTCCGCTTCGTGGACGCGTGTTGTTGTGGCGTGCCCTGACACGACCACAGCCGCAGCCTTAATCTGCATTCCCTTGAGGAGAAGTCCGATGTCTTTTGTGACCGCACAACCAGAAATACTGGCGGCAACGGCCAATGATTTGCGCAATATCGGCTTAGGGCTCGCCGCCCAGAACGCGGCCGCATCTACGCCTACGACAGGCGTGATTCCTGCAGCGGCCGATGAGGTTTCGGCGCTCACCGCGACCCAGTTCGTTGCGCACGCGCAGCTGTATCAAGTGGTGAGCGCACAAGCCGCAGCAGTTTCTGACCTGTTCGTGCGGACCTTAGCGGCCAGCGCCGTTTCGTACGCCGCCACCGAGGCCCTCAACACGACCGCGGCCGGCTAAAGGAAGTGTGTCCAATGACTGTCATGATCGATTTCGGCGCGTTGCCGCCGGAAATCAATTCCGCAAGAATGTATTCCGGCGCGGGCTCAGCGCCGATGCTTAGCGCCGCCGCCGCCTGGGACACGCTGGCCGCTGAATTGCGTTCGGCGGCAACCTCCTACAGCTCGACGATCTCAGGATTGACCAGCGAAGGCTGGCGCGGCCCGGCATCGATATCGATGGCGGCCGCCGCAGCACCTCTTGTCGCCTGGATGAACACGACCGGGATGCAGGCTGAACAAACCGCCACCCAGGCCACCGCAGCCGCGGATGCCTATGAGACCGCGTACTCGATGACGGTGCCCCCACCGGTCATCGCGGCCAATCGTAGCCTTTTGAGCGCGTTGGTCGCGACCAACGTTTTGGGGCAGAACACGCCGGCGATCGCGACCACCGAGGCTCACTACGGCGAAATGTGGGCCCAGGACGCTGCCGCAATGTACGGCTACGCCGCCGCTTCGGCGGCCGCCTCGAAGGTGACGCCATTCACCGGTCCACAACAGACAACCAATGCGGCGGGGCTGACCGGGCAGGCCGCGGCGGTCAGCCAGGCCACTGCTACCTCGACAGGCACGAGCACGCAGACTGCACTGTCACAGCTGACCTCCACGGTACCCACAAAGTTGCAGAGCCTCGCGGCACCCGCGTCGTCTTCGTCGTCGACGTCGGGACTTTCGGAAATCCTTGGCCAACTGCCTCAGTCTGGGTCTGGGAATCCGCAGCTCGACGACTTCTGGAACCAGTGGGGGCCCAACGCGAACATCTGGAACACCATCTTCTCGTCCGGGTTCTACACACCCAGTAACACATTGGGTGCCTTCACGAGTTTGCTGGGCGCCGGCGCAGCCGGGGGCGCGGCGGGAAACGCGATCGGAGAAGCTGTCACAACCGGCCCCCTCGGAGGCCTATTGGGTCTGGCGAGCCTGGGCTCTGGCGGCGGCGCATCGGCGGCCCTGGGTCAAGCCGCATCAATCGGCCCGTTATCGGTGCCCGCGAGCTGGACCGCCCTAGCCCCACCCCCGAGCTCTCTTGCCTCAGGGCTGGGCGGCACGCCCCTCACCGCGGCTCCGGCAGGTGTGATACCCATGATGCCCGGCATGCCGATGGCGAACACGGCCGGAAGCCACATAGCCAGTGCTCCCAAATACGGGCTCCGGCTCACCGTAATGGCCCGCTCACCCATCGCCGGATAGCAGATACGGGGATCGGCTGCGAGCCTCAGTTCGACGGCCCCAACCGCATAAGCAGTTCGGCCACGATTCACCGCTTATGTGGCACTCGATGATTTCTAGATAAGGAGACATTCAGATGACTACGCGTTTTACGACCGACCCGCACGAGATGCGCTCGATGGCAGGGCGTTTCGAAGTGCACGCCCGAACCGTGGAGGACGAGGCCCGCAAGATCTGGGCGTCCTCGCAAAACATCGCCGGCGCCGGCTGGAGCGGTAGCGCTCAAGCCACCTCCTACGACACCGTGAGCCAGATGAACACCGCCTTTCGCAATATCGTCACCATGCTGCACGGGGTGCGCGACAACCTGATTCGTGACGCCAGCAACTACGAGGACCAAGAACAGGCCTCTCAGCAGATCCTGGGCAACTAACCGCTTTGCACCCGTGAGGAGAACACCGATGACGATCAACTACCAGTTCGGCGACGTCGACGCCCACGGTGCGCTGATCCGCACCCAAGCCGCCACCCTAGAGGCTGAGCATCAGGCCATCATTCGCGATGTGCTTGCCGCCGGCGACTTCTGGGGCGGCGCGGGCTCACTGGCCTGCCAGGAGTTCATCACCCAATTGGGCCGCAACTTCCAGGTGATCTACGAGCAGGCCAACGCTCACGGCTCCAAAGTACAAACGGCCGGTTCCCACATGGCCAACACCGACAGCGCCGTGGGCTCCAGCTGGTCCTAACCCCAAGCGCGGCAGCCGTATTGCCGCTCCCGTGCTACACCACCCACCACTGATTTACACGTTGCGCCAAGGAGAGATCCATGAACAAACCGGCGACCGAGATCCGACGACCGCTCCGCCTGCTCGGACTGCTGAAGACACCCGGCGGCCACGTTGCCCGCCCTCCCACGAGGTCGCCGCGTTGCTCGCCCGGATCCGTGCCGACGACGCCGACGACGCGGCCTTCATTTTGCGCCAGTCCCACCCGGCGCCGTGTTCTGGAATTGATGCCCGCACCCCAGCGCTCCCACGGTGATCGCCCTTGTTGGGATTCAAACCCGCACAGCGCAGGCCGTTTGATGAACCTCGACATCGTCTCCTGCGAAACATGGGCGTCTGCAGCTGCACGTCCTCCACGAGTGCGGGCGGCTGGCCGGCGTGGTCTCAGTGATCGCACTTTGCAATCGAACATTGCGGATGCGGTTGCGACACTGATGGATTCGAATCCCATCTTGGTGACTCCCGATGCCGATCTGATCGATGCCGCGGTATTGATAGCCGACTACAACTTACACACCATTTCGGTCGTCGATGACGAGGGTCAGGCGCTGGGGGTGGTGACCGTCGATGCCGTGCTCAGGCCACCATTCCCGACGACTGGCGCTAGCGAGCGCCCGGGCCACGCCTGGTTCGCGAAGACCTGACCTCGATGAGCAGCGAAGAAGGAGACTGGCTATGACACTCTTGGACCGCCCCACTTCCGACACAGTGTTGGCGGCGCCGCACGGCACCGCGGTGCTGGACAGCGCACACGTCGGCGACATCGAAGGTGCGCTGGGCCGAATCGGCCTCGGCGACACCGCCCGTCCGCGTAGCCTGAAAATCCGCCTAGCCACCATGCTGGCGATCATCGGGCCCGGCTTGATCGTGATGGTCGGCGACAACGACGCCGGAGGCGTCTCGACCTACGTGCAGGCCGGACAGAACTACGGCTACAGCCTGCTGTGGGTGCTGGTGTTGTTGATCCCGGTGCTGATTGTTAACCAGGAGATGGTGGTCCGGCTCGGTGCGGTCACCGGGGTCGGACACGCGCGGTTGATCAATGAGCGGTTCGGCCGCGGCTGGGGCTGGTTTTCCGTGGGTGACCTGTTCCTGCTGAACTTTCTGACCCTGGTCACCGAATTCATTGGCATCACCCTGGCGGCCGACTACATCGGCATCCCCCGATATGTGGTCGTCCCGCTGGCCGCGATCGCGCTGATCACCATCATGGCCACCGGCAGCTTCCAGCGCTGGGAACGCGCGATGCTCGCGTTCATCGCGATCACGCTGCTGCAAATCCCAATGTTGTTGATGTCCCATCCAGATGCGGGGCGCGCCGCCAAATCGTTTGTCATCCCGGGCATGCGTGGCGGAGTCACCTCGGACGCGGTGCTGTTGATCATCGCGATGGTCGGCACCACGGTGGCCCCGTGGCAGCTGTTCTTTCAGCAGTCCAACATTGTCGACAAGCGCATCACGCCGCGTTTCATCGGCTACGAGCGCGCCGACACCACACTGGGTGCCTTCGTCGTGGTGATCGGTGCGGCGGCGTTGATCATGACCGGCGACTGGGCCGCGCGGGCCACCAACAGCCGTGGGCGCTTCGCCGACGCCGGCACGGTTGCGCACCTGCTCGGCCAAATCAACACCACCCTCGGGTCGGTGTTCGCGATCGTGTTGCTCGACGCCTCCATCATTGGGGCGGCTGCGGTGACCCTGGCCAGCAGCTATGCCTTCGGGGATGTACTCGGGCTCAAGCATTCCCTGCACCGTGGCTTCGGTGACGCCAAGCCATTCTACCTGTCCTACACCGGAATGGTCGTGATCGCCGCAGCGATCGTGCTAATCCCCGGGGCGCCGTTGGGGTTGATCACGACCGGCGTGCAAGCGCTGGCCGGGTTGCTGCTGCCCAGCGCGACTGTCTTTTTGGTGCTGTTGTGCAACGACCGGGAAGTCTTAGGCCCGTGGGTGAACCGGCCGTGGCTCAACGTAACGTCAGGGCTCATCGTCAGCGTGCTGTTGCTACTCTCGGGCATACTCATGGCCACGACCGTATTCCCCCGCCTCGACATCGTCTCACTCGCCGCCGACCTCACCGTCGGTATCGCCCTATGCGCCGCAACCGTTTTCGGTGTGCTGCGGTGGTATGGTCGCCAGCGCCCGAAACAACAATGGCCTGACCAGCCCCCCTTTGACCTGGCCACAGCCCAACGGGCCACCTGGCGAATGCCGCCGTTGACCTCGTTGAAACCGGTGTCCTGGTCGGCCGGAACTCGGCTAGGCATGCTGGCCTTGCGTGGCTACCTCGTAGTCGGGGCGATTTTGCTCGTGGCCAAAGCCATCCAACTCGGTAGCACCTGACGACGACCGTGCGCGTCGGACGCAGCAGCTCACTTAGTGGCCTCGCCAGCGCGAGTGAACTTCACCCAAACGCCCTCCCACGCACTTGTGACCGCAGCTTCACCGAGCAGACCTGCTTGCTAACTCTGTCGCCGCGCAACCAGGTCTGGGCAACAAGACCTTGGCGCGTGTCGGCTGAGCGGGCTCGATCGAACAGTTGTCGGTGCCGTCCAAGCTGGACCGCGAGCGCCCCGCCAATGAACGCGCAGGCTTGAGCGGTGGGAAACATCTGAAGATTCCTCGCCGGCGGGTCGCGATCGATGGCATTGCTGGGATGCCGCTTAGACATCCTGGGGCCGGCCCATCGGGGTCCGTCAGATTACGGTGTAAGCGGCATCTTCGGTAGGTGTTTCACTTTCCGGCATGCGGTCGGCGAAGCAGATCGCGAAGGCGTTCACTGCCAATCTTGAACGCATGTCCATCGCTTCTGTCCCGTCCCGGTCAGGTGCAGTGACCGCGTGATTAAGTAGAGGTATTCGAGTGCAGCCTGCTTGGTCGGGAAGCGGGAAGTGTCCGCGGACACGGATGGCCCAGCCGCGCTCAAAAAGCGGCGCGGTGTCCGTGGGCCACTCGAACGGCGTTGCGCTGAACTGGATCTCGGCGCAAATGGTTGGGACGTCGTCGCGTTATCCGGCAAACGGGGGGCGCGCCATCACCGTCGGGCGGATCCCGTAGCGCGGACCGGTGCCGCCCGAACTTCCGCCGATACCCGCCAGCGGCATGCCGCCGAGCAGGTTTCCGGGCGCTGATGTGTCCGGGGTGGTGATGAAGCGGCTGACCGGAATCGACGATGCCCCCGACGTGACCGCCGGGGGCGCGGCGGACCACGCGGGCGGTACGGACAGCCCACCGACCGGTGCGGCGGAAGCCAAAGTTGCCGAGATGGCGCCGCCGCCACCGGTCAGGCCGCGCAGCGAGGCGCCGACGGTGGGCAGGGCCGCGGCGGCTTTGGCTCCCTCGCTGGCGGCTTTGGCGGCGGGTGCTAGTGCCTTGCCGAGTGATTGAAAGTGCGTTGTCATGCCGGTAGCGCGATACATCATTGCGAGGGTGTTTTGGGTGGGGCTGGCATATTGGGACCACAGGCTCACGAATTCGTTCTGTTTTAACGCGTCTGAGATCGGTGTTGTGGATGCGGTTGATGAGCTAGGTGATGCGAGGCTTTGCAGTGCGGAGGGTGTGGAGGATAACAGTTGCGACTGCGTAGCCTGCGTGCTCGTGCCGGCCGGTGTGCCGGCGGCTCGGGTGACCGCGGCGCCCTGCATGGCCTGTCCGGCGGGGTTGGTGGTTTGGGCCGGCTCGGTGAATGGCGTGACTTCGGCAGTGGGTGCGGTGTGGGCGGCGTAGCCGTACATCGTGGCGGCGTCTTGGGCCCACATTTCGCCGTATTGGGCCTCGAGTTGGGTGATCAGTGGGATGTTTTGGCCGAGGACATTGGTGGAGATCGCCTGGGCGAGCAGGGTGCGGTTCGTTTCGATCAGTGGTGGGGGCACCGTGGCGGCGAACGCGGTCTCGTAAGCGCCCGCCGCGGCTCTGGCTGATGTGGCGGCCTGTTCGGCTTGCGCGGCGCTGGTCCGCATCCATACCAGATAGGGTTGGGCGGCCTCGGCCATTTGGGCTGATGCCGGGCCCATCCACCCTTCGCTGGTCAGTTGTGTGATGACGGTGTCGTAGGCGGTGGCTGCGGAGTCCAGCTCGGCGGCCAGCATGTTCCATGCCCATGCCGCGGCCATCATCGATGCCGAACCGGGGCCGGAATACATGCGCGCAGAATTGAATTCAGGGGGTAGTGCTCCGAAATCCAGCACGTAGTCAGCCTCCTTAGCTGGCCGCGGCGGCGTTGATGGCTTCGGTGGCCGCATAGGAACCGGCGCCGAGGTGCAGCATTTTCACGAAGCTGTCGTGAATCATCGTGGCTTGGGCGCAGACGGTCTGATACATCTGGGCGTGCGTGGCGAACTGCGCCGCGATCAGGACCGAAACCTCGTCGGCCGCCGCGGGAACCACGCCCGTCGTCGGCGCCGATGCCGCGGCATTCTGCGCGGCCAGCGCCGAACCGATCACGGCCAATTTGCTGGCTGCTGCGGATAACACTTCGGGTTGGGTGGTCACGAACGACACTGTGATCTCTCTCCTCGCTGGATCTCGTTTCAGCGGCCGCTAAAGCCGCTCCCCAGCGAGGTTAAGTGCTGCGCGATCAATAGTGTATTGCCAAAGACTAATGTTCATCGTCAGTTAGATTCAGTTCAGAGTCGTGAACTGTCGCGTACATATATGTTCTTAGAATCATATATGTGCATCATCGTCCACTCATGAGAGATGGCGGCCGCGGTCGACGAACGGCTTCGCGTTCGTGACTTCCTCGCCGACGGTGTCGGCTGCGCTGGACGGTAGCCACGCACACGTATCTGACCACAGTTTCGGGCGGCGTTGGTGTGCGTGCGACAGCCGTCGACAAGCCGAGGGGACCACTTAGTGGATTACGGGGCGCTTCCGCCGGAGGTCAACTCCGGGCGGATGTATGTCGGCGCGGGTTCGGGGCCGATGCTGGCCGCGGCGGCAGCCTGGGATGGGGTGGCCATCGATCTGTACAGCGCGGCCGCCTCCTACAGTTCGTTGATCGCCGAGCTCACCGGCGTGTGGAGGGGTCCGGCGTCGGCGACGATGGCCAGCGCTTCGGCCCCGTATACCGCGTGGCTGACTGCGACGGCTGCGCAGGCCGAGCAGACGGCCGTCCAGGCGAAGGCCGCTGTGGGAGCGTACGAGGCGGCGTTCGCGATGACGGTTCCGCCGCCGGTGATCGCGGCCAACCGCGCGCAACTGATGACGTTGATCGCGACGAACTTCTTCGGCCAGAATTTGCCGGCGATTGCGGCTACCGAGGCCCAGTACGCCGAGATGTGGGCCCAGGACGCGGCGGCGATGTATGGCTACGCCGCGGCGTCGGCCGGCGCCTCAGCACTGCCCACCTTCGATCAGTCGCCGCCGACCACCAACCCGGCGGGCCAGGCCGGTCAAGCCGCCGCCGTCGCCCACGCCGCCGATACAAGTGCACAACCCAGCGCGTCCATCTCCGGGCTAGCAAACCTCAAATCAGTCTCGACCGGATTACTGAATGCATCGACTACGTCATCCGGATCGTCCAAACCGGTGGCCTGGAAAGACTGGGTAAAAATGTATACCAGCGACCTTGGCATCCTATATTACCAACTGGGCGACTATGACCACTTTATGAAGCTCTGGCTAGGTGGGAGGCCGGCCGCCGTCAGCAAAGGAACTCAGGCCGCGGCGGCCGCAGCCACCTTGCGCGGTGTGGGTGGAACCCTCGGCGGTGGCCCGACGCCCTCGGGCGCGTCTGTGTCGGCGGGTCTGGGCAGGGCGGGCACCGTCGGCCACTTGTCGGTGCCCCAGAGTTGGGCCGCCGCGGCACCGGCGACAAGCGCAGAAACAGCGCCGCCCGCGGTCAGCACCGTCAGCGCCGGCTCCGAGGCCAAAGCAGGGGGTTTGCTCCGCGGCATGCCGCTGACGGGCGCGGGCCGGGGTGCCGGCGGCAAGATCGTCGGACAGCGGTACGGGTTCCGTCCGATGGTGGTGGCACGCCACGTCGTCGGCGGATAGACGCCCAGGGTCCCGCGCTGGTCGAGGGGCGCCGAACGCGTGGTGTGGGCCTATTTGCCGGACGTGAACCAGGCGACCTTGGCTTGCCAAGATCGGGCGGATCCGTAGGCGAAACCGATGGCGCTCAGGCAGGCGCACAACCAGACGGGCAAGGCGATGTCGGTGCCCGCCCACGCGGTTCCAATTTGGATCACGCTGGCCGCCGCCCCGAATCCCGCCGAGATCAGATAGAGGTCGACGGTCGTCGTTGAGCGGGGATCCGTCCGCAGGATCAAAAGGATTCGCCCGGCGTAGGAGAGTAGATAGATCATCAGGGCGCCCAGGACCAGCCAGTAAGCCAGCAGCCAGAAGTCGGCGGGGGCCGCGAAGAAGTCGAGGTGATGGCCTTCGTCGGCGATGATGAACAGCGCCACCAGCAGCGGAACCGCAAGCCGCAGCGGGCGCGTGACGTGCTTGCGAAATAGTTCGCGCTCGTAGGTTTCGTCGACGAGGCGGATGAGCCCGTGCCGAATAATGGCCGTCACCGCGAAGATCCAGCAGATGTGACCGAGCAGATGTTGTATGTTCCACAGCCCCAAGACGCGATGCAGTGGCGGCCCGAGCGCGGCCGCGGCCCAATGCGACATCAACAGCACGGCGCAACCGTGCAGGGCGATGTTGCGGGTGGCGCCGGCCTCCCACCGGGAGCGCCAGGTGTCGCGCCGGATCCACAGGCTGCACATCAGGGCCGCCAGGGTGACGATGATGAGTGCGGTCTTGATCATTCAAACGGTCCCGGCAGTGCCGCTCAGACGGGCGGACTGTTGGGATCGGGGCGAAGATCACGCAGCCGGGGCGGCCCGGCCTGGGACTCCACATACTCGGTAACCGAGTCGGAGTCGATCAAACCGAAGCGAACCTGCAGGTCAACCGGGTTCAACCCCAAATACTTGGCCGCCCTAATCAGGTTGTCCGCGGTGATTAGCCTGCCCTCACGAGCCGCCTTGTAGTACGCGGACTTGCGGTAGCCGAACGCTTCGTAGACCTCGGTAGCCGCCAAGGGCCGCCCGACCAGATACGGAAGCACCACCGCCGGGTCCTTCGCACTGTCGTCCACAATCAGGGACGATAGCGTCGTACGACGGACCTCGCAAAAGAAACGCGACCACGCCAATGTGGCGGGGCGATTGCGGTTCGCCTGCCTGCCAGCCTTAGCCACCCTGCCTGATTTCGACGTCGATGCCGCCGCCTGCTGCACCGCTCGGCGGTCATCAACATCGACCGCGAGTGTCCTACCGACTACGCGACCATGCCGCCGCCGAAGCCCCGCGCCGCGCCGCCACTGCGACCGGCACACTGACCGCAGCTCACGGCGGGGAATTCGACGAGCCCACCCCGGGGGCTTGCGACGAGCGCGATCAGCCAGCCGAATTGTGGCGGTTGTACCACGGATGTTCGCACAGTTCCTCGTCCGGAGCGGTTTCGAAGACGGTCTTGGTCCGCCTTAAGCAATCCGCCGGGCCGGTCACCACGCCGACCTCCCGAGCCTGGCGCACCAACTCCCTAGCCCAAGCGATCTCGAGTCGGTCGACCTCGCGGCTGCCGACGACATCAACGGCCGGCGCAGAGGCGGCCTCATCTTCAGGATTCTGCGTCAACTGCGCAGCCACGACAGTCTTGGTCTTGGTATCAGACGACCCCTCCGGCCCCACACACTGTGGCCGATAGCCATCTATACCTTTAATGCAATCCCGGACCTAGGGAACACGATCCGGGGTTCGCCCCGGGTTGGCCTTCGCCAAGACCCATTACATAGTGATATTGCGATGTATCTATGTTACGGTCGAATGAGTAGTAGGTGAAATGCGCCCGACAGGGCCGAACACGAGGAGGAATTTGATGTTTCCGCATGCGCTAGCGGCAAAGGCGGCCGCGACGGTGTTCACCGGCTTGGTGGGCGTGAGCGCTTATGAGTTGTTGCGGAAGGTGGCTGGTGGGGCGCCTGTGCGCCGGGCGACGGTCGCGGCCGCGGAGTTGAGTTTGCGAGGGACGCGTCGCGCGGAAGTGGCCGCGGAGTCGGCTCGGCTGAAGGCGGCCGACGTGGTCGCTGAGGCGCGTGAACGCATCGGTGAAGAGGCTTCCCCGCCGGCTGCGGCCGCGGTCCACGATCACGACCACTGATCGCTTAACGATGACTGTTGTCGATGACCCCGCCGTAGAAATTCTGTCCGATGCGGCGGGGCGGATGAGATTGCATGTTCCGTGGGTTCGTTCGGATTCCCGTCGTGCGGTGGCCGTCGAGGACATGGTGGACAAGCAGACCGGTGTGCGTGCGGTGCACGCCTATCCCCACACCGGATCGGTCGTGGTGTGGTATTCACCCAAGCGTTGTGATCGCTCGGCGATCATGGCGGCCATTGCGGCGGCGAAAGACGTTGCGGCTGAGCTTATTCCCGCGCGTACGCCGCGCTCGGCTGATGTTCGCAACACTGAGGTGCTGCGCATTGCGGTCGGCGGGGCGGCGCTGGTGTTGTTGGGTGTGCGCCGCTATGGTTTCCGACGCCCGCCGCTGCTGGGGCCCAAGGGTCAGCTGGTGGCGACCGGCGCGACGGTGTTCATGGGCTATCCGTTCTTCCGGGGGGCGCTACGTTCGCTTCGTTCTGGCCGAGCGGGCACCGACACGTTGGTGACGGCGGCCACGGTGGCCAGCATGGTGTTGCGGGAGAACGTGGTCGCGCTGACTGTGTTGTGGCTGCTCAATATCGGCGAGTACCTGCAGGACCTGACGCTGCGCCGCACCCGCCGGGCCATCGCCGACCTGTTGCGCGGCACCGCGGACACGGCCTGGATCAGGGCCAATGATGGCAGCGAAGTCCAGGTGCCCATCGATACCTTGCAAATCGGTGACGAGGTCGTCATCCACGATCACGTGGCGATCCCGGTGGACGGCGAGGTGCTCGACGGGGAAGCGGTGGTCGACCAGTCGGCGATCACGGGCGAAACGTTGCCGGTCAGCATGGTCGTCGGCTCCCGCGTACACGCCGGATCGGTGGTGATACGCGGACGCCTCGTGGTGCGCGCGACCGCGGTGGGCAGTGAAACCACGATCGGGCGGATCATTTCTCGCGTCGAAGAGGCCCAGCACGATCGGGCACCGATTCAAACGGTCGGTGAGAATTTCTCCCGCCGGTTTGTTCCGATCTCGTTCATCGTGTCCGCGGCAACTCTACTGCTGACCGGCGACATCCGGCGCGCGATGACCATGCTGTTGATCGCGTGTCCATGTGCGGTGGGATTGTCGACCCCGACTGCGATCAGCGCCGCGATCGGCAACGGGGCGCGCCGCGGCATTCTGATCAAGGGCGGGTCTCACCTCGAACAAGCCGGGCGGGTGAACGCCATCGTGTTCGACAAGACCGGGACGCTCACCGTTGGGCGCCCCGTCGTGACGAATGTCGTTGCCTTCCAGAAGGATTGGCAGCCCGAAGAGGTCTTGGCCTATGCGGCCAGCTCGGAGATACATTCACGTCACCCGCTGGCCGAGGCGGTGATCCGCTCGACCACCGAACGCCATATCACGATCCCGCCGCACGAACAGTGCGAAGTGTTGGTCGGCCTGGGCATGCGCACCTGGGCTGATGGCCGTGTTTTATTGCTGGGTAGCCCTTCGCTGCTGCGTGCCGAAAAAGTCCGCGTGTCCAAGAAGGCAACCGAGTGGGTTGAAAAACTGCGCCGCCAAGCCGAGACCCCGCTGCTGCTTGCCGTCGATGGCAAGCTGATCGGCCTGATCAGCCTGCGCGACGAAATCCGCCCCGAGGCAGCCGACGTGCTGAACAAGTTGCGCAGCAAGGGCATTGGGCGCATCGTGATGCTCACCGGTGATCATCCTGACACCGCCGAGGTGGTCGCCGGCGAACTCGGCATCGACGAGTGGCGCGCCGAGGTGCTACCCGAAGACAAGCTTCAGGCGGTGCGCCAACTGCAGGACGAAGGCTTCGTCGTCGCGATGATCGGTGACGGCGTCAATGACGCGCCGGCGCTGGCGACCGCCGATATCGGGATCGCCATGGGTCTGGCCGGCACCGACGTCGCCGTGGAAACCGCCGATATCGCGCTGGCCAACGACAACCTGCAGCGCCTGCTTGATGTACCCGATCTGGGTGCGCGAGCCGTCGCGGTGATCCGGCAGAACTACGGCATGTCCATCGCCGTCAACTCGATCGGTCTGCTCATGGGTGCCGGAGGGGCCCTGTCGCCGGTGCTGGCCGCGATCCTGCACAACGCATCCTCGGTCGCGGTGGTCACCAACAGCTCTCGACTCATCCGCTACCGCCTGATGAACGGTCAATCCGCGACCGCGAACGAACACGCGACGGGGGCGCCCGTCGGCACCACCCGTGAGCAAGCCGCGGTGTCGTCCCCGGTCGCCGATTGATTGCCCCTGCTGTCGCGTCTCCCCCGCAGCGTCATCCCCAATGGGCGCGCTTCTGGGCTCACGGGCCTTTCATTCGAGTGGGCCGCTTAACGCCTGAGGCCGACGAGCGCCCGGTTAGAAAGGTGAGCACAAGTGAGTGGACCAGAAACGTCGGCTGAGCAGGTCGGGTCGCACCCGGTTATGCATCTCTCGGAGTTGCTGCATGCGCCGGTGTTGGCCCGGTCGGGCGAGGCTGTGGGCCGGGTGCAGGACGTGATTGTGCGGCTGCGCGGCGCCGACGAGTATCCGTTGGTGAGTGGGATCGTCGCTGTGGTGGGGAGGCGGCGGGTGTTCATCGGCAGCCCCTCCATTTCTGAGTACGCCCCAGACCGCGTGGTATTGGCGACACACAAAATCGATCTGCGCGGTTTCGAACGCCGCGACGGCGAGGTGTTGCTGCGCGCTGATGTGCTGGGACACCGGTTGATCGATGTGGCTGCCGTGGAGTTGGTACGCGCCTATGACGTGGAGCTCGAAGATATCGGCGTCGGGTGGGTGCTTGCCCGTCTGGATACTCGCCGCCCGGCGCGGTTCTTCGGACTAGGGCGTGTCTGACAAATGCGGTAGCCAGAGGGTGATAGCTCTCAGGACAGCTGCGCCGCGGTAGACGAGAGCGAGTTTGTCATAGCGGGTGGCCAGTCCGCGCCATTGCTTGACGACGTTGAAGTTTCGCTCAACGACGTTGCGGCCCTTGTAATCCTCGGCGTTGAAGGCCGGCGGCCGGCCGCCACGTGCACCTCGCCGCTTACGGTTAGCGATTTGGTCGGAGGGTTCGGGAATGACCGCGCCGATGCCACGTCGGCGCAGCCGTGTTCGTGTTGCGCGGCTGGAGTAGGCCTTATCTGCGCGGACGCGATCGGGGCGGGTCCGTGGTCGGCCACCGCGGCGGTGCACTTTCACGTGTGCGAGCAAATGCTCCAACACCGGTCCGTCATGGGCTTGGCCAGGGCCGACGAGCACCACCAAGGGCCGTCCACGACCGTCGACGAGATGATGAATCTTGCTGGTCAACCCACCGCGGGAGCGGCCAATGCCGTGGTCAGGCGGCTCGATGCCCAGATTCGTGTAATTCGACCCAGCCCCCCGTGTCACGGGTGATGTTCGTAGCGTGCTGATGAGCACGGGCGATCGTGGAATCCACCGCCACCGCCCAGTCGATGAGCCCGGCCGCCTCTGCGGCGGCCAGCAACCGAGCCAGCACCACATCCCAGGTGCCTTCGGCGCTCATCCTTCGATGCCAGGTCCAGATCGTCTGCCACGGTCCGAACACCTCGGGCACGTCTCGCCAGGCGATCCCACACCGGTACCGGTAAATAATGCCTTCGACCATCGAGCGAGCATCCTGAAAGGGCCTGCCCCGCTTACCTGTCCGGGCCGGAAGCAAATCTTCGATCAACGACCACTGAGCATCAGTGAGCAACTGAAACCGCGACATAGCTCAAGCCTCAGGCACAACACCCCAAAACTTTGTCAGACACGCCCTAGTCAAAAGTCGGGGTGGGCATGCGGCCCGGGATTGGAAGGCATTCGAACCACTGATCGGCCACGCCCGCTCCGGTGCCTCGCGACGTCAGGCAGGCCGGCTCGGCGGGTTCAAACCCGCCGACATCGCCGATCTTCTCGAAGACGCTGACAAAGCCGAGGGTGGGGAGATCCTCGACCGAGTCCGCAGCGACCCGGAATTGGAAGCCGACGTGTTCGAAGAACTCGACCCTGACAAGGCCAGCCGATTGCTCAATGACATGGCCGATGACGAGGTCGCCGCACTAATGGGCCGGATGCGCGCCGACGACGCCGCCGACGCGATCGCAGACCTGCGTCAATCGCGGCGCAGGCGCGTGCTGGAGCTCATGCCGGGCCCGCAGCGCACGAAAGTGATCACCCTGATGGGCTTTAACCCCGACAGCGCCGGCGGCCTGATGAATGTCGACTTCGTCTCCTGCGCCGCAAGCACCACCGCGGGCATGGCGCTGGCACTGATCGCGGGCGCCACAACGATACAGCCCGAGGCATTGGTCAAGATGCATGTCCTTGATGAAGACAACCGCCTGGCTGGTGTCGTGTCGGTGATCGACCTGCTGCAAGCCGAACCCGGTCAAACCGTTGAAGCACTGATGGATTGCGACCCAATTCGAATCGGGGCCGAAGCCGATCTGACCGACGTCGCCCTATTGATGGCCGACTTCAACCTCTACTCCATCCCCGTCGTCGACGGCCAGGACCGCGTGCTCGGGGTTGTCACCGTCGATGACGTGCTAGAAGCCACCATCCCCGAGGATTGGCGGCGCCGCGAACCCGCCCCCCGCCCGGTCCGCGAAATCGCCCCACCGTATGACGATCGCGACGCGCCTGCACCGGAGAGTGAGGCGCCGTGACCTCCGGCGAGGAGGCCACCGGCCACGCAGCAGCGACTCACCGATCCGAGTCGCCACCACCGAAGCGCACCGCGGTGCTTGACTCGGCTCACCTCGGTGATATTGAGGGCGCCTTTGGGCGCATTAACGTCGGTGAAACCGACCATCCCCGCACGTTCAAGACGCGGCTACTGACGCTGCTGGCCATCGTCGGCCCCGGAATCATTGTGATGGTCGGTGATAACGATGCCGGCGGGGTTGCCACCTACACCCAAGCTGGCCAAAACTACGGCTACTCCCTGCTGTGGGTGCTACTCCTGCTCATCCCGGTGCTCATCGTCAACCAAGAGATGGTGGTCCGGCTCGGCGCGGTTACCGGTGTCGGACATGCCCGCTTGATCAACGAACGCTTCGGCCGCGGCTGGGGCTGGTTCTCCGTCGGTGACCTGTTCCTGCTCAACTTCCTCACGATCGTCACCGAGTTCATCGGCATCACTTTGGCCGCCACCTACATCGGTATCTCCAAATATATTGTCGTTCCGGTCTCAGCGCTCACGCTCATCGCGATCATGGCCAGCGGCAGCTTTCGCCGTTGGGAGCGGGCCATGTTCGTCTTCATTGCCATCACTTTGGCGCAGATCCCAATCCTGCTTATGGCGCACCCACAGTGGGCCCAGGCCGCCAAGTCATTTGTGGTGCCAAACATCTCCGGTGGCGTGACCTCGGATGCGGTGCTTTTGATCATTGCCATCGTCGGCACCACCGTGGCGCCTTGGCAGCTGTTTTTTCAGCAGTCCAACGTCGTCGATAAGCGCATTACGCCTCGATTTATGGGCTACGAGCGCGCCGACACCGTGTTGGGGGCCTTCATCGTGGTTGCCGGCGCCACCGCACTGGTCATGATCGGCGACTGGGCGGCGCGCTCCACTGGCACAGCCGGTGGTTTCACCGACGCCGGCGCCATCTCGCATCTGCTGGGCCAACACAATTCGACGCTGGGCTGGTTGTTCGCGATCGTGCTGATGGACGCCTCGATCCTCGGCGCCGCCGCAGTGACCCTGGCCACCAGCTACGCCTTTGGCGACGTATTCGGCCTGAAACACTCGCTGCACCGAGGGTTCGCCGATGCGAAACCTTTCTACCTTTCCTACAGCGCAATGGTGGCGTTTGCGGCGGCGATCGTGCTGATTCCTGGCGCCCCCCTCGGGTTGATCACCACCGCCGTGCAGGCCCTCGCTGGCTTGCTGTTGCCCAGCGCCAGCGTGTTCCTCCTGCTGCTGTGCAACGACCGGGAAGTATTGGGCCCCTGGGTAAACCGGCCCTGGCTCAACTGGATTGCCGGCCTAATCGTCGGCGTCCTGCTGCTGCTGTCGGGAATCCTGATGGCGACTACCTTGTTCCCCGGCCTCGACGTGATCGTTGTCGCCGGCTACCTGGCACTGACATTGGTCATACTCGCCGCAGCCACGGTACCGACACTTCGTTGGATGGGTCGCCGCCAGCCCTCACCACCGGCGGCATCAAGCCCGGCGCGGCCCCTTGACCGCAATAGCTGGCGAATGCCACCACTGACCTTGTTAGAGCCCGTGACCTGGTCGCCAGGGACCCGTCTAGGCATGATTGCGCTGCGCGGCTACCTCGTCGTCGGCGCCGTCCTGCTCATCGTCAAGGCTGTCCAGCTCAGCGGCCGATGAATTTGGGCCAATCCGAAAGGTCACCAAATGAGCACGCCACGCAACGGGCGATTCGCCGCGGAAGCCAACTACCTACCGCACTACAACGACATCCAGCAGATCACCGGAACTGCCATCCTCGCCACCATTGCAGTCGCCCTGGCAGTGGCATTCATCATCATCCAACGTCGACGACGCCGCGCGCGCACCAAACAAAGCCATGTCGGTGGCCCCCAACGCTCCCGCGTCTCAAGACCTTCTAATATTTGTCGCTGGCGAATGATACCGACCTCTCGGCACATGTGGCCGGCAATTTCTTCGGCGCGGCGGTGACATCGCACAGCCCGCAATACCGTCCGGGTATCCCAGCCGGGGGCATGGACCAATGGGGGACGGACAATGCCGCACCACCGGTAGAGCGCGGGACTCCCAGTAGCGGCCCAGCGCTGCGCTGACACCCACCCACTATTGCCTCGTGTCGACATGCCCGAAGCCGTCGGTTGCCGGTCGGGGTGATCCGGCCGTTGAAGGTGATGGCAAACGCTTCGAGTGCGGGTTTCCACCTCATTCCCATCGCGCCTTGCCAGCTCTTGAATGTTCAACGGGCAGTTGTGACTTCGCCTCATAGGGCGTGTCGTTGGATGAGAAGGCTATCGGCCTTCCGGAGTCTGAAGTTCACGGACCTCACAGTCCAGAAGGAACGGCAAGGACCGTGTGTGACGGTACGACATCGTTGTTTGGTTGCCATGTGTACGGGTTGAGCGTGTCGAGCGGCGCGCGGCGAGGTCTGGGTGGTGCACGTGGTCACGGCTGGCGAAAGGGCAGCGGCCTGCCCCGGGTGCGGGGTGCTCCTCCTCGGTCAAAAGTGGGTGATGACCTCGCCGAAGGACATGCCCTACGGGGCAAGATCGCATCCGAACCGCTCCTCGCGGAACTCCCGGTCGTACTTTTTCAGTTTCTCTGGCGTCGCTACCCCTCATAACTGATGCCTCCGCGGCCTCGGAGGAATCTCGGCTTTCTGGCTGTCGTCTCTAATCGCTTGCCCGTCGCCTGAACCAGTGATTGTCTGGCGTTGCCGCAGCGCAGTCATCGCGTGCCGTTCACCGGATCGCGCGGCGCGGGCGAGTGCGTCGCTTTCCTCGGCCGGATCTGGCCGCAGGAAACTGCCCGTGCCGGGGGCGCCGCTGGCGCCGAGCTTGTTCATCCGCTTGGGTACTGCCGCGCCCTGATATTCCAATGGAATTGGGTGACCGTCTTCGTCGACGTCTCCTAGCGGTTGATGTATTTCTATGTAGGCGCCGTGCGGAAGGCGATTAATGATGCCGGTCTCGACGCCATGCTGAAGCACCGCGCGGTCGCTGCGCTGGAGTCCGACGCACCACCGGTAGGTGATGTAGTAAATGATCGGTGGCAGCACCACCATCCCGATGCGACCTATCCAGGTCGTGGCGTTCAGCGAGACTTCAAACTTGTAGGCCAAGATGTCGTTCATTCCGCTGAAGGTCAGCACCAGGTAGAAGGCGATCGCCATCGCCCCTATGGCGGTGCGCACCGGCGCGTCGCGCGGCCGCTGCAGCAGGTTGTGGTGGGCGTTGTCGCCGGTCATCTTGTTCTCGATGAGCGGATAACTCGTCAACAGGACGAATACCACTCCCATGAGCAGCGCCACCCAGAACGCCGCGGGCACGGTGTGGCCCCACACGTACAGTTCCCACGCCGGCCAAAGGCGAGCCAGCCCCTCGGTCCACATCAAATAGAAATCGGGTTGGGAACCGGCCGACACCTGCGACGGCTTGTAGGGACCGAGATTCCAGATCGGGTTGATCTGCAACAGCCCACCCATCAGACCCAAGATGGCGACCGTCATCGCGAAAAACGCGCCGGACTTGACCGCGAACACCGGCATGACCCGCACACCCACCACGTTGTTCTCGGTGCGGCCGGGACCGGGAAACTGGGTGTGTTTCTGAAACCACACCAACGCCACATGCACGCCGATGAGTGCCGCGAAGATCGCCGGGAGAATCAGGACATGGATGGCGTACATGCGCGAAACGATGATGTCGCCGGGAAAGTCGCCACCGAATAGCGCCCAGTGCAGCCACGTGCCGATTACCGGGACGCTCATCGTGATCGATGACAACGCGATGCGCAGCCCGGTGCCCGACAGCAGATCATCGGGTAGCGAATAGCCGAAGTAGCCCTCGAACATGGCCAGAATCAGCAGCAGGGCGCCGATCATCCAGTTGGCTTCCCGGGGCCGCCGAAACGCCCCGGTGAAAAAGACTCGGGCCAGATGCACCATGATCGCCGCGGCGAACATCAACGCCGCCCAATGGTGGACCTGGCGGATGAACAACCCGCCGCGCACTTCGAAACTGATATCCAGCGTCGACTGGTAGGCCTTCGACATCGCCACGCCGCGCAGCGGTTGATAGACGCCGTTGTAGGTGACCTCGGTCATCGACGGGTCAAAGAACAGGGTCAGATACACCCCGGTGATCACCAGCACGATGAAGCTGTACAGGGCCACCTCGCCCAGCAGAAACGACCAATGGGTGGGGAACACTTTATTGAGCTGACGCCGTAGAGCCGCCGAGGGGTGATACCGCGAATCAAGCGCGCCGCCCTGATCAACGAGCACGTCATCGAATTTTGGGCTCATCGGCTACACAGATGCCGCGAAAGTCGGCAGTGGACGCATCGCTTCACGGCGAAAGTGTTTACCATTTCTGGGGCCGTTAAACGCGTAGCGCGATCCCCCAATGGCTGCCCCGGGCGGCGAACCCGCAGCAGTGGGCCATAGTCACAATAGTCGTGGGTCATTCGCGGCACACCCCCCATGCTTTGAGGCGCGTGCATACTGCTTACCTACGGCGAAGCACCACGGCAAGCAGGGTCGACTGTTCGGGTCGACTGTTCGCGTCATCAGTATCGCGGCTCCGCGCCACCGCGTCGTGGATATCTGGCCCGCGGATGTCACGCGGTTAAGTCCCTTCAAAAGTGCTCACTCGCAGCAACATCGCTGTCAGTAGCAGCGCTAAACTCCGTGACCGCTTTCAAATTTCGTGTCATGAGGGGAACCCAGCAATTGCCCACGCGCAGTAGCCCGTTCTTCACTTTGCGACTGCGGCTGGGCGCCAGCGATACCACCTGGCTCGCGCCCATCGACCCGGAAGCGTTCCGGGCGTGAATGGTAACTGTTACGATCGGGCACCGTGGCCCGCTACGAATCTCCGAATAACGGTGGCGATGACCAGATTAGCTATACAAATCTCGGCCAGAGTCTAAACCAGCCGCGCCTCACCCCTTGGTATCGCAGGCGCGTGGTGTTGTTAGGAGCGGTCCTCGCGATCCTCATCGCCCTGATCACCTGGGGCATCGTCGCGCTGTTCACAGGCAGCCAGGGCGGCAGCCCCTCCATAACGACAACTACGACAACGACCGCGCCAGCCACCAGCACGTCGGGCGGCTTTCGGCTGCCGTCACTGCCATCGGAAATCACCCTCCCATCACTACCGTCGAAAATCACGCTGCCATCGGAGATCACGCTGCCGTCGCTGCCTTAGCCTGAATCCACCGACGGGGCTGGTTGTTGAGCTGATGCCGCCTGGTCTGATCCTGATTTCGACGGACGGCGTGCTGTATCCGCTGGTCTGCCCGGCTTTCCTTGTTGCTCCGCTCCGGCCTTTTCGGCGATCGTCAGGCGGTGAGCCGTGGTGGGCGCTGTCCGATCATGTTGCACCACAACGTCAGCCATGCGTCAGCCCAGGGCCAATGGCTGAGCAGATGCAGAAGAGGTCGGGTCAGGCGGACCGGAACGTTGACGACCTTGTGGCGCAGTGTGGCGTCCCGCGCGGTGGAGTTGCGGTTGATCCCAGCTTGCGGCAACGCGCGGCAGGTTGTGGGCGAAGGCAGCGGATCGGATCCTGTTGGCGCCGAACGCTCCAAGGGCGTCTGCGCCAGTGGTCCGTCGATCAGGTCGGCGAACACACGCAACTTCGCGCGTTAGGTCGGCCGCCGAACCTCCTATCATTGGACCTCCTGGGACGCGTTGTGTAGGAACGTGCCCATAGGCTTACGGGTCAAGTGCCCGGGTGCCCGACTCCCACTGCCGTGTGGTACCAGCATGTTCCATGCACCTGGCTGGAACCGTGCCGAACGCGTTGTTGAGCCGACGAGAAGCCAGCACACTGCCGTTCTCTGGTGGTCGTTCAGGCTGCGCGGTGTAAACGTTTCGCGTCGCGCGAGCTTGTTCAAGACAGATGCAAGGTGTCGTCAGCGGCTTCCGGCGGACCATGTTGGTGTCGCGGCTTCGCTTCGGACACCCGTTTGCTCGCTGCGGTCAGAAGCCGGCGGGTTGTTCGACGTGGCCGGCAGGCTCGACCTCGATTGTGGAATGGGTTACCCCGTAGCGTTCGGCAAGGAGTTGGCGGCTTGAGTCCAGCACGGCGTGCCAGTTGGCCCCATCGCTTATCACCACGTGTGCGGTTGCGGCCTCCATGCCGCTGGTGACCGTCCAGATGTGCAGGTCGTGGACCTCACGGACACCGGGAATTGCGGTCAGGTCACGGGCGGCGCCGTTGACATCGACTCCCGGGGGTGCGACCTCCATGATGATTCGCAGCGCCTGACGCATGAGTTGCCAGGTGCGCGGCAGGATGAACAGGCCGATAGCCGCAGCGACAATGGCGTCGATATATCGAAATCCAGTGATTGCTATCACGATGGCCCCGACGATGACGCCGATCGAACCGAGCATATCGGAGAGCACCTCCAGGTAGGCCCCCTTGACATTCAGGCTCTCCTTGGCGCCTGCGGTGAGCAGCCGAAAGGAAATGATGTTGACCGCCAGCCCGACCGTGGCCACGATCAACATCGGCACACCCAGTACCTCTGGCGGCGCGAGGAAGCGCCGCACCGCCTCATAGAGGACGTAAAAAGCGACGCCAAATAGCAACAGCCCATTGATTACTGCGGCCAGCACCTCCAACCGGTATGTGCCATAGGTGCGCTGGTCTGCGGCCGGCCGCTTTGCCATATAGATCGCGGACAAGGCGAGCCCGAGTCCGAGCACATCGGTACCCATATGGGCAGCGTCACTGATCAGCGCCAGGGACCCGGTGACAATACCGCCGATGACCTCCACGATGGCATAGGTGGCGGTCAACGCGAATGCGATCATCAACGGCTTCTGATGGCGTTCACCGGCGCTGCCGATGCGCAGCCCGTGCCCGTCACCATCGGGCCGGCTCGGAGTGGGCTCCATAGTGTTATCGCGCTTGCTGGATGAGCTCATCTGGATGTCTCCCGCGTTTAGCTAAATGACCACTACATATTTCACGCTAGCGAACTGAGGGTCGTCGCCGTCGTCATCTCGGCAAAGTTCACCCGCCATACTGCCAGCAGCAGGCGTAGAAAGCAGGTGGGGCCAAGGCGGGTGAGCGCCAGCCCGGTGCGCTTCGCGCCACACGGCAAGCGAATTCCGGAAATAGCCGACCGGACAGCCGCTTGATACCAGTAAAGAAAGTTCTCACGGGCCAGGTCACAGGTGGTCGGTGGTGGGCTTGGTCGGTGTTGGGGCCGTGGTCGTGCGGGGCGGCGGACGGGAGCGCCAGCGGACGGTAGCCGCCCCGCTGGGCGGCTGGTTCGGGTTACTGGCCGGTGAGGACTTCGATCAGGGTGGCGGCGTTGCGGCCGAGGTGGTCGAGGGCTTTGTTGCCTTTGGTTTCGGTGGCGTGCGATGGGTAGCCGATGATGCCGGTGGGTGTGTAGGCGTGGATGCCGAGGGTGGTCAGGTAGCGGCGATCGCTGGCTGTGTGATCGCTGGTCTGCCATCCCTCGCGCAGGTAGTCGGGGCAGCTGGCGAGCAGGATGGAGGTCTCTAGTTCGCCAGCGTGCATGTCGTCGTGGTTGCTGCTTTGGATTCCTGCGGCGATGCGGGCCTCAGCCCAGTCGTCGCGGCTGGGGTAGAGCCCGACCTTCATGGGGGTTCGCGGGTGGTTGGCTTGTTGTACGACGTTGGTGAGTACCGCGTTGCCACCGTGGCCGTTGACGACGATGAACGCGGCGATGTTCTGGTGGGCAAGTGATTCGGTGATGTCGGCGACGACGGCGGCAAGTGTGGTTGCGCTGATACTCACAGTGCCGGGATAAGCGGCGTGCTCGTGGGAGCAGCCGAATGCGACAGGCGGTAGCTGAAACACGTTGTGATGCTGACTGATTGATGAAGCGATAGCGCAGGCAATGAGAGTGTCGGTGCCCAACGGCAAGTAGGGGCCGTGCTGCTCGAATGCTCCGACCGGCAAGACCGCAACGGTGCTGGCGGTCGCGGAGTCTGCGGTAGTGGTGTCGGGGATGACACGGCGGCTCATGTGGCGGCTCCTTGGGTGGCGTTCTTTATGCGACCGGCGAGTTGTTGCAGAATCGGGCTTTTGTTTCGTCGCCGGCGGTCCCGAACGACTGTGCCAGCCTTGGCGAGATGAAGTCGGGCTCGCTGAGAGGGTGCGGCCAGGTAGCCCGGGATCGCCGTGACGGCCAGTGCCAGCGCTTGCTGGTATTCGCCGACGGCGATGTAGGCGTGCAAAAGCCGCATATCGGCCACGGCCCGGTCGCGGTGCTGGTCTGACGTCCAGGCGTGATGGTGGCCGGCAAGCAGGGTTACCGCCTTGTCCGGGTTGCCGATGCGTAGGTAGCCCGACGCGATCTCGCTGGCAACGTAGGCGCCGTGGGCGTAGATCGCACGGTCATGGGCCGTGGGAGCGATGCCGCTGAGGTCTAACGCTGCGGCAGCATGGCGGTGAAAAGCCCGCTCATTGCGGTTGGCCAACTCAGCGAGTGCTTGTTGGCGGGCGATGCTTGCCGCCAGGCGACCCACGTCTTGCCCGTCAATGAGTTCGGCGGCGTCGGCGGCCAGATCAGCGGCGAGGTCGGGGTTGGCGCGGGCAAAAATATTGGACTGCCGCATCAAGATCATCGCATTCAGTTCCGGACCGGCCGACCGCAAGTGCAGGGCGGCCGTGTTGGTGAGTTTTTCCGCGGCGCTGTGATCGCCGAGGTCTTGGGCGATCCACCCCGCCACCTCGGCGATTGTCCCGGCAGCGTGCCGCATCTGTGGTTTGAGCTGCGGTGGTGCATGGGCGATGAGGGATTCGATCGTGACCAGATCGGACTCGACGAGCGGGCGGGCGTGTTGAGGGCCGAAGGCGTGCTCGGCCCGGATATGCGCATGTTGCTGAGCCTGAATGACGTCAAGTACCTCGCTGTCGACGGGGAGCTGCAGCAACAACGGGTGCGGCAACTGGCTCTCGATCGGCACGACGAAGAACTCATCGGGCTCGACGCCGAACACTGCAGCCAGGTCTTCACGCCACATCGGACCGATCTTGCCGGTCGCCAAGACGTGAGAGATTTCGCGCTTGAGGGTGTCGCGAGTAGGGACGTCGTCATCGCCGCGCAGCCGGCGAACATTCTCGGCCTCGATTGCCAGTTCACGAAGGCTGTAACCGTACTGGTCCATGGCAGCGCGCAGCCGTTGCGCGTTGCGTGCCCGGATCGGGTCGGCTTCAGCCACGGCTTTAATCATGCCGCACACATCGGCGCAGGTCAGCTGGGCGTGCGCGTTTCCGGTTATCACTGCCATCAGTGGCTGTCACTTCCGGCGGCAGCCGGGGTGGCGCTGTCCTTGAGTCGCGGCCGAACAGACCGCGTCAACACCACGAGAAAGGACAGCAATCCATGAAGTTACGAATCGAGACCACCGGCGTGACGTTCCTGTGCACCCGGATTCCGGAGCAGCGCACCAACTTCGACACCGGCGCACCACGAATCGACAAAGCCACCGGGCAGGCGTTATGGCAGGTCCAGCTGATCGCCCTTGATGCCACCGGTGGCGAGGTGCTCGCGGTGACCGTGGTCGGTGAGCCCAAAGTCACTGTCGGCCAACCGGTTGCGGTGTCGGGCCTGGTGGCGTTGCCGTGGTCGCAAGACGGCCGCTCAGGCATCGCGTATCGCGCCGAAACCATAACCGCCGCCGACCCGGCTGGGGCCGCCGCGAAGGCGGGCCAGCAGGCCCGGTAGCCGAGGGTCTGGCCCGACAGCACCCGCACGAGCGCGAGCTGTCGGGCCAGCCTTCCCGACAACACCCCAACCCGTCGCAATGGAAAGCGTGCCATCATGTCGAACACCTCAAACCGTAAGAACCACAACACTAATCAAGCATCTGATGACGACTGGATCGGCGAGCTGATCTGGGCAGTAGTCAAAGCCGCCGGGCAGCTGCTGTGGTGGGCAATCCTTTTCCCCACGCTCAGTATCCCGATCATCGTCTCGATGTGGTTCGCCCTCGCCCACGGCCCCCGCGCGGGCCTGCTGACCGCCGTCTTGTCCGTCGCCGCCTATATCGGCTGGGCCGTGTTGGAGCCGTCCTCGTTTACCGCGTGGGTGACCGTCCCGGTGCGCCAACGCTGGCTGTCGTGGTGGCGATACCGCCGCAACTGGGAGTCGGTGTGCGTCCTGCACGGTTTGACCGCCCGGCTCGGTGAACGCACCCTGGTCCCGGCATTGCGGTCGGTGCAGATCGGCAGCCACACCGACATACTGAGCCTGCGGGTACTGGCCGGCCAGTCGATTGCTGATTGGCAGAAACGCGGCGACGCGCTGGCGGCGGCGTGGCGGGCCGAGCGGCTCACCATCCGCGCCACGGCCCCCGGCGAGCTGCAGATCATCATCAGTCGCGGTGACGTGCTGGCCCAACCCATCGCCCTGCCCATGCCAACGCGAGCAACCCCGGTCGACCTGGCCGCGGTGCGCGTCGGCATCACTGAGACGCGGATGTGGTGGCAGTTGCCTGTGCTGGGGCAGCACATCCTGATCGCCGGTGCCACCGGATCTGGGAAGGGCTCGGTGCTGTGGTCACTGATCGCCGGACTGGCACCACACGTCGCGACAGGCCGGGTGCGGCTGTGCGTGATCGACCCCAAAGGCGGCATGGAACTGGGCGCCGGCGCACCGATGTTTTCGGTGTTCAGCCACAACACCGGCGAACCCACCGTCGCACTGCTGCGCCAGCTGGTGGAATTGATGCAGGCGCGGACCAACCGGCTGCGCGGACGCACCCGCCTGCACACCCCCAGCACCAGCGAACCGCTGATCGTGGTCGTCATCGACGAGATCGCCGCGCTGACCGCCTACGTCACCGACCGCAAACTGCGCACCGAAATCGAACAGCTGCTGGGCCTGCTGCTCTCTCAGGGCCGCGCGGTGGGGATCTCGGTGATCGCCGCGGTGCAAGACCCGGCCAAAGACAACCTGCCGGTGCGGCAGTTGTTCACCGTGCGGATCGGGCTGCGCATGACCGAAGCCACCCAAACCGCGATGGTGTTGGGCCAAGCAGCTCGCGATGCCGGCGCCGAATGCGACCTGATCGCTGATGCCACACCCGGTGTCGGGTACGTGATGATCGACGGCACCGCCGACCCGATACGGGTGCGAGCCTTTCACGTCACCGACCGCGATATCACCGCCCTGGCCCGAACATTCCCCGCACCCCGGCGCCGTACACCAGGCACGGTGAGAAACCGAACAGAGCGCCCGGACTACCGAGACGGCCAGGGGCAGCGGTGACAGCCGTCGCTGCGGACAGCCCGCCGGTCATGTTGCCAGGGCTGCCGAGCACCGTGGATCCCGGGCCGGTGATCGCCCAGATGCTGCGCCGCGCCGCCTCCCCCGGGTTTGGGTCGTGGTGGCATCGCGCCGAATCGGTCGGGTTTTGCGCCCACCCGATCCAGCTGTCCGGTGCTGACACCGCCGGGCGTAGCCACACCGTGTGGACACGCTGCAACAACCGCCGTCACGCGGTGTGCCCATCATGCTCAGACCTCTACGCCCGCGACACCTGGCAACTCGTGCACGCCGGAGCCGCCGGCGGCCATCACGACATACCCGTTGAGGTCGCGGCCCGACCGCAAGTGTTCGCCACCATGACCGCGCCCAGTTACGGGGCGGTGCACAACGCCACCGGCACACCCTGCCACACCGCACGGAACAGGTCGGCGGACCGTTGCCGGCACGGAACACCCTTGCGCTGCAACGCCACCCACCATGTCGATGACCCCGTGGTGGGGCAACCGCTGTGCCACGAGTGCTACGACTACCTCGGGCATGTCTTGTTCACCTGGCATCTGCCCGAACTGTGGCGGCGCTTCACCATCGCACTACGGCGAGCCGTCTCGACGCACCTGAAAACAGTTGGCGTCAAGCCCGGTTCGGTGCGGGTCAGCTTCGTCAAAGTCGTTGAACTGCAAGCCCGCGCCATCCCCCATATCCACGCGCTGATCCGCCTCGACCCGCCACCGGCCGACAACGACACCCCAGGATCGGGTGACCACGATCGTCACGGCCCCGCCGCCGCCGGGGGTGGTGGGGAGCCCCGTCCGGTAACCGACCAGCACACCAACTGGTCGTCACCGATCATCCCCGCCGACCTAGCCGCGCTGATCCAGCGCGCCGCCCGCCACGTCCGCATCGACATAGACGCCGGCGACCGCGGCCCCACCCAGGGCGGCTTGCGCACCCTACGATTCGGCGCCCAGACCGACACCCAACCATTGGCACCCGAAACCACGGCAGCCGCAAACGATTCCACAATCAACGACACCGCGGGCACTTCGGTATCGCGGCTCTCGCCGCGCCGGGTCGCGGCCTACCTGGCCAAATACGTCACCAAATCCCTACACGACTTCGGCATCACCGCCCGTCGCCTCACCGCCGAAGCAATCCGCGACCTCGACATCACCGAACACATACGCGCGATCCTGGCCACCATCGCCGAACTCGCCGAACACACTGCATCCGCAGGCCCGTCGTTGGTGGGAATCGGACGCTGGCTGCACACCCTGGGCTACCGCGGCCACATCACCACCAAATCCCGGCACTACTCAACCACCATGGGCGCCCTACGCGCCGCCCGCGCCACCTGGACCCGCCACCAGATGACCAAACGATCAGGGCAACAGGGCGATACCCAACCATCCCGCTCGGGCCAACACGTGACCGGTGCCGCTGGTGATCGACACGAACCGATTGACACCGACGAGATGCTGTGGGAGTTCGACCGCGCAGGACACACCAGCGCCGGAGATCGCGTCCTGGTCATCTCCGCAGCCCTGCGCCACATCGGCGCTCGGATCACTGGCATCACCGAATCCCAGGCTGTCGCCACCCGCATCCCGCCAAACCCACACGGGGCAGGGTGATGGCCACCACACCCGCGGACGCCGCCGCTAGCAACTACGAGGCTGGTGCCCTCCCGCCCTATGAGCGCCCCGAATTCGTCGCCTGGCTGACCTCCTCATGTGAACGCCAGAACGTGCCAGTCACCATCACCGACCCAACGGTCATCGCACGCATCGCCACCCTGCTCGGAGCAAGCCACCCGGCGCGGTCCTCGGTTCAGGTCCGCCACACCGGTCGCACCCGGGCGATATCCAGGCTGCGCGACCCAGGGGTCCCCGGAGCGATGACGGCGTGATCGAGCACCGATCTGATGACTGCCTGTTGACGGTCAATGTCCAAGCTGTCCCACTGCAGTCGGAGCAGACGCCCGGTGCCGGCCAACTCCTGCACATCGGTGGTATCGGTCGCGGCCGCGATCGCTCGGCGTGTTTCGGCGATACGAGCGATGATCGGGTCACGTGCGGCGATCCATTCCCGCGCGGTCACGGCACCGTTCGCATACAGCGCGGCCAGCTCATCCAAACGGGTAGTGTCGGCGTCGAGCCGGGCCGACAACGCCGCCACATCGGCATCCACGCTGGCCCTGCCCGCCAACGCATCGGCCAGAGCCGGAGAGTCCAGCCGGGTCAGCACCGCGTCGGTCAACAGCTCTTCGACGGGTTGGGCCACGACCGTCAGACGGCCGCAGCCGCCCTGATCCGGGCCGGATAAGCACACATAGCGGCGCACCCGGTTCTCGGGATTGACATGGCGGGCTTGGGAATACAACCGGTTGCCGCAGCGCCCGCAGCGCAGCAACCCCGACAGCAGGTAGGTGCGCGGGGCGCGGGTCTTGGCAAGCGCGCGGGCGGTCATGCGGGCCAATACCTGGTCCCGCTGTGCCGGGGTGATGATCGCTGGCCACGCGGCCTCACCGATGACTTGGCCGTGATGCTCGCGCAGTCCCGCGATGCGACCCGAGCATAGGATTTGGCGTACCGCTGAGGTCCGCCACGACTTTGATGCCGCCGGCGCGATGCCGGAATCGTTGAGCCACATCGTCAATGAGCGGATCGAGGCCCCCGCCAGATACCGGTCCACCATCTCGCGCACCACGGCGGCCTCCGGCTCACGCACGGTGATCTTGTCGGGTTCGTAGCCGAACGGGCGCACCGAGCCGTGCGGGCGTCCTTGTTCGGCGTTCTGCAACATCCTGCGGCGGATGCGCGCGGATTTGCGTCCGGACTCTTTGGCGGCGAACGCGGCGAAAATCCGGGCCATGAACAACCCGTCATCATTGCCCAGATCGATATCGGCGGTCACGGTGGCCACGTCGCGCACTCCTACCGATTCACACAACGCGACGAACTCTTCCAGCTCCACCGGGCGGCGATGCAACCGATCCAAGTTGTAAACGATCACCGCATCCCGCGCACCCGACTGCAGATCGGCCAGCATCCGTGCGTACTCGCGGCGCGGTTTACCGGAGAAGGCCGACACGTCGTTGTCGACATACTCAGCCCCGACCGGCCAGCCCCGATCGGCGGCCAGCTTGCGGCAATCCTCCAACTGACGAGCGACCCCTAATCCAGCGCCCTCAACATCAGCGGAGATGCGAGCGTAGATTGCCGCAGATTCGACACCGACCCGCTGAGCAGTGGTTTTCCGGCGCGACATGAGGGTAGTTTAACATCATCTCAGCTTGGCGGCATGGGTGGGCCCGCCCTCGGCATACGGGATGGTGTGGTCGAGGTCGCAGGCGGTGGCCGGGCGATCACAGCCCGGCCAGCGACACGTCAGATCCCGACACCGCACAAACGCGGCCAGCCCGGTCGAGGGCACATAGCCGGGCTCAGGGGGCGCATCCCCGGGATGGATCAGCGGCACCAGTTTGGCTGAGGCCGCCAACTCGGCGAGCAGTTCGGGCGGGATCAACCCCTCGGCACCGATCTCGGCACCCTGGGTCGCAGCGGTGCCATCCAGGCTGGCCTGCTCGGCGATCACATGGATCACCACCGGGCTTGCGGCCCGGCCCCCGGCCCCACACTCCGCACGCCCGCACCGGCACCCCAACCGCTCGGCGTCAGCGGCCAAGGCCCCCAACGCATCCGCGCGGCGCTGTTCACGGGTCCGCGGGTCGCGGGCACACACCGTGGCCGCCAACGCCTCCAGGCGCTTGTCCAGCGCGTGGGCATCGGGGCTGGCCAGCGTGCCCTCCACATGCGCCAACCCGTCACCCATGTCGGCGAACCACACCTGCCGGCCGGCCGCGTGTTCCTGGCGCCGGCGCACCGCATCGGCATCGGCGTGGGCCACCACCTTGTCCACCTGCGCGGCCAACCGGCCCTGACTCAGCGACGGCCACCGGCCCACATTGCTCGCCAACACCGCGTCCACCGACGCCAGTACATCCGGGTCCACGATCAAATCCGTGCGGAACACGATGGTCTGAAACATCCGGTAATCAATATCCCCGGCCGCAAAGACCGCCCCCACCTTCGGCAACCGCTCGCGCAGCGCCCGCGCGTAGCGCACCCGGCTCGCCGCCAACCCTTGGCCGACCCGCAACTCGGCAGCCACCTCGGCGGCCACCGCCGCCTCGGTATCGATCGCCCAGTCCTCGGTCTCCGCACAACGCGACAGCCGGTAGGCAAACAACTCCCCGACCGCCACCAACTGCGCCGCGGCCGCCCGATTCTCCACCCGCGCCACCATCCCGACGTGCACCAGCAGCGCCGCCGACTCCGCCGTCACCGACGGATGACAACGCTCGATGAGCTCCTCCAGCGCCGCGATCCCCGCAAGACGCCCCGCCTCATCGAACATACATTCGACTATGCCACACGGGACCGACAACCCGCCTACCAGGCCTGAAACGCGTTACCGATCGAGCCGGGCGAGCACGTCGGCGACGACCGACTCCGTAGCGACGGCCGACTGCTTCCCCGTCCCCAGGTCCTTCACCCCGACCGTGCCGGCCTCGATATCGCGGTCTCCCAGCACCAGGGCGACCCGGGCGCCCGATCGGTCGGCCGCGCGCATCGCGCCCTTGAGCCCGCGGTCGCCGTAGGCGAGGTCGACGCGCACACCGGCGGCCCGCAGTTGACCGGCCAGCACCGCCAGCCGCAGCTTGGCCTGCTCGCTCAGCGGCACGCCGAAGACGTCGCAGCGGGTGGTCTCCCCGACGCTCTTGCCCTCCGCCCGCAGCGCCAGCAGCGTCCGGTCCACGCCGAGCCCAAATCCGATGCCGGACAGGTCTTGTCCGCCGAGCTCGCGCATCAGGCCGTCGTAGCGGCCGCCGCCGCCGATGCCCGACTGCGCGCCCAGACCGTCGTGCACGAACTCGAACGTGGTCTTGGTGTAGTAGTCCAACCCGCGCACCATGCGCGGGTTGATGACGTACGGGACCCCGAGCGCGTCCAGGTGCGCCAGCACGGTGTCGAAGTGCTGCTTGGCCGCGTCGGACAGGTGGTCGAGCAACACCGGCGCATCCGCCGTCATGGCCTTCACCTGCGGTCGTTTGTCGTCGAGCACGCGAAGTGGATTCAGCCGCGCGCGTCGCTGGGTTTCCTCGTCGAGGTCAAGACCAAACAGGAACTCCTGCAACAGTTCCCGATATTGTGGTCGACAGCTGTCGTCCCCCAGCGAGGTGATCTCGAGCCGGAACCCGTCGAGCCCGAGCGACCGGAATCCCGCGTCGGCGATCGCGATGACCTCGGCGTCCAGGGCCGGGTCGTCGACGCCGATCGCCTCCACGCCGACCTGCTGCAGCTGGCGATACCGGCCGGCCTGCGGGCGCTCGTAGCGGAAAAATGGTCCCGCGTAACAGAGTTTGACGGGCAGTGCGCCACGGTCCAGCCCGTGTTCGATGACGGCACGCACCACGCCGGCGGTCCCCTCGGGCCGCAGCGTCACCGAACGGTCGCCACGGTCGGCGAACGTATACATCTCCTTGGACACCACGTCGGTGGATTCGCCGACGCCGCGGGCGAACAGGGCGGTGTCCTCGAAGATCGGCAGCTCGATGTCGCCGTACCCGGCGCGGCGGGCGGCGCCGAGCAAGCCGTCGCGCACGGCGACGAACTGCGCCGAGTCCGGCGGGACGTAGTCGGGCACCCCCTTGGGGGCAGCAAAGTCAGGCACGGGCTACAGGCCTTCGAGGAAGGGGTTGAGGCGCCGCTCGGCGCCGATGGTGGTGGCGTTGCCATGCCCCGGCAGCACCACCGTCGTGTCGTCGAGCACCAGGAGCTTGTCGACGATCGAGGTCAGCAGGTCGCGACCGCTGCCGCCGAACAGGTCGGTACGGCCGACCGACCGCTCGAACAGCGTGTCGCCGGTGAACACCACATCCTTGTCCCCGGTGACCCGGAACACCACCGATCCGCGGGTGTGGCCGGGGGTGTGGTCGACGTTGACGGTCACGCTGCCCAGGTCGAGCTTGTCGCCGTCGCGGTCGAGCTCGACGACCTGCTTGGGCTCGCGCCAGAAGGCGCCCGCCGCCAGCTGCGCCAGGCGCGGGCCCAGGCCGTAGATCGGGTCTTTGAGCATGAACCGGTCCTCGGGATGGATGTAGGTCGGGCAACCGTAGGTGTCGGAGACCTTCTGCGCCGACCACATGTGGTCGATGTGCCCGTGGGTGAGCAGCACCGCGGCCGGCGTCAGCCGGTTTTCGTCGAGGATGCGCCGCAGCGGGGCCATCACCCGCTGCCCCGGATCCACGATGACGGCGTCCGTTCCTGGCCGCTCGGCCAGCACGTAGCAGTTGCACTGCAACATGCCGGCGGGAAATCCGGTGATCAACACGGTTCCCATTTTCCCATGGGCCCCACTTGACACGAGTCGCGGCGCCCACATTAGCCTGAGCTGGCCACCTCACGGGTTTATGGGGCTCCGACTTCACCAAGCATGGAGGCATAGCGGCCGTGCCGACCAACGAACAACGACGTGCCAACGCCAAGCGCAAGCTCGAACGCCAGCTGGAGCGGCGCGCGAAGCAGGCCAAGACTCGCCGGATCGTGCTGATCGCGGCCGGCGCGATCGTGGCGGTGGCCGTGGTCGTGGCGGTGGTCCTGACGATCGTCAACACCAAGCACGAACAGAAGAGCAACACCGCGGCGTCCACCACCACCAGCGCCAGCGCGCCCGAGTCCACGACGCCTGCCGGGCCGGCGCCGTCCGCCCCGCCGTTGCCGGCGTTCAAGCCGTCGGCCGAGGTGGGCGCCAACTGTCAGTACCCGGCAACGCCGGAGCCGGCGGCCAAGGAGGTCAAGCCGCCGCGGACCGGCAAGGTGCCGACCGATCCGGCGCAGGTGAGCGTCAGCATGGTGACCAACCAGGGCCACGTCGGCCTGATGCTGGCCAACAACGAATCGCCTTGCACGGTCAACAGTTTCGCGAGCCTGGTCGGCCAGAAGTACTTCGACAACACCAAATGCCACCGGCTGACCACGTCGCCGGGGCTGGGCGTCTTGCAGTGCGGCGACCCCAAGGGCCAGGGCACGGGCGGCCCGGGCTACCAATTCGCCAACGAATACCCGACCGACCAGTACCCGCCGAATGACCCCAAGGCGCAGGAGCCCGTCCTCTACCCGCGCGGCACCCTGGCCATGGCCAACGCCGGGCCCGGCACCAACGGCAGCCAATTCTTCATGGTCTACAAGGACTCCCAGCTGCCCCCGCAATACACCGTGTTCGGCACCATCCAGCCCGACGGGCTGGCCACCCTGGACAAGATCGCCAAGGCGGGCGTCGCCGGCGACGGCGAGGACGGGGCACCCGCCAACGAGGTAACCATCACCTCGGTGTTGCTCGACTGAGTCCACTCGGCTGAATCCGTAGCGGCGCAACGCAGGCGCCGATCGGCGAGAATGCCGCGGACGCCGCGGCCGACAGCTTATGGTCGTTGGGTGGCGGCGAAGTCATTCGGGCAATACCAATTGCTGGAGGTCTTGGGACGCGGGGGCATGGGACAGGTCTACCGCGCCTACGACGCCACCACCGACCGGGTGGTCGCGCTGAAGGTGTTGCCGTCGAACCTGGCTGAGGATCTCGAGTTTCAGCAGCGGTTCCGGCGTGAGGCACGCATCGCCGCCAGCCTCAACGACCCGCACGTGGTGCCGATCCACGGTTACGGCGAGATCGATGGCCAGCTGTATGTCGACATGCGGCTGATCGAAGGCCGCGATCTGGTCGACTACATCGCCGAAAACGGTGGACGGCTCAGCCCCGAGCGGGCGGTCGCGGTCGTCGAACAAGTTGCGGCGGCGTTGGATAGCGCGCACGAGGCGGGATTGATCCACCGCGACATCAAGCCCAAGAACATCTTGGTCACCAGGGCACGGGATTTCGTCTACCTGATCGACTTCGGCATCGCGCGCAGCACGGCCGACACGTCCCTCACGCAGACCGGTCACACGATGGGCACCGTGGCGTATATGGCGCCCGAACGCTTCAGGGGCACAACGGATCACCGTGCCGACGTCTATTCGCTGGCCTGCGTCCTGCAGGAGTGCCTGACCGGGAAGCGTCCGTTCCCGGGCGAAAGCCTCGAAGAACAACTCAACGCGCACTTGAGCATTCCGCCGCCGCAGCCGTCGGCCGCCGTGCCCGGTGTGCCCCCGGCGCTGGACGCGGTGGTCGCGCGCGGGATGGCGAAGGACGCCGAACACCGCTACCAGTCGGTGATGGAACTCGCCGGGGCCGCCCGGGCTGGGCTGGCCGGCGCACCCCCGCCGCCCGCCGCGCCGCCACCGATTCCCGGCGCGCCGCCGCCGTATCACCCGCCGACGCACTCACGACGCCTGCTCATCGGCATCGTGGGCGCGTCGGCCCTGGCCCTCGCCGCGGTGGTGGCGTTGGTCATCGCATTGGTGGCCCAGAGTGACGGACCGGACGGCAGCCAGGCATCCAGCGCCCCGACGCGAGCCCGGGTGCCGGGCAGGACGGGATCGAATCCCGGTGCGAGCGGCCCGTCCTCGGCGACGGTGCCGCCGCTGCCCGCGTTCGCGCCGCCGGCCGACCTGGGCGCCAACTGCCAGTACCGGCCGGTGCCGGATCCGGTTTCGCGGCCCGTCAACCCACCGCCGTCGGGCCGGGTGCCCACCACCCCCGCGCAGATCGGCGCCGTCATCTCCACCAACTTCGGCGACATCTCCATGCAGCTCGCCAATTCCGAATCCCCGTGCACCGTCAACAGTTTCGTCAGCCTGGCCAAGCAGCAGTTCTTCGACAACACCCAGTGCGCCCGGCTGATCAGCTCGCCGGATGGCGGGTCGCTGTTGTGCGGCGGCCCGGACGTGGACGGTTCCGGTGGCCCCGGTTACGAATTCGCCGACGAGTACCCGGCGAACCAATACCCGCCCGATGATCCCGCGCTGCGGGCGACGGTGGTGTACCCGCGCGGCACCGTCGTCATGGCCACCGAGGGGCCCAACACCAGCGGCAGCCAATTCGCGTTGATCTTCAAGGACTCCGAGATGGACCCGCAGAGCACGGTGTTGGGCACGATCGACCAGGCGGGACTGGAGACACTCGACAGGATCGCCCGCGCCGGAATCGCCGGCAACCGGCAGAGCGGTGCCCCCACCAATCCTGTGACGATCAGCTCGGTGCGGCTGAGCTAGGGACGAACGGCTCAGGCCGCGGACGTCACGCGGTACACGTCGTAGACACCCTCGACGTTGCGCACCACGTTCAGCAGGTGGCCGAGGTGCTTGGGGTCACCCATCTCAAAGGTGAACCGGCTGATGGCAACTCGATCACCGGACGTGGTCACCGACGCGGACAGGATGTTGACCTTCTCGTCGGCCAGCACACGCGTGACGTCCGACAGCAGCCGGTGCCGGTCGAGCGCCTCGACCTGGATGGCCACCAGGAACACCGACGACGGCGACGGCGCCCAATTCACCTCGATGATGCGCTCGGACTGCTGCTGCAGCGAGGCGGCGTTGGTGCAGTCGGTGCGGTGCACGCTGACCCCGCCGCCGCGGGTGACGAACCCCATGATCTGGTCGCCGGGCACCGGGGTGCAGCACTTCGCCAGCTTGGTCAGCACGCCCGGGGCGCCGGGGACCGAGACGCCGACGTCGTCGCTGCTGCGGGGGCGCCGCAGCATGGTCGTCGGGGTGGAGCGTTCGGCGAGGTCTTCCTCGGCCTGGTCGATGCCGCCGATCTCGGCCAGGAGCCGCTGCACGACGTGCCGGGCCGACACGTGCCCCTCACCGATCGCGGTGTAGAGGGCGGACACGTCGATGTAGTGCAGCTCGCGGGCCACCGCCGCCAGGGTCTCGCCATTGACCAAGCGCTGCAAGGGAAGTCCGCCGCGACGCACCTCGCGGGCCATCGCGTCCTTGCCGGCCTCGAGCGCCTCCTCGCGGCGCTCCTTGGCGAACCACTGCCGGATCTTGGCCTTGGCGCGCGGTGACACCACGAACTGCTGCCAGTCCCGCGACGGCCCGGCGTTGGCCGCCTTCGAGGTGAAAACCTCGACGACTTCGCCGTTTTCCAGCTTGCGTTCCAGCGCCACCAGGCGTCCGTTGACCCGGGCGCCGATGCAGCGGTGGCCGACCTCGGTGTGCACGGCGTAGGCGAAGTCCACCGGCGTCGAGCCGGTCGGCAGGGTGATGACGTCACCCTTGGGGGTGAACACGAAGATCTCTTGTACCGCAAGGTCATACCGCAACGACTCGAGGAACTCGCCGGGGTCGGCGGCCTCCCGTTGCCAGTCGAGCAGCTGGCGCATCCACGCCATATCGTCGATCTCGGCGGCGGCGTGCGGATGCGGAAGACCGTTGCGACCCTTGGCCTCCTTGTAGCGCCAGTGCGCGGCGATGCCGTATTCGGCGGTGCGGTGCATGTCGCGGGTGCGGATCTGCACCTCCAGCGGCTTGCCCTCGGGCCCGACGACGGTGGTGTGCAGCGATTGGTAGACGCCGTAACGGGGTTGGGCGATGTAGTCCTTGAACCGGCCGGCCATCGGCTGCCACAGCGAATGCACCACGCCCACCGCGGCATAGCAGTCCCGGATCTCGTCGCACAGGATGCGGATGCCGACCAGGTCGTGGATGTCGTCGAAGTCTCGGCCCTTGACGATCATCTTCTGGTAGATCGACCAGTAGTGCTTGGGGCGGCCCTCCACCGTCGCCTTGATCTTCGACGCGCCCAAGGTGCTGACGATCTCGGCGCGCACCTTGGCCAGGTAGGTGTCCCGCGACGGCGCGCGCCCCGCCACCAGCCGGACGATCTCCTCGTACTTCTTGGGATGCAAGATCGCGAACGACAGGTCTTCCAATTCCCACTTGACGCTGGCCATCCCCAACCGATGAGCAAGGGGCGCAATGACTTCCAGTGTCTCGCGGGCCTTGCGGGCCTGCTTCTCCGGCGGCAGGAACCGCATGGTGCGCATGTTGTGCAGCCGGTCGGCGACCTTGATCACCAGCACGCGGGGATCGCGCGCCATCGCGGTGATCATCTTGCGGATCGTCTCGCCCTCGGCGGCGCTGCCCAGCACCACCCGGTCCAGCTTCGTCACCCCGTCGACGAGATGGCCCACCTCTTCCCCGAATTCCTCGCTCAAGGCGTCCAGGGTGTAGCCGGTGTCCTCGACGGTGTCGTGCAGCAGGGCGGCCACCAAAGTCGTGGTGTCCATGCCCAATTCGGCGAGGATGGTGGCCACCGCCAGCGGGTGGGTGATGTAGGGGTCGCCGGAGTGGCGCAACTGGGTGGCGTGGCGCTGGTCGGCGACCTCGAAGGCGCGCTGCAGCATCGAGACGTTCGCCTTCGGGTAGATCTCCCGGTGCACCGCAACCAGCGGCTCGAGCACCGGGTTGAGCGTGCTGCGCTGCGCGGTCATCCGCCGGGCCAGCCGCGCCCGGACCCGCCGCGACGCGCTGCTGGACGTCTTCAGGGATTCGGTCGGCGGCTCCGGCGCCTCCATCGGCTGCGTGATGGCTGGCGACTCCGCGACTTTGGGCGCGTCGAGCGCTTGCGCCGCGCTGTTGTCATCCGCCACGTGTGGTCACCTCCGAATTCGAGGATATCTCCGATGTGGGTGGGCTACTCGCACATCAGGCTGTGCACCGGCAACGGTGCGACCGCGTCCCGGCCGCCCAGCCCGCCGAGTTCGAACAGCACCGCCGCCGCCACCACGTTCGCCCCGGCGCGCTCGAGCAGCCGTGCGGATGCGGCCAGGGTGCCGCCGGTGGCCAGCACGTCATCGACGATCACGATGTTGCGTCCGCGCAGGTCGATGCCCTCGCCGGGGATCTCCAGCGTCGCGGTGCCGTATTCCAGGTCGTACCGCTCGGCGTGCACCGGCGGCGGCAATTTCCCGGCCTTGCGGATGGCCAGCACGCCCGTCCGCAGCCGGTCGGCGACGGCCGCGGCCACCAAAAAGCCCCGGGCCTCGATGCCGGCCACCAGATCGGCGCCCGACGCGAGCTCGGCCACCGCGCCGGTGATCGCCGTCATCGCCGTCGCGTCGGCGAACACCGGGGTGAGGTCCTTGAACTGGATCCCCGGCTGGGGGAAGTCGGCCACCTTGCGCGTCAGCGACGCGATCAGCTCGGCCACGGGCGTCCGCCCGCCGACATTCGTCACGGCAACCTCACTGCACCAGGGCCCATCGGTCCATGTTCCAGCCCACGCCCCACCGGGTCGGGTTGTTGCTCACCGCGTACATCTTCTTGGACATCAGCAACGTGCGCTGCTGCCGGTACAACGGCAGGGTCGGCATGTCGCCCCAGAGTATCGGCGCGGTTTCGGCCAGCAGCCTGACGCGCTCGGCGGCATCGGCGGACACCGCCAGCGCCCCGATCGCGCCGTCGACCTGGGGATTGCTGTATCCGGACAGGTTGTTGCCGTTGCCGGTGTGCAGGGCGTACGCGTCCAGCGCCGAGGACCCCGTCGAGCCGCTGCCGGTCGCGCCGCCCGTGCTGGCCAGCAACGCGTCGATCTTCCCGTCCCGGAGCGCCTGCGGGCCCGAGGCGTCCAGGGTGACGCCGGTGACGGTGATACCGGCCGCGGCGCACGATTTGGTGATGACGCCGACGTTGACCGCGAGCCGCGCGTTGGGCCCCTGGTAGCCGATCCGCACCGCCAGCGGCGCGCCGCCCAGCGCGTTGCGGGCGGCGACCGGGTCCGCCTTGCGGAACGGGCCGGCCTCGGTGGCCCCGTCGGCCGCGGTGACCGCGTCGTCGCCGGCGGGGCTCAGGCGTGAATTGGCGATCGGTGTCCCCGCGTCGTGGGCCAGCGCGTCGCGCGGCGTGCACAGCGCGACGGCCCGGCGCGCCTTGGGCGCCGAAAGCGGCCCCTGCGGGGCGAAGATCAGCTGCTCGATGCCGTCCGACGGCGCGTCCGAGCGCTCGTAGTTGTCGGGCGTGGCCAGCGTTCCCGACGAGCCCGCGGCGACGTCCACCACGTCGACCGTGCGGTTGTTGACGCGGTCCTGGATGTCGGGCCCCTGCGGCCACACCGTGATCCGCTTGGTGATGGCCCTGGGCCCCCACCACCGGTCGTTGGCGACGAGCACCACCGCCCCGCCCTCCAGGACGGACCCGATCTTGTAGGGCCCCGACGACGGGAAGCGTTTGAGATCGACACCCGGTTTGAGGTCCCAGATCGTGTTCCACAGCTTCGCGACCTGCTGCACCAGCGGCGCGTTGTGGCTGAGCAGCGCCGCGGTGACGTCGACGTTGAGCTGGTCGGCGATGACGTGCGAGGGCATCAGCGAGGTCGCGGTGAACAGCTGGGTGTAGTCGACGACACCGCGGTCCGGGACGAACGACACCCGCGCCTTCTTTTGCCCGGGGATGCACTCGACGTTGGCGATGTCGATATAGCCGCCCTGGGTGGCGGCGTTGAATTCCGGGAAGCGGCCGGACTGGGCCGCCCAGGCGAGGACGATATCGTCGCAGGTCAGTGGCTTGCCGTCGGAGTAGACGGCGTTGTCGGCGATCTGGTAGTCCAGCACCAGCGGCGTGCCGCCGACCACCGAGACGGTGCCGAAGTCGCGGTCGGCGACGATCTGCCCGCCGGGGCCGTGGTAGCTGAACCCGGTGAGTGTGCGGGCGAATGCCTGCGCCCCGGCCGAGGCGGCGCCGGCGACGGTGTTGGTGTTGTAGGTGTTCAGCGGGCCGTCGACCACGTAATCGACCTCGGAGGCGGCGCTACCGGAGCACGCGGTCATCAAAAAGCCCGCGGCCAGCACCACCGCCAGCCCGGCGCTGATCCACAGCGCGATGTTCGGCCGGACGGTTAGCGCGCCACGATCGGCCCCAGTTTCCCGGTACCTGGCGGCCATCGCGCCTACCGCCGGCCGACGTTCCGCTTGCCGGTGGGACGACGGGTCCCGGTCGGCCGCACGGGACGTGCCCCCGGCGCAGGCTTGTTCGGCGCGGGCTTGGACGGCCCTGACGGCTTCGACGCCTCGCCGGCGGTCGCTTCGGTGTCCCCGGCGGCCTCGTCGGCAGTGTCGTCAGCGTCGTTGGCGCCCAGGGCGTTCTCGGCGCCCGCGCGGGCACCCCCGGCGCGCCGCCGCAGGACGCGGCGGGTGTGGGTGCGCACCAGCTCGGTGCGTTCCCGCATGCTGACCAGCAGCGGGGTGGCGAAGAAGATCGAGGAGTAGGTGCCGACGATGATGCCGATCAGCTGCACCAGCGCCAGGTCCTTCAGGGTGCCCACACCCAGCAGCCACACCGCCACGACCATCAGCGCCAGCACCGGCAGCACGCCGATGAGGCTGGTGTTGATCGACCGCATGAACGTCTGGTTGATCGCCAGGTTGGCCTCTTCGGCGAAGGTGCGCTTGGGCTTGTGCTGGAAGCCGTGGGTGTTCTCCTCGACCTTGTCGAACACGATGACGGTGTCGTAGAGGGAGAAACCGAGGATCGTCAGCAGGCCGATGACCGTGGCCGGGGTGACCTCGAATCCGACCAGCGAGTACACGCCGGCGGTCACGGCCAGGTCGAAGAACATCGCCGCGATCGCGGCCAAGGTCATGTACCGCTCGTAGCGGACCGTGATGTACACGCCGACCAGCGCCAAAAACACCACCAGGGCGAACAGCGCCTTCATGGTGATCTGGTCACCCCAGGTCTCGGAGACCGCCGAGTCGCTGATGGCCTGCTTGCTGGGTTTGCCGTCGGGGCCCTTGGGTCCGAACGCGTCGAACAACGCGTTGCGCAACTTGGCCGTCTGGTCGTTGGACAGCGTCTCGGAACGAATCTGCACGGTCGCCGCCGCGCCGTTGCCGACGACGACCACCGATTCCGCATCGTTGCCCAGGGTCTTGCGGAACACGTCTTGGACTTGGGAGGTCTGCACCATGCCGTGCGCCCCGTCGGCCGGCATCGACACCGTCGTGCCGCCGTTGAAGTCGATGCCGAAGCTGAAGCCGCGCAACACAATGCTCAACAGCGCGGCCGCCACAATCGCGCCGCTGATGCCGAACCACAGCCGCCGCCGTCCGACAACCTCGAACGCACCGGTGCCGGTGTAGAGGCGCGACAGGAAGCTATGGTGCGGCGCCCCGGCGGCGCTGTCGGTCAATTCGGTTGTGCCTTCCGAGGTTTCGGTGATCTCGGTCGCGTCTTTGGAGGCCATCACGTCATCCCCGTCCCGTCTTGACCTGCGACGAACCCCGGCGTTCGCGGGCGACCTGCTGGATCGCGCCCAGGCCGTTGTACGCGGGTTTCGCCAACGTCGGTGACTTGGAGGCCAGGTAGACCAGCGGCCAGGTCACCAGGAACACCACCACCAGGTCAAGGATCGTGGTGAGGCCCAACGTGAATGCGAAGCCCTTCACCTGTCCGATCGCCAGCGCGTACAGCACCGCGGCGGCCAGGAAGGTGACCGCGTTGCCCGACACGATCGTCTTCCGCGCCCGCGTCCACCCTCGAGGCACCGCTGACCGGAACGAACGCCCTTCGCGGATCTCGTCTTTGATGCGTTCGAAGAAGACTACGAAGGAGTCGGCGGTGGTACCGATACCGATGATCAGACCCGCGATGCCCGCCAGGTCCAGGGTGTAGTTGATCTGGCGGCCCAGGATCACCAGGATCGCGAAAACCATTGCGCCCGAAGCGGCCAGCGACAGCGCCGTGAGCAGTCCCAGCACCCGGTAATAGAGCAGCGAATACAGCAGCACCAGGATCAGGCCGATCGCGCCGGCGATCAGCCCCGCGCGCAGCGACGTCAAACCCAATGTCGCCGAGACGGTTTGGGCTTCCGACGCCTCGAACGACAACGGCAGCGAACCGTATTTCAGGACGTTGGCCAGCTGCTTGGCGGTCGCCGCGGTGAACGGCGGGTCGCCACCGCTGATCTGGGTGCGCCCGCCGGGGATGGCTTCTTGGATCATCGGGGCGCTGACGACCTGAGAGTCGAGCGTGAACGCCGTCTGGGTGCCGATATGGGCGGCGGTGAAGTCCGCCCAGGTGTTGGCCGCCGCGGACTTGAACTGAAGGTCGACGACGTAGCCGATGCCGCGCTGGTTCTGGCTCGAGGTGGCGTCCTGGATCTGATCACCGCTGACGATGGACGGCCCCAGCAGGTAGGCCACCTTGTGGTCGGTCGAGCAGGTGATCAACGGCTGGGTGGGGTCGTCGTTGCCGGCCAGGATGTCTTCTTTGTCGCAGCGCGTCGCCTGGAACTGCAGGGCCAAAAATTGAATGCCCTGCCGGGTGCTCTGCCGCCATTTCTTCTCGTCGGCGATGCGCTCTGCGAGGTCCTTGCGCGGGTCCGGCTGGGCGGGCGCCTCGGCCGGCGGCGCCTCCCCGGCAGGGGCGGCTGGCGCGGGCGCCGGGGCACCGGGGGCCGGAGCGGGTGCGGGAGGCGCGGGGCTGGGCACCGGCGGCGGTTCCTGCGGGTAAGGCCGGGGCTGCGCGCCCGGCTTGCCGCCGGGTGCGGGCTGGCCCGCCGGCGGAGCCGGCTGGCCCGGGGCGGGCTGACCGCCCGGCGCGGGCTGGCCGCCCGGCACGGGTTCAGCGGGCGCGGGCTGGCCGTTGGGCGCCGGCTGGCCCCCCGCGGGCTGGCGCGCCGGGGGCTTGGGCTCGGCGCTTTGGGCCGGCATCGAGTTGAGCACCGGACGGATGTACAGCCGGGCCGTCTGGCCCAGGTTGCGGGCCTCATTGCCGTCGTTGCCCGGGACCGTGATGATCAGGTTGTCGCCGTCGACGACGACCTCCGAACCCGAGACGCCGAGCCCGTTGACCCGGGCGCCGATGATCTGCTGCGCCTGCGCCAGCGCCTCGCGACTGGGACGCGAGCCGTCCGGTGTGCGCGCGGTCAGCGTCACGCGGGTGCCGCCCTGCAGGTCGATCCCGAGCTTGGGGGCGGCCCGCTTGTCGCCGGTGAGGAACACCAGCAGGTAGACGCCGATGAGCAACACCAAGAAGACCGACAGGTAGCGGGCAGGGTGCACCGGCGCCGAAGACGATGCCACGTTCCTTCTATCTCCTCGAGAATCGGTTACTTACCCCGGACAGAGCCTAGAAAAGCCTACGTGGCCCCGAGAAGCCCGTCGCGCAAGCCGTCCTCCCCCGGAATATCGGCGTCAGGAATCCTTGGCGATCGAGCCCTCGTCGGCGGCGGCGTCCTCGTCGACCAGATCCTCGTCGTCGTCGGGCAGGATCCGGTCGCGGATCGCCAGCTTCATCCAGGTGGTCACCACGCCGGGCGAGATCTCGAGGTCGACGGTGTCGTCGGTGATCGCGACGACGGTCGCCTGCAGGCCCGACGTGGTGTGCACCCGGTCGCCCGGGGTCAAGGACTCGTGCAGGTCGATGGTGGCCTGCATCGCGCGCTTCTGGCGCCGCGACGCGAAGTACATGAACCCGCCCATGATGAGCAGGAACGGCAGGAACAGGATCAAACTCTCCATGGGCGCGCCCGTCTTTCTTCGTGATTTTCGGGGTATTTCGAGTGGAAGGTGCCGGTCCGACTCGAGCGTCGCGCACCTCGTCACGGTCCAGTGTGCCCGTCTAGTCTGGCAGGCCGCGGGCCGTCGCCGACCGCCGCGGTGCAACCAGTGCCCGCCGGTGGCAAGCTCGATAGGCTTTCAGCGCGGCGTGACACGCGCGCCGCGGGGAGGAGTACGTGGTGGCCAGCCTCGAGCAGACTCGCCAACTGGTCACCGAGATCCCCGGCCCGGTCTCGCTGGAGCTGAGCAAACGCCGGGCGGCGGCGGTGTCGCACTCGGTCAACGTCTCCGTCCCGGTCTTCGTGGCCCGCGCCGGCGGCGGCATCATCGAGGACGTCGACGGCAACCGCCTCATCGACCTCGGCTCCGGCATCGCGGTGACGACCATCGGCAACTCGGCGCCCCGGGTGGTCGAGGCGGTGCGCGCGCAGGTCGCCGAGTTCACCCACACGTGCTTCATGGTGACGCCGTACGAGTCGTATGTCGCCGTCGCCGAAACCCTCAATCGGATCACCCCGGGCTCCGGCGAGAAGCGCTCGGTGCTGTTCAATTCCGGCGCCGAGGCCGTCGAGAACGCCGTCAAGGTCGCGCGCGCCTACACGCGCAAGTCCGCCGTGGTGGCGTTCAACCACGCTTACCACGGCCGCACGAACCTGACGATGGCGCTGACCGCGAAATCCATGCCCTACAAGGCCGGCTTCGGCCCGTTCGCGCCCGAGGTCTACCGGGCGCCGCTGTCCTACCCCTATCGGGACGGCCTGATCGACAAGGAACTGGCCACCGACGGGGAAAAGGCCGCCGCGCGGGCCATCCGGGTCATCGACAGCCAGATCGGCGCCGACAACCTCGCCGCCCTCCTCATCGAACCGATCCAGGGCGAAGGCGGGTTCATCGTCCCGGCCGAGGGATTCCTGCCCACCCTGCTGGACTGGTGCCGCAGAAACGACGTGGTGTTCATCGCCGACGAGGTGCAAACCGGGTTCGCGCGGTCGGGCGCCATGTTCGCCTGCGAACACGAGGGCATCGAGCCCGACTTGATCTGCACCGCCAAAGCCATCGCTGACGGGCTGCCCCTGTCGGCGGTCACCGGCCGGGCCAACATCATGGACGCGCCGCACGTCGGCGGCCTGGGCGGCACCTTCGGCGGAAACCCCCTGGCCTGCGCGGCGGCGCTGGCCACGATCGAGACGATCGAGAGCGACGGCTTGGTCGAACGGGCCCAGCGGCTGGAACGGCTGATCACCGAACCGCTGCTGCGGCTGCAGGCCGGCGACGACCGGATCGGTGACGTCCGCGGCCGGGGCGCCATGATCGCGATCGAATTGGTGAAGTCGGGGACCGCCGAGCCCGACAAGGAGCTGACCCAGCGGCTCACTGTCGCCGCCCAGGCGGCCGGCGTCATCGTCCTGACCTGCGGCATGTTCGGCAACATCATCCGGCTGCTGCCCCCGCTGACGATCGGCGACGAACTGCTGGCCGAGGGCATCGACATCCTGAGCGGGTTGTTGCGCGACCTGTAACACCCCCGCCCTCGTGGGCAATCTCACAACCACGCCACAGGCCGTATCATGGTGGAATACCGTTACTTTAGCTAACGTTCTATGTGTCAGCGCCGACGCGCTTATTGACTCGTTATCTTTCATTCGCAAGGGATCTGTTTATGTCGACTGCCATTCATGACGAACAACTCGACCGTCGCATCGAGGAACTCATCGCCAACGACCCCCAGTTCGCCGCCGCCCGGCCGGACCCGGCCATCACCGCCGCCACCGAAGCGCCCGGGCTGCGGCTGCCGCAGATCATCCGGACCGTGCTGGACGGCTACGCCGACCGCCCGGCACTGGCGCAGCGCGCGGTGGAGTTCGTCACCGACGCCAAGACCGGACGGACGACCGCCGAGCTGCTCCCCCGCTTCGAGACCATCACGTATGGCGAACTCGGCAACCGGGTTTCAGCCCTCGGCCGCGGCTGGGCCGGCGACGCGGTGCGCCCCGGCGACCGCGTCTGCGTGCTCGGCTTCAACAGCGTTGACTACGCCACCATCGACATCGCCCTGGGCACCATCGGGGCAGTGTCGGTGCCGCTGCAGACCAGCGCGGCGATCTCGTCGCTGCAACCGATCGTCGCCGAGACCGAGCCCAGCCTGATCGCCTCCAGCGTCAACCAGCTGCCCGACGCCGTGGAGCTGATCCTGGCCGGCGACCACGTGCCCGGCAAGCTGGTCGTGTTCGACTACCAGCCCGAGGTCGACGACCAGCGCGAGGCCGTGGAGAGCGCCGCCGGGCGGTTGGCCGATGCCGGCGTCGTGGTCGAGGCGCTCGCCGACGTGCTGCGGCGGGGCAAGGACCTGCCGGCCGTCGAGCTGCCGGCGAGCGACGAAGACTCGCTGGCCCTGCTGATCTACACCTCAGGCAGCACCGGCGCGCCCAAGGGCGCGATGTACCCGCAGAGCAACGTCGGCAAGATGTGGCGCCGCGGCAGCAAGAACTGGTTCGGCGAGAGCGCCGCGTCGATCACCCTCAACTTCATGCCGATGAGCCACGTCATGGGGCGCGGCATCCTCTACGGCACGTTGGGCAATGGCGGTACTGCGTACTTCGCCGCCCGTAGTGACCTGTCCACCCTGCTCGAGGACCTCGAGTTGGTGCGGCCCACCGAGATGAACTTCGTCCCCCGCATCTGGGAGACACTGTTCGGTGAATTCCAGCGCCAGGTCGAGCGGCGGCTGGCCGAGGGCGGAGATCGCGAAGCGGTCGAAGCTGCGGTGTTGGAAGAACAGCGCCAGTACCTGCTGGGTGGGCGGTTCATCTTCGCGATGACAGGTTCGGCGCCCACCTCGCCGGAGCTCAAGACGTGGGCCGAGTCACTGCTGCAGATGCACCTGCTGGACGGCTACGGCTCCACCGAGGCCGGAATGGTGTTGTTCGACGGGGAGATTCAGCGTCCGCCGGTCATCGACTACAAGCTGGTCGACGTTCCGGATCTGGGCTACTTCAGCACCGACCGCCCGCATCCGCGCGGTGAGCTGTTGCTGCGCACCGAGAACATGTTCCCCGGTTACTACAAGCGGGCCGAGACCACCGCCAACGTTTTCGACGACGACGGCTACTACCGCACCGGTGACGTGTTCGCCGAGATCGCGCCGGACCGGCTGGTGTACGTCGACCGCCGCAACAACGTGCTCAAGCTCGCGCAGGGCGAGTTCGTCACCCTGGCCAAGCTGGAGGCGGTGTTCGGCAACAGCCCGCTGATCCGCCAGATCTATGTCTACGGCAACAGCGCCCAGCCCTACCTGCTGGCCGTCGTGGTGCCGACCGAAGAGGCGTTGGCGGACAACGCCGTTGAGGCACTCAAGCCCAAGATCGCCGACTCGCTGCAGAAGGTCGCCAAGGAGACCGGCCTGCAGTCTTACGAGGTGCCGCGTGACTTCATCATCGAGACCACGCCGTTCACCCTGGAAAACGGTCTGCTGACCGGTATTCGCAAGCTGGCGTGGCCAAAGCTCAAGGCGCACTACGGGGATCGGCTCGAGCAGATCTACGCCGATCTGGCCGCGGGACAGGCCAACGAGTTGGCCGAACTGCGCCGCAGCGGCGCGGCGGCGCCGGTGCTGCAGACCGTGGGCCGGGCCGCGGCCGCCATGCTGGGGGCTTCGGCCGGCGATCTGTCCGGGGATGCCCACTTCACCGATCTGGGTGGAGACTCGTTGTCGGCGTTGACCTTCGGGAACCTGCTGCGCGAGATCTTCGACGTCGATGTGCCGGTGGGTGTCATCGTCAGCCCGGCCAACGACCTGGCGGCCATCGCCGCCTACATCGAGGCCGAGCGGCAGGGCTCCAAGCGGCCGACGTTCGCCGCCGTGCACGGTCGCGGCGCGACCACGGTGCACGCCAGTGACCTCACGCTCGACAAGTTCCTCGACGAGGCGACCCTGGCCGCCGCGCCCACCTTGCCCAAGCCGGCCACCGAGGTGCGCACCGTGCTGCTGACCGGCGCGACCGGCTTTTTGGGCCGCTACTTGGCGCTGGACTGGCTCGAGCGGATGGACATGGTCGACGGCAAGGTCATCGCCCTGGTGCGGGCAAAGTCCGATGAGGAGGCGCGCGCCCGGCTGGACAAGACCTTCGACAGCGGCGACCCCAAACTGCTGGCGCACTACCAGCAGCTGGCCGCCGACCACTTGGAGGTCATCGCCGGCGACAAGGGCGAGGCCAACCTCGGCCTTGACCAGCAGACCTGGCAACGACTGGCCGACACCGTCGACGTCATCGTCGACCCCGCCGCGCTGGTGAACCACGTGCTGCCCTACAGCGAGCTGTTCGGCCCCAACGCCCTGGGCACCGCGGAGCTGATCCGGATCGCGCTGACGTCCAAGCAGAAGCCGTACACCTACGTGTCGACGATCGGCGTGGGCGACCAGATCCAGCCGGGTGAGTTCGTCGAGAACGCCGACATCCGGCAGATCAGCGCGACCCGCGCGATCAACGACAACTACGCCAACGGCTACGGCAACAGCAAGTGGGCCGGCGAGGTGTTGCTGCGCGAGGCGCACGACCTGTGCGGCCTGCCGGTTTCGGTGTTCCGCTGCGACATGATCCTGGCCGACACCACCTACGCCGGACAGCTCAACCTGCCGGACATGTTCACCCGGCTGATGCTGAGCCTGGTCGCCACCGGTATCGCGCCCGGGTCGTTCTACGAACTAGATGCCGACGGCAACCGGCAGCGGGCGCACTACGACGGCCTGCCGGTCGAGTTCATCGCCGCGGCGATCTCGACGCTGGGGACCCAGATCACCGACAGCGACACCGGCTTCCAGACGTACCACGTGATGAACCCCTACGACGACGGCATCGGCCTGGACGAGTACATCGACTGGCTGGTCGAGGCCGGGTATTCGATCGAGCGCATCGCCGATTACTCCGAGTGGCTGCGCCGGTTCCAGACGTCGCTGCGGGCCCTGCCGGATCGGCAGCGTCAGTACTCGCTGCTGCCGCTGTTGCACAACTACCAGACGCCGGAGAAGCCGATCAACGGCTCGATGGCGCCCACCGAGGTGTTCCGCGCGGCGGTGCAAGAGGCGAAAATCGGCCCCGACAAAGACATTCCGCATGTGTCGGCGCCGGTGATCGTCAAGTACATCACGAACCTGGAGTTGCTCGGTCTGCTCTGACGTGAGCTGAACAGCAAGTCGCCCAGCCCTTTTGGGGCTGGGCGACTTGTTTCGGTGTGCTGACTACTGCTGCGGGTGTGGCCAACGCAGATACGCGGCGTTACCCCCCGATCCCGCACCTGCGCGGTGGCGCCGCCATCCCCGCTTTGGTTCGGGGTCAGACGACGCGCGCGGCTTGGTCAGCGCACCCGAGGAGACCTCGGCCGGCTGCTCGTAAACCGAATCCCGGTACGGCTCAACGGCGGGTGTGCCCGTGGTGGCCGGCGCCACCGGCTGAACGTCGCGCGCCAGGCGTACGGCGGTGCGCGCCAACACGACGCCACCCACGAAGATGATCAGCGCTCCCAGGCCCGAGAAGTAGGTGACCTCGAGCACCGCGCGCTTGCGGTCGGTCGCGGCGATCGGGTCGCCGGCGGAGCCGATTCCCAGCAGGGGCGCGACCTGCCCGCCCACCACGAACCAGGCACCGGCCAGTACGGCCAGCCACCCGCCCAACATCGCGGCGATACGGTTGCCGGCAACGATCAGAAGCAGGCCGCCAATCGCGGTGGCCGCGCCCGGGGCGACCTCCAGCCAGCCCCGGGCCGAGCTCCATGCCCAGTTTCGGTCCGGCGTGTAGGCGAAGTTGAAGTGTGGACCGACAAACGGTATTAACGCCCCCCAGGCTCCCAGAATGACCAGGAGCAATCCGCTGACCGCGCCTCGCGAGCGCGGCATGCTCAGCCCGCGGGTTCGGCCGTCTTCTGCGTATTTCATGACATCCCCTCGTTGAATACCGGGCCTATTTCCGGCTCGAGATGGGTACCCGGCGACTTCCACTAGTAACCCACGCGGCAAACGAAAGCCAACCGCTGGCGGTGATTATTGTGGCTGGTGAGACTGGTGTTACTACTGAAGGCCGAGCAACAGCAGCACGATCGCCATCGCCGGGAAGGTGCCCTGGGCGAGCGCGGCCCGCCCCTTGTCGGGTGCGGACACCAGCAGCACCACCGCGGCCGCGGCCATCGATCCGATGCCGGCGAAAACCAGTCCCGCGCCAACATCGGTGTGTCCCAACGCAATTACGGCGATGCCGATGACGGTGACGATGGCGAGGAACAAGTTGTAGAAGCCTTGGTTGAAGGCGAGCAGCTTGGTGGTCTCGGCTTCCGCGGGGGTGGTGCCGAAGGTGGCGCGTGTGCGCGGCGAGGTCCAGGTCAACGATTCCATCACAAAGATGTAGACGTGCAGTAACGCCGCCAGCGCGGCGAACAGCAGCGCGGTCGTGATCATCGCGTCCTCCTGGCCGGTGCGGTTGCTCGATCTACCTTGGCGCAAAAAGGCACCGGCAGCCAAGGGCTGCCGGTGCCGTTTAGCGTTGCTGACCGGCGTCCTAGACGCCGGCGTGGTGGTGGCGGTGGAACAGACCCCCGCCGGGGCGCCGGTGGAACAGGCCACGCCCGCCGCGTCCCCGAGGCGTTGCGTCGGCCGCCACCGCGTCCGTCGGCGCGGCCGACATGCCGCCCGTCTCGTCATACATGGCGGGTTGGGCCGCCGGCACGGCATCGGCCGCCGCGGGCGCGGGCTGGGTAACCACGACGTCGCGCGCGTGCCGAACGGCCAGGCGCGCCACGGCCGCCCCGCCCAGGAACACGATCAGGGCGCCGAGACCGGTGAAGTAGGTGACCTCGAGCAGGGCCCGCTTCAGGTCCGCGGCGGCCGTCGGCTGACCGACGTCCCCAATGCCCAGCGTCGGGGCGAAGGCGCGTCCGACGACGAACCAGGCGCCGCCCAGGACCGCCAGCCAGCCGCCGAAGACGGCGTTCGCGCGGTTGCCGGAGAGCAGGACCAGCAGGCCGCCCACCGCGGCGGCGGCACCGGGAAGCACTTCGAGCCAGCCTTTGGCCGCCGTCCAGGTCCACGCGGGGTCCGCGGCGTAGGCCCAGTCGATGTTGGGGCCGAAGAACGGAACCAGTGCACCCCAAGCACCCAACAGAATCAGGAGTAGCCCGGTCAGCGCGCCGCGGGTACGCGGCATGTACATCGCGCGCGGGCTTTCGTAGTCATGGCGCCTGTTCCTCATCTTCAGTCTCCTTCACGAGGCGTTACTGCTGTGAGGTTGGTTACCCACGCCGCCGCGAAGTAACCCGACAAGGCCGGGCGACTGTTTGCTGTGGCTATTCGAACAGGCCGGGCTGGCCGAGGCCGGCGGCCCCGGGGGGCGGCGCCATGCCCAGGTGCGTCCACGCCTGGGCGGTGGCCACCCGGCCGCGCGGGGTCCGGGCCACCATGCCGGCGCGGACCAGGAACGGCTCGCACACCTCCTCGACGGTGGTCGCCTCCTCGCCGACCGCCACCGCCAGCGTCGATACCCCGACCGGCCCGCCGCCGAAGCTGCGGGTCAGCGCCGAGAGCACCGCCCGGTCCAGCCGGTCCAGCCCCAGTTCGTCGACGTCGTAGACCGCCAGCGCGGACTTGGCGACGTCGCGGGTGATCACGCCGTCGGCGCGCACCTCGGCAAAGTCCCGCACCCGGCGCAACAGCCGGTTGGCGATCCGTGGCGTGCCCCGCGAGCGGCGGGCGATCTCCTCGGCCGCGTCGCCGCCGAGTTCGATGCCCAGAATCCCGGCGGAGCGGGCCAGCACCCGCTCCAGCTCGGCGGGCTCGTAGAAGTCCATGTGCGCGGTGAAGCCGAAGCGATCGCGCAGCGGGCCGGTCAGCGCGCCGGACCGGGTGGTGGCGCCGACCAGGGTGAACGGCGCCACCTCCAGCGGGATCGACGTCGCCCCCGGGCCCTTGCCGACGACCACGTCGACCCGGAAGTCCTCCATCGCCAGGTAGAGCATCTCCTCGGCGGGCCGCGCGATGCGGTGGATCTCGTCGATGAACAACACGTCGTGCTCGACGAGATTGGACAGCATCGCCGCCAGATCCCCGGCGCGCTCCAGCGCGGGCCCCGACGTCAGCCGCAACGAGGAGCCGAGCTCGGCCGCGATGATCATGGCCAGCGATGTCTTCCCCAGCCCCGGCGGGCCGGACAGCAGGATGTGATCCGGTGTGCCGCCGCGGTTCTTGGCCCCCTCGATGACGAGCTGCAGCTGTTCGCGCACCCGCGGCTGGCCGATGAACTCCCGCAGCGAGCGCGGCCGCAGGCTGACGTCGATATCGCCCTCGCCGGGCGCCAGCGCGCCCGAGACGTCGCGGTCGGACCAGTCGTCGTCGGTGGAGGTCATCGGGACTTACCCAGCAGTGACAGGGCGGCGCGCAGCGCACCGGAGGTGGTCGCGTCCTGCTCGGCGGCCAGTACCTTGTCGGTGGCTTCCTCGGCCTGCTTGACGGCGAACCCAAGGCCGACCAGGGCCTCCACCACCGGGCCGCGGACCGCGTGGCCGTTGACGGCCGTGCCCGCGGGGGCCGCCCCGGCACCGGCCACGCCCACCTTGTCCCGCAGCTCCAGAACCATCCGTTCGGCGCTGCGTTTGCCGATCCCGGGCACCCGGGTCAGCGCGGTGACGTCGCTGTCGTGCAGCGCCTGCCGCAGCGCGCCGGCGTCGTGCACGGCCAGGGTCGCCATCGCCAGCCGCGGCCCCACCCCTGACACCGACAGCAGGGTCAAAAACAGGTCGCGGGTGTCGGTGTCGGTGAAGCCGTACAGCGTCATCGAATCCTCGCGGACGATCATCGCGGTGATCAGCCGCGCCTCGGTCCCGGTCCGCAGCGTCGACAGCGTCGACGGCGTCGCGTTCACCCGGTAGCCGACGCCGGCGGCCTCGATCACCACGTGATCGAGCGCCACCTCGAGCACCTCGCCGCGCACCGCGGCGATCATCGGGCGGCTTTCAGCTTGGCCTGATACTTCTGCCGCTGCTCGGCGGCCAGCGCTTCGGCGGCCGCCATCCGGGCGATCATCGGCGCCCGCCAGCAATGACAGATTGCCAGCGCGAGAGCGTCGGCCGCGTCCGCCGGCGTCGGTTTGGCTTGCAGCGCAAGGATTCTGGTGACCATCGCGGTGACCTGGGCCTTGTTGGCCGTGCCGTTGCCGGTGACCGCGGCCTTGACCTCGCTGGGGGTGTGGAAGTGCACGTCGATGCCGCGCTTGGCCGCCGCCAGCGCGACCACGCCGCCGGCCTGGGCGGTGCCCATCACCGTCGACACGTTCAGCTGGGAGAACACGCGCTCGACGGCCACGACGTCGGGCTTATGCGTGGCCAGCCAATGCTCGACGGCGTCGCTGATCTGCAGCAGCCGCTCGGCGAGCGGCGCGTCCGACGGCGTGCGCACCACGTCGACGTCGAGCGCGACGACGGTGCGCCCCCGCCCGCTCTCGACCACCGACAGCCCGCACCGGGTCAGGCCGGGGTCGACGCCCATCACCCGCATTACCCGCTCCCACCTAGTAATAGAACAGCTGTTCGATACCCTAGCGGCCGGCACCGACGCGTCCCGGGTGCGACACGCGGCGGCTACCCCGATTCCGGGCCGATTCCCGGGCCGCGAGGTTAGCGCCGAACCCACGAAAAAGCTGTTAGCTTTAGCCCACGTTCGCTCAAGCAGTGTGGCAACGGGAGGCTTCGCGTGGGTTCTCTGCTGGTCATTCTCGCCATCGTGCTGTTCATCGCGTCCATCGTGGTGCTCGTCATCGCTTTGCGGCGCCCCAAGCAACCGGCCGAGCGCGGCCGTCCGGATCCGCTCGCGTCGGACGCGATGCCGCAGTTCGGCCCGCGCCAACTCGGCCCCGGCGCCATCGTCAGCTACGGCGGCACCGACTACATCGTGCGCGGATCGGTCACCTTCCGCGAGGGGCCGTTCGTCTGGTGGGAACATCTGCTCGAGGGCGGCGACCAGCCGATCTGGTTCAGCGTCGAGGACGACGACGGGCGGCTGGAACTGGCGATGTGGGTCACTCGCAAGGATGTGCCGCTGCGGCCCGGCGACCCCTACGTCGTCGACGGCCTGATGTTTCACGAATCCGAACGCGGCCGCGCCTCGTACACGACCGAAGGCACCACCGGGCTGCCGGCCGGCGGTGAGATGGAATTCGTCGACTGCACCAATGAGGACGAGACGGTCCTGCTCTCCTTCGAGCGCTGGGCAGCGGACATGCCCTGGGAGGTGTCGACGGGCAAGTCCGTGTCACCCGGCGAACTCACCGTGTACGCGGCGCCCCCGCCCAGCCCCGCCTAGCGCGCACGAGGTCAGGCCGGTGCCTCTTCATCAGCTCGCCGTGAGCCCGGCGGACGTATCCGGGGAGCGGCTGGGGCTCGCGCTCAACGCGCCGGTCCCCGCGCCGCTGGCCACCTGCCGCCTGGATCATCCCGGCGGCGCGGGGGCGCTGCTGCTCGGGGTGCTCGGCGCGTCGCACGTCGTTGCGGTCGAGCACGCCGCGGGGCGGTTCTCCGAGGAAATCTCTTGCACGGCACGCAATCTCGGGGCCGAACTGCCCGAGCGCACCGACGTGCCCGGCTACCGCCTGCGATCGCGCACCGACGCCCGCGGCGAGGCGGACTTCCGCCGCCTCGCGCACGACCTGCGCGGCCGCTGCGCCCGACGGGCCGGCTGGCTCGGCGGCACCTTCCCGGGCGACGACGCCGCGCTGACCGTGCTGGCCGCCGAGCCCGACGGCGCCGGATGGCGTTGGCAGACCTGGCATCTGTACCCGGGGCATCCGGCCGGCTCCGGCGGGACCGTGGTTCACACGGCGAGCCGGTGGCAACCGTGAGCCGGACCCGCCTGTTCGTGCTCGCCGGCTTGCTGGCAGCGGGCGCCGTGGTGTGTCTGCTGATCGGAATCATCTTGCTGCAGAAGAACATCGCGTCATACGTCGCGGGCCACTATCACGAGTACGCGCACGACGTGAACGGCACGCGCTACCAGTGCACCGGATCCCCACGGCAGACGGCCGACACGCTCGTCGCGTATGCGCGACCCGAGGCGCGCGCCGACAACGGCAACACCGAATACCTGCGTTATGCCAACAACATCGTGATCGTCGGGCCCGACGGCACCTACCCGTGCAGCATCCGCGTCGAGTCGCTGAGCGCCGGCTACAGCCACGGCGCGTTCATCTTCCTCGGTCCCGGATTCACGCCCGGCTCCCCGTCGGGTGGTTCCGGGGGCAGCCCCGGCGGCCCGGGCGGAACCAAGTGATGGCACCACAAAAGGAGACAACCATGTACCTCGCCGTCGACATCGGAACCGTCGACCTCAATCCCGTCCTGAAAGGCGCGGTCGCGACGATCCTGTACTTCGTCGTGGGCATGGCCGTCCTGCTCGTCGGGTTCTACGTGGTCGACGTGCTGACCCCGGGAAAGCTGCGCCAGCTGGTGTTCATCGACCGCCGCCCCAACGCCGTCATCGTCGCGGGCGCGATGTACATCGCGCTGACCGTCGTCATCATCACCGCGATCGCCAACAGCTACAGCCAGCTGGGCCAGGGACTACTCGGCGTGGCGGTGTATGGGTTGATGGGCGTGATTTTGCTCGGAATAGCGCTGCTCGCAATGCATCTGCTGATCCCGGGCAGTTTCCACGAGCACATCGACGAGCAGGTGCTGCATCCCGGCTCGTTCGCGGTGGCGCTGATACTGCTCGCCGTGGGAGGGGTGACCGCCGCGGCGGTGTCATGAGCTCCGTCAGATCAGCGGGCGATGTGGACACGCCTCCGGCGGCGCCGGCCGCGGCGGCGTCGGGGCGGTGGCGGGCGCTGCTGTTGGCGGCCGTGGCGGCGTGCGCGGCCTGCGGCATCATCTACGAACTGGCGCTGCTGACGCTGTCGGCCAGCCTCGACGGCGGCGGCATCGTCGCCACCTCACTGATCGTGGCGGGCTACATCGCCGCGCTGGGCGTGGGCGCCCTGCTGGTCAAGCCGTTGCTGGCGCACGCGGCGATCACGTTCATCGCCGTGGAGGCGCTGCTCGGCGTCATCGGCGGGCTGTCCGCGGCGGCGCTGTACATGGTGTTCGCGTTCCTGGACGGCGCGGTCGGATCGACGTGGGTGCTGGCGGTGAGCACGGCTTTGATCGGTGGCCTGGTCGGCGCCGAGGTGCCGCTGCTGATGACGCTGCTGCAGAGTGGGCGAGTGACGGGTGCCGCCGACGCCGGGCGCACCCTCGCCAACCTCAACGCCGCCGATTACCTCGGCGCGCTGCTGGGCGGGCTGGTCTGGCCGTTCCTGCTGCTGCCGCAGCTGGGGATGATTCGCGGCGCGGCGGCCACCGGCATGATCAATCTGGCGGCGGCGGCCGTCGTCGCGATTTTCCTGCTGCGCCACGTGGTTTCGGCCCGTCAACTACTGCTCGCGCTGTGCGCGCTGGCCGCCGCGCTGGGACTGCTGGCCACCCTGCTGCTGCACTCGGCGGACGTCGAAACCACTAGCCGGCAACGGCTTTACGCCGACCCGATCGTCGCCTACCGGCACACGCCCTACCAGGAGATCGTGGTGACCCGCCGCGGCAACGACACTCGCCTGTACCTCGACGGCGGGCTGCAATTCTCCACCCGGGACGAATACCGCTACACCGAAAGCCTCGTCTACCCCGCGCTCGGCAACGGCGCCCATTCGGTGCTGGTGCTCGGCGGCGGCGACGGCCTGGTGGCGCGCGAATTGCTGCGCCAGCCCGGCATTTCCACGATCGTGCAGGTCGAGCTCGACCCCGCGGTGATCGACATCGCGCGCACCACGCTGCGCGGCGCCAACGGCGGTTCGTTGGACAACCCGCGGGTGCACGTGGTGACACAGGACGCGATGAGCTGGTTGCGCGCACCCGGCATCGACCGGTTCGACGCGATCATCGTCGATCTTCCCGACCCCGACACCCCCGTGCTGGGCCGGCTGTACTCGACCGAGTTCTACGCGCTGGCCGCCCGGGCCCTGGCCCCGCGCGGGCTGATGGCGGTGCAGGCGGGCAGCCCCTTTTCCACACCGACGGCGTACCGGCGCACGGTGTCGACGATCCGGGCGGCGGGCTACGCGGTCACGCCGTATCACGTGCACGTGCCGACGTTCGGTGACTGGGGATTCGCCCTGGCGCAGCGCGCCGACACGGCGCCGGAACCGACGGTGCCGGCCGACGCTCCCCCACTGCGTTTCCTCAACCCGCAGGTGCTGCGGGCCGCGTGTGTGTTCTCCGGCGACATCGCGCCGCGGCCCGTGGAGCCGTCGACCCTGGACAATCCCCGCATCGTCGAGGACATGCGGCACGGGTACGACTAGTCCGCCGAGCGCGGTGAACTACTCCTCGTCGAGGGCGGCGAGCACCTCGTCGGACAGGTCGACGTTGGTCCAGACGTTCTGCACGTCGTCGCTGTCCTCCAGCGCGTCGACCAGCTTGAACACCTTGCGGGCGCCGTCGACGTCCACCGGCACGCTGACCGACGGCTGGAAGCTCGCCTCCGCGGATTCGTAGTCGATGCCGGCGTCCTGCAGCGCGGTGCGCACCGCGACCAGGTCGGTCGGCTCGGAGATGACCTCGAAGCTCTCGCCGAGATCGTTCACGTCCTCGGCGCCGGCCTCGAGCACGGCCGTCAGCACGTCGTCCTCGGTCAGGCCGTTCTTCTCGAGCGTGACCACGCCCTTGCGGGTGAACAGGTAGGACACCGAGCCGGGGTCGGCCATGTTGCCGCCGTTGCGGGTGACGGCCACCCGGACTTCGCCGGCCGCGCGGTTGCGGTTGTCGGTCAGGCACTCGATCAGGACCGCGACGCCGTTGGGGCCGTAGCCCTCGTACATGATCGTCTGGTAGTCGGCGCCGCCGGCCTCTTCGCCCGCGCCGCGCTTGCGTGCCCGCTCGATGTTGTCATTGGGCACCGAGGTCTTCTTCGCCTTCTGGATGGCGTCATACAGCGTCGGGTTGCCGGCCGGGTCACCGCCGCCGGTGCGGGCGGCGACCTCGATGTTCTTGATCAGCCGGGCAAACTCCTTGCCGCGGCGCGCGTCTTTGACGGCCTTCTGGTGCTTGGTGGTGGCCCACTTGGAATGGCCGCTCATGGGTGTCTCTTACCTCTTCTATGTCTGGAAAGTTCGCCAGACGAGTCTACGTGGACGTCTGCGCCCGACTGCCGGGCGCTGCACTCCGGTCGCAGGATTTGTGCGGTGACGGCGTTGAGTGTGCGCTGGAGGCGGCGACACGCCGGGGGATGCCGCCCCGCAGCACACTGAAAACCCGGACTGCACACCGAACGCCCTGCGGCGTCAGGCCTGGCCGGTCACCATGTCGACGAACATGTGGTGGATGCGCCGGTCGCCGGTCACCTCGGGGTGAAACGCCGTCGCCAGCTTGCGCCCCTGGCGCACCGCGACGACGTGTCCGGCGGCGCTGGCCAGCGCCTCCACGCCGTCACCCACGCGCTCGACCCACGGCGCGCGGATGAACACCGCGCGCACCGGATCGCTCAGCCCGGCGAAGGGGATGTCGCCCTCGAACGAGTCGACCTGGCGCCCAAAAGCGTTGCGCCGCACGGTCATATCGATCGCGCGCAGGGGCAGCGCCTCCCGGCCGCCCGCTCCGGCGTCCAGAATCTCGCTGGCCAGCAGGATCATGCCGGCGCACGCGCCGTAGGCGGGCAGCCCGTCGGCCAGCAGGCCCCGCAACGGCTCCAGCAGCCCGAGATCGAGCAGCAGGTGGCTCATGGTGGTCGATTCCCCACCGGGAATGACCAGCCCGTCGACCGCCTCGAGTTCGGCACGCCGGCGCACCGGCATCGACTCGGCTCCAGCCTCGCACAGGGCGGCCAGGTGCTCGCGGGTGTCGCCCTGCAGCGCCAGCACCCCGATCCGCGGGGCGCTCACTGCTGGGCCGGCTGGTGGCCGCGCTTGAAGCGGGTCAGCCCCTCCTGCATGACCGCCGCGACCATCTCACCGGATTGGGTGAAGATCTTGCCCTGGCACAGCGCTCGCCCGCCGTTGGCCGACGGCGAGGACTGGTCATACAGCAGCCACTCGTCAGCCCGGAACGCCCGCATGAACCACATCGCGTGGTCCAGCGACGCCACCTGCAGGTGCTCCCGTACGTCGAGGTGGGTGACCTGCGCCGATCCCAGCAGCGTCAGGTCGCTCATGTAGGCCAGCGCGCAGATGTGCAACACCGGGTCGTCGGGCAGCGGGTCACGGTGGCGGAACCAGACCTGCTGCTGGGCGGCCTTGCCCGGCAACAACTTCAGGCGTTCGCGCGGCACGATGCAGACGTCCCACTCCTCGAACTGTTTGAACCCGGCGTCGTCGAAGACCTTGATCGAGTCCAGCCCGGGCAGGCCGTCGGGCGGCGGTGCGGCCGGCATGGGGTCCTGGTGGTGGATGCCTTCCTGGTCGGTCTGGAAGGACGCGCCCATGCTGAAGATGATCTCGCCGTGCTGGATCGCGTTGACGCGGCGAGTCGCGAACGAGCCGCCGTCGCGGGTGCGCTCCACGATGAACACCGTGCGTTCCTTGGCGTCCCCGGGCCGCAGGAAGTAGCCGTGCAGCGAGTGCACCTGGTAACGCGGGTCGACGGTGCGCACCGCCGACACCAGCGACTGGCCGGCCACATGACCGCCGAAGGTGCGCTGCAGGAATCCCGATTCCGGGCTGAAGATGCTGCCGCGGTAGATGTTGACCTCGAGCTGCTCGAGATCGAGGATCTCTTCGATCGCCACCAATAGCCCTCGGCTTACCAGCCGCGTTCGGCGAGGCGATGCGGCTGCGCGATCTGCTCGACGTTGATGCCGACCATCGCCTCACCCAGCCCGCGCGAGACCTTGGCCAGCACGTCGGGATCGTCGTAGAAGGTGGTGGCCTTGACGATCGCCGCGGCGCGCTGGGCGGGGTCGCCGGACTTGAAGATGCCCGAGCCCACGAAGACGCCCTCGGCGCCGAGCTGCATCATCATCGCCGCGTCGGCGGGCGTGGCGATGCCGCCCGCCGTGAACATCGTGACCGGCAGCTTGCCCGCCCGGGCCACCTCGACGACGAGTTCGTAGGGCGCCTGCAATTCCTTTGCGGCGACGTACAATTCATCTTCGGACAGCGACGTCAGGCGGCGGATCTCGCCGCCGATCGCCCGCATGTGTGTGGTGGCGTTGGAGACGTCTCCGGTGCCGGCCTCCCCCTTGGAGCGGATCATGGCCGCGCCCTCGTTGATGCGTCTCAACGCTTCGCCGAGGTTGGTGGCGCCGCACACGAACGGCACGGTGAACTTCCACTTGTCGATGTGGTGGGTGTAGTCGGCGGGGGTGAGCACCTCGGACTCGTCGACGTAGTCCACGCCGAGGCTCTGCAGGATCTGCGCCTCGACGAAGTGCCCGATGCGCGCCTTGGCCATCACCGGGATGGTCACCGCGGCGATGATGCCCTCGATCATGTCCGGGTCGCTCATCCGCGACACCCCGCCCTGGGCGCGGATATCGGCGGGCACCCGCTCCAGCGCCATCACGGCGACGGCGCCGGCGCCCTCGGCGATCTTGGCTTGCTCGGGGGTGACGACGTCCATGATGACGCCGCCCTTGAGCATCTCGGCCATGCCGCGCTTGACGCGCGCGGTTCCGGTTCGCCCGTTGCCGTTCGGTGGGTGGGCGCTAGTCACTGCTTGTTCTCCTTCAACCGTTGTCGACCCAGTCTAATGAGGCGCTTTGGCCCGCGTTGACCGGCGGAGTCAGCGGATGGACAGGAGCGGTCCCGGCGCGCGGCCGCCGGCGAGCGCGGCCGCGTCGGTGAGCAGTCCGGATAGTTGCATGGGATAGACCGTCTCCCCCGCGGCGACGAGCTGGGCGATGTCGGCAGCGTCACACCAGCGGTGGCCGTGGATGTAGCTGCGTTCCAGTTCGGTGCGGCCGGTGCGCGACGGCTCGAACCGCCGGGTGCGGTAGACGAAGTAGAACTCCTCGCTGTCGATCAGCGAGCCGTTGAACTCGAAGACCTGGTCGCGACGCCATACCGGCCCGACCATGTCGGCCGGCGCGACCCGCAGGCCGGTCTCTTCGGCGAGCTCGCGCGCGGCGGCCTCGGCCAGCCGCTCCCCCTGCTGTACCTCGCCGCCCACGGTGAACCACCACTTCGGCGCGTGCTGTTCGGCCAGCGCCGGATCCGACCCGCGCAGCAACAGCACCGCGCCGGTCTCGTCGAGCAGCACGACGCGGGCCGAGGTGCGGTGGTTGAGCACGCCGTGATCACCGTGGGCCAGCGCGTGCGGCCGCTCGACGATCTCGAAATAGCTGGGCAGCCCGGCGGTCCCGCCCAGATGGAACAACCGCACCAGGGGCCGCTCGGCCAGCGCCAACGTGTCGCGCACCGCGTCGTTGTGGAAGCGGCGGGCCAGCAACACCCGGGCCTCGGCGTCGGCCAGCTCGGCGATCAGCCCGGCCGGCAAGGACGCCGGGTCGACGACGGCCAGCGCGGCCGACAGCTCGTTTTCGCACGTCTCCCGCGCTGGCCGGGGCGCGCCCTCGGCGGCATCGGCCAGCGCCGCCAGCCGCCGCCCCTCGGATGCGCCGCCGTAGGCGTCGATGGCCACGGCGCGCGCCACCACCGCGCGCCGCGCCAGCGCACCGTCGAGCGCCTGCCAGGACAGGTCGTAGCGGACGTGCAACCGGTCCAGCCGGTTGGCCGTCCGGTACGCCCAGGCGCCGAAGACGGCCAGCACCGCGACCAACACCGCGATGGCGACGATCACCCATGTCATCAACCGGCCACCTCAACCTTGGCGCCCGACGCGGCGACCGTCTCGTAAACCCGCAGGATCTGACTGGCCACCACCGACCAGTCGTAGCGCTGGACGGTGGCCGACCCGGCCGCCACATAGCGTTCCCGCAGCACATCATCCTCCAGCACCGCGATCAGCGCATCGGCGAGCGCGGCGCCGTCGCCAACGGGCACCAGCCGGCCCACCTCGCCGCCGGCCAGCACGCGCCGGAAGGCGTCGAGGTCGCTGGCCACCACCGGGGTGCCGGCGGCCATGGCCTCGACCAAGACGATGCCGAAGCTTTCCCCGCCGAGGTTGGGGGCGCAGTAGACGTCGGCGCTGCGCATGGCCGACGCCTTCCCGGGATCGTCGACCTGGCCGAGGAAGCGAATATGGTTCACGAATTCGCCTGCCTGACTGCGCAATTCGTCCTCATCGCCGCGCCCGACAATGAGCAGCTGCACGTCGGCGAACCGCTCGACCAGCCGCGGCAGCGCGTCGAGCAACACCCCCACACCCTTGCGCGGCTCGTCGTAGCGCCCCAAAAACAGCACCGTCTTGCCGGAGCGCGGGTAACCGTCCAGCAGCGGCGCGGTGGCGAACGCGCCGACGTCCACGCCGTTGGGGATCTCCACCGCGTCGGTTCCCAGGGCCTCCATCTGCCAGCGCCGCGCCAGGTCGGACACCGCGATTCGGCCGACGATCTTTTCGTGCATGGGACGCAGGATGCCCTGAAACACCGTCAGCGTCAGCGATTTGGTGGTCGACGTGTGAAACGTCGCCACGATCGGGCCCTCGGCGATGTTGAGCGCCAGCATGGACAGACTCGGCGCGTTGGGCTCGTGCAGGTGCAGCACGTCGAAATCGCCTTCGGCGAGCCACTTTTTCACCTTGCGGTGGGTGGCCGGGCCGAAGCGCAGCCGGGCCACCGACCCGTTGTAGGGAATCGGGACGGCCTTGCCCGCCGAGACGACATAGTCGGGCAACACGGCGTGCGGCGAGGACGGCGCGAGCACGCTGACGTCGTGCCCACGGGCCCGCACCACCTCGGCGAGCTGCAGGACGTGCGACTGAACCCCGCCCGGAACGTCGAACGAGTAGGGACAGATCATCCCAATGCGCATCAGGTGTCCCTTAGCCGGGCCTGCTTGGCTTCCGGGAGGTCGGCCAGCCACTGCGGCTGCATCATGTGCCAATCCTCGGGGTGGGCGGCGATGTTCTTCTCGAAGTGATCGGCCAGCAGCTGGGTGATCGCCTGGACGTCGCCGCTGCTGCAGTCCAGGAGCGGGTCTATGGCGACGCCCCAGCCCTGGCCCTCGAACCAGCAGTGGGCCGGTAGCAGCGCCGCCCCCGTCGCGACCGCGAGCTTCGCCGGCCCGGCCGGCATCCGGGTGGGCTGGCCGAAGAAATCGACCTGCACACCGGTGCGGGTCAGGTCGCGCTCGGCCATCAAGCACACCACCCGGTTGTCCCGCAGCCGGTCGCACAGCACGTCGAACGGCGGCCGCTCACCCCCGGACAGGGGCAGCACCTCGAAGCCGAGGCCTTCGCGGTAGGCGATGAACCGCCGGTAGAGCGATTCGGGTTTGAGGCGCTCCGCGACGGTGGTGAAGGTGCCGTGTGTCTGCGCCAGCCACACCCCGGCCATGTCCCAATTGCCGCTGTGCGGCAACGCAATCACTGCGCCACGGCCAGCGGACAGCGCTGCTTCGATATGGTCTCGCCCGAGAATCGAGTCATGCAGTTCACGACCCAGCTCGGGCAGGTCCATGCTCGGCAGGCGAAACGCCTCGCGCCAATAACGGGCATAGGAGGCCAGCGAGGCCCGCATTAATGAGTCAGGAACGTCGGAGGGGGGCACGCGCAAGACGCGGGCCAGGTTCTTGCGCAACTGGTCTGGGCCACCACCGCGGGCCGCGTAACGCGCCGCGGCGCCAAATGCGTTGCGCGCGGCAAACTCCGGCATCGCCCGCACGGCCATCCAGCCGGTCGCGTACGCCCAGTCGGAACCGGCGCCGCTCAACCGGCCCGCGACGCGGCTCACCAGGCGGCTCGGCGCCGTGATCGCGTTCATGCCCGGCGGAGTGGGAATCATGGTGTGACCGATCCGCGGTCGGTCGCACCCGGGGAGGTGCGCACCGTATGCAGGCGCTGCGCGCAGGTGACCAGGCTGGCCGCCGCCAACAGCCACATGGCCACCGGCAAGGCGGGCGGCCACGCGACGAACGGAAAGTCCGAGACCCCGGCGCCGACCAGCACGATGATCAGCCGCTCGGGACGTTCGATGATGCCGCCGTCGCCGCGCAGGCCGCTGGCTTCGGCCCGGGCCTTGATGTAGGAGATCACCTGCGAGGTGACCAGGCAGATCAAGGTGGCCGCCGCCAGCAGCTTGTCGTGCAGGCCGAACACGACCCACCACAGCAGCCCGCAGAACACCGCGCCGTCGCTGACGCGGTCACAGGCGGCGTCCAGCACCGCGCCGAACCGGGTGCCGCCGCCGCGTTCCCGGGCCATCGCCCCGTCGAGCATGTCGAAGAGAACGAAGAACCAGACCACCAGCGTGCCGATGAACAGCTTGCCCATCGGGAAGAAGATCAGCGCCCCCGCCACGGCCACGATGGTGCCCAGGACGGTGACGACGTCGGGAGTCAATCCCAACCGCAGGCACGCTCGTGCCGTCGGGGTGGTCAGCCGCGCGAACGCCGCCCGGGACAGGAACGGCACCTTACTCATCGGCGCCGCTCCTCCTCATCGCTGCGCTCTGCATCGTCGCCACCGCGGCTCATCGGCGCCGCTCCTCCTCATCGCTGCGCTCTGCATCGTCGCCGCCGCGGCTCATCGGCGCCGCTCCTCCTCATCGCTGCGCTCTGCATCGTCGCCGCCGCGGCTCATCGCTGGTTCGTCCACTCCGTCGCCAGCAGTTGGCGGGTTTCGCGCAGCAACTGCGGGATCACCTTCGACCCCCCGATGATGGTGATGAAGTTGGCGTCGCCGCCCCAGCGCGGCACGACGTGCACGTGCAGGTGCTCGGCCAGCGACCCGCCGGCCGAGGTCCCCAGGTTGAGACCGACGTTGAAGCCGTGCGGGCGTGACACGTTCTTGATGACGCGAATCGCCTTCTGGATGAAGGACATCAGCTCCGCGCTTTCCGGATCGGTCAGGTCCTCCAGCTCGGAGACGCGACGGTAGGGCACCACCATCAAGTGCCCGGGGTTGTACGGGTAGAGGTTGAGCACGGCGTAGACGAGTTCACCCCGCGCGACCACCAGGCCGTCTTCGTCGGTCAGCTGCGGGATGTCGGTGAACGGCTGCTCGCTTTTGCCTGACGAGTTGGAGTCGCGCTTCATCGGCGCTTCGGCCAGGTAGGTCATCCGGTACGGCGTCCACAACCGCTGCAGATGATCCTCCTCGCCGACACCCCGGTCCAGAATGGTGTCGTCGCTACGCGGCTCGGCGCGTTCGCGCTCACTCACCGGTGGCCACCTTCACGAGTTCGGCAGTGGGAGCGGCATTCTCGCGATCGGCGATCCACTTCACAATGGCGTCGACGGCGTCGTCGCGGCGCACGCCGTTGATCTGGGTGCGGTCACCGAAGCGGAAACTGACCGCGCCCGCCTGAACGTCACGGTCGCCGGCGAGCAACATGAACGGCACCCGCTGGTTGGTGTGGTTGACGATCTTCTTGGCCATCCGGTCGTCGCTGCCGTCGACCTCGACGCGTACGCCGTGTGAACGCAACTGCGCCGCAACCTCGTTCAGGTAGTCGACGTGCTCGTCGGCGACCGGGATGCCGACCGCCTGCACCGGCGCCAGCCACGCCGGGAAGGCGCCGGCATAGTGCTCGGTGAGGATGCCGAAGAACCGCTCGATGGACCCGAACAGCGCCCGATGGATGAGCACCGGCCGCTGCCGCGACCCGTCGGACGCGGTGTATTCGAGCTCGAATCGGTCGGGCATGTTGAAGTCGAGCTGGATGGTCGACATCTGCCAGCTGCGACCCAACGCGTCCTTGACCTGCACCGAGATCTTCGGGCCGTAGAACGCAGCGCCGCCGGGGTCGGGAATCAGCTCCAGCCCGGAGGCCACGCCCACCTCGCGCAGAACTTCGGTGGCCTCGTCCCACATCTCGTCGGATCCGGAGTACTTCTCCGGGTCCTTGGTGGACAGCTCCAAATAGAAGTCGTTGAGCCCGTAGTCGGCCAGCAGGTCGAGCACGAAACGCAACACCGACGCCAGCTCGTCGCGCATTTGCTCGCGCGTGCAGTAGATGTGGGCGTCGTCCTGGGTCATGCCGCGCACCCGGGTCAGCCCGTGCACCACGCCCGACTTCTCGTAGCGGTACACGCTGCCGAACTCGAAGAGCCGCAACGGAAGCTCACGATACGAGCGGCCGCGCGACCGATAGATCAAATGGTGCATCGGGCAGTTCATCGGCTTGAGGTAATAGTCCTGCCCCGGCTTGCGCACCGTCCCGTCCGCGTTGAACTCCGCGTCGAGATGCATCGGCGGGTACATGCCGTCGGCGTACCACTCGAGGTGGCCCGACGTGATGTACAGCTGCTCCTTGGTGATGTGCGGGGTGTTGACGAACTCGTAGCCCGCCCGCTCGTGCGCGCGGCGCGAGTACTCCTCCAGTTCGCGGCGGATGATGCCGCCCTTCGGGTGGAAAACCGCCAGACCGGAACCGATTTCGTCGGGAAAGCTGAACAGGTCGAGCTCGACACCCAGCTTGCGGTGGTCGCGACGCTGGGCCTCTTCGATCAGCTCGAGGTGGGCATCCAGCGCCTCCTGCGACTCCCAGGCGGTGCCGTAGATGCGTTGCAAACTGGCGTTGCTCTGGTCGCCGCGCCAGTAGGCGGCCGAGCTTCGGGTCAGCTTGAACGCCGGGATGTGCTTGGTCGTCGGGATGTGCGGGCCCCGGCACAGGTCACCCCAAACCCGTTGCCGGGTGCGGGGATTGAGGTTGTCGTAGGCGGTGAGTTCGTCGCCGCCCACCTCCATGACCTCGGGGTCGCCGGACTTGTCGTCGACGAGTTCGAGCTTGTAGGGCTCGCCGGCCAGCTCCGCGCGCGCCTGGTCCTTGGACTCGTAGACGCGGCGTTCGAACAGCTGGCCCTCTTTGACGATCTGGCGCATCCGCTTTTCCAGTGCCACCAGATCCTCGGGCGTGAACGGCTCGGGCACGTCGAAGTCGTAATAGAAGCCGTCGGTGATGGGCGGGCCGATGCCGAGCTTGGCTTGCGGGAACAGCTCCTGGACCGCCTGGGCCAACACGTGGGCGGCCGAATGCCGGATCACGCTGCGGCCGTCGTCGGTGTTGGCCGCCACCGGAATCACCTCGGCGTCGGCGGCGGGCGCCCAACTCAGGTCGCGCAGCTTGCCGTCGGCATCTCGCACCACCACGACACCGTCGGGCGCGCCCCGGCCCGGCAACCCCGCCTCCCGCACCGCGGCGGCCGCGGTGGTCCCGGCCGGCACCCGGATCGGGGCTTGCCAGGAAGGGTGTGCGGGGGCGGTCATTGTGGCGGTCTCCAAGGCTCGACGGGTCGACGACCATGCTATCCGGGCGGTTCGGAGCCGAGCAGGGCCGTCGAGCGGGCGCCCGCAAGTCCGGCAAGATGGGGTCGATGGGGGCGCAGACGGCTTTGACGTTGCTGCTCGGCGCCGTCGCGGTCATCGTGCTGGTCAACTGGATCAGCGAGCGCACCGGGCTGCCCAGCGCGACCCTGCTGGTTCTCGTCGGCATCGGTTATGCGCTGGTGCCGGGGCCGAACATCGGCCTCGAACCCGACGTCGTGATGACCTGCATCCTGCCGCCGTTGCTGTTCAACGCGGCGCTGGAATCGTCGCTGGTCGGCATCCGGCGCAATCTGCGCACCGTCATCAGCCTGTCGGTGGTCCTGGTTCTGCTGACCGCGGCGTCGGTCGGTGTCGCGTTCGGCCTGCTCGTCAGCGGCGCGACGCTCGCGGTGGGCATGGTGCTGGGCGCCGCGGTCGCGCCGACCGATCCGGTGGCCGCGCTCGCCGTGGCCCGCAAGGAAGGCCTCCCGCTCAACATCGTCACCCTGATCGAGGGCGAGGGACTACTCAATGACGCGACCGCGCTGACCACACTGTCGGTGGCCATCACGGTGGCGCGCGGCGCCGCGTTCTCCGTGCCGTCGGCGATCCGCGAGTTCGCGCTGGCGGCCCTGGGCGGCCTGGCGGTGGGCATGGTGTTCGCATACTTGCGGCGGCTGCTTCGCCGGTGGCGATCCGACGTGCTGACGGCCAACGCGATTTCGCTCGCCACACCGTTCGTCACCTATCTGGTGGCCGAGGAGCTGTCCGCCTCCGGGGTTCTGGCGGTCGTGGTGTGCGGGTTGATCGTCGGTCACGACTCGCCGCGGCTGGAATCGGGCGCGAGCCGGTTGCAGACCCGGGCCGTCTGGCGGCTGGTCAACTTCCTGCTCGAGGGCCTGGTGTTCTTGCTGATCGGCCATCAGCTGCCGGCCATCCTCGACGATTTGGGCGGCTATGACCTGTCGACGATGGTCGTGGCGGTCAGCGTCACCGTCGCGGTGGTTCTCCTGGTGCGGCCGCTGTGGCTACTGATCACCCAGTCGCTTCCCCGGCCGATGCACACCCGGCTTGGCGACGTCTCGGGCACCGACGAACCCGATACGGGGCGTCGGTCGGATCGCACCTCCGAGCGCCTCACGGGCCGAGAAGTCTTCGTGCTGAGCTGGGCCGGCACGCGCGGCGTCGTCAGCCTCGCGGCGATTTTCGCGGTTCCGTTCGTGACCGACAGCCGCGCGCCCTTTCCCGATCGCGACCTGCTGCTGTTCTGCACCCTGGTCGTCGTGCTCGTGACGCTGATCGGACAGGGCATCACGTTCGGCCCGCTGGTGCGCGCGCTGGGCCTGCGCGCGAATGCCACCGACGAACTGCGGCTGCGCAACCGCGCTCGCGCCGCCGCCGTGCAGGCCGCGCTGGACCGGCTCGACTCGTTGGACCAAGAGGACGACGCAGACGTCGACCCCCGCGTGATCGACGGTGTGCGCCAACAGTTGTCAGCACGGCTCGAGCGGTATCAGCACCGGCTCGATCTCTTGACGGACCCCGGCGAGACGCCCGCGGCGCCCCGCTACGAGGCCGCAGTCGCCATACGCCGGGTGGCCATCGATGCCCAGCGCGACGAGCTCGTGCGCTGGCGCGATGCGGGCATGCTGCCCGACCAAAGCCTGCGCGCGATCGAACGCGAACTCGACCACGAAGAGAGCACGCTGCCGATGCGGACGCGGCGGGCACGCCGGCGCGCTCAAAGATCATGATTTGCAACGTATTTGGTGCAAGCTAGGAAGACCCCAGCCACGCCAGCGCGGCGACCGTCAATGCCTGCGTGCCAGTGTCGAGCGTGGGCTGGATGACGGGGAAGAACCGCGGGGAATGGTTGACGGGTATGTCCTCGGCGACGCGGCCCGCCGAGTCGGCCTTGCGATAGACGTCGGGATCGATTCCGCCTATCCCCCAATAGGTGTACGGGGCGTTGAGCGCGCGGGGAATGTCGCTGAAGTCCTCGCTCGCAGTCTGCGGAGGAAGCTCGCCTGCCCGGTCACCGAAGAAATCGTCGAACGCGGCACGCACCCGCGCGGTGACCGCGGGATCGTTGTCGGTAGCCGGAAAGTGGTCCGTCAGCGCGAAATCGGGCTCCTTCGGGGAACCGGACGCCTGGCACTCGGCGGTGACGATGCGCCGGATCGCCTCGAGCATTCTGGCGCGGGTCTGCTCGTTGTAGGTGCGCAGGTTCAGCTCCAGCACCGCGCGGTCGCCGATGACATTGCTCTTGGCGCCCGCCTCGATCCTGCCGACCGTCAACACCGCGGGCTCGGCGGGTGCGATCTCGCGCGAGACGACGGTCTGCAACCGGATCACGATCATGGCGGCCAGCACCACGGGATCGACGGCCGCCTGCGGCATCGAGCCGTGCCCGCCGCGGCCATGCACGGTGATTCGCATGCTGTCGGCGGTCGTCAGGACGGGCCCGGAGCACGTCGCCACCCGGCCGGCCGGCAACGGCAGCACATGCTGGGCCAGTGCGACGTCGACGGGACCGACGAGCTTCGCCAGCCCGTCGTCGACCATGCACCGCGCGCCGTCTCCGACTTCCTCGGCGGGCTGGAACAGCGCGACTACGGTGCCGCGCCACGGCGCGCGCGCGGCGGCGAGCAGCGAGGCGGCGCCGAGCAGGCAGGTCACATGGACGTCGTGCCCGCAGGCGTGCATCACCGGACGTTGGTTGCCGTCCGCGTCGGTGGCGGTGACGGCGCTGGCGTACGGGAGCCCGGTGTCCTCGGCCACCGGCAGAGCGTCCATGTCGGCGCGCAGCATGACGGTGGGACCGTTGCCGTTGCGCAGGATCCCGACCACGCCGGTGCCGCCGACGCCCTCGTGCACGTCGTAGCCGAACTCGCGCAGGCGTAGGGCCACCGCCGCCGCGGTCCGGTGTTCGTCGTGCGACAGTTCCGGATGCCGGTGCAGGTCGCGGTAGAAGTCCTCCTGCCAGCCGCGGACGTCGGTCAAACCGGCGAGCACCGCCGAGTCGCTATTCATCGTTTCCGTCCTCCCTGGTGCGGCGAGGCCCGACGAAAAACCTTGCGGGCCACACCGACCGGGGTACCCACTCGGCCCGGTCGTGTCAGGGCTGGCCGGGTTTGAGCCGCACGAACAGCGCGTCGGCCTCGGTCAGCAGGCGCTCGCCATCGGTCAACCGGCCCGACACGAAGATCTTGCGCCCGTCCACCCGGTCGACGCCGGCGTCGAACTGCAGTTCCTGGTCGACCGGAACGATGTTGCGGTAGTCGATCTTGAGGTAGGCGGTGCGCTGGCGACGGCTGCCGGTGAGCAACACCGCCGTCAGACCCAGCACAGTGTCGAAGAGCATCCCCAGCGACCCGCCGTGCACGGCGCCGTTGCGCCCGAGGTGGAACCGGGCGAATCGGGCCTCGCCGTGGACGCGGCCGTCGTCACCCTTGCGCGCCGACATCGGGATCGTCAGGATGTTCCCCCGCATCGGCAGGTCCATCCGCCGGCCCGACGGGGACGCCCATTCGTCGGCGTCGAACGGCGCGAGCAACGCCGACACCTTCTCCATTAGGTCGGCCGCCTCGGTGATCACCTCGTCGGGGGCGTCGGCGGCGCGGGCGTGATCCTGCAACGCGCGCACGGCGTCGATGAACCTGCCGTAGTCGGGCCCACCCTTGGTGGTGGGTTCGGGCGGGTTGAATCCACCGCCGGGGTGTCGCTGATGTTCGGCCACCACCACACCGTATTGCCCGGCGGCCGCGCGCTTTCGCGTGGTGGCTAGCCGCTCTGTTGAGCCCCGGCGGCGGACAGGGTCTCGAACTCGTCGTCGGACAGCGTGATCTCGGCGGCGGCGACGTTCTCCTCCAGGTGCGCCACCTTCGAGGTGCCCGGAATCGGCAGCATCACCGGCGACCGCTTCAGCAGCCAGGCCAGCGCCAGCTGCGACGGCGTGGCGTCGTGCTCGGCGGCGATGCGCTGCAGCGGCCCATCGGGGGCGGCCAGCGGCCCGGCGGCCAGCGGGAACCACGGGATGAACCCGATGCCCTGTTCGGTCACCGCGTCCAGCAGCGGCTCGGCGTCGCGGGCCGTCAGGTTGTACATGTTCTGCACCGACACGATTTCGGTGATCTTCTGCGCGGCGGTGAGCTGGTCGACGTTGATCTCCGACAGGCCGATGTGGCGGATCTTGCCTTCGTTCTTGAGGGCGAGCAGCTCGCCGACCTGATCCTCCAGCGGGTAGTGCTTGTCGATGCGGTGCAGCTGGAACAGGTCGATGGTGTCCACGCCCAGCCGGCGCAGGCTCAGCTCGCATTCCTGGCGCAGATAACTGGGGTTACCCAACGGAATCCAGATGTCCGGGCCGGTACGCAGCAGCCCCGCCTTGGTTGCAATCACCAGACCGTCATAGGGATGCAGCGCCTCGTGGATGATCTCCTCGGAGAAGTACGGTCCATAGGAATCGGCGGTGTCGATGAAGTTCACCCCGAGTTCGACGGCGCGGCGCAGCACCCGGACGCATTCGTCGCGGTCGTCGGGCGGACCCCACACGCCCTTGGCCGTCAGACGCATCGCCCCGAAGCCGAGTCGGTTGATGGTCAGATCTCCACCGAGGGTGAATGTTCCGGACGCCCCGGCAACGGTTTTCGCGTTTTGTGCGGTCATTTCTCCGACCGTACTCGCAGAATGCCGCCGCGCATCTCGGCGTGGCAAGCTGAACGCGTGGACCTACGAGCGCTCGAGGAACTTCCGCTGACCTATCGGGAGGTGGGTGCGACGGCGGCCGGCGAGCTGCCCGCCGGATACGACCATCAACACGCCGAGCGCCAAATCGGCACGGGCCGGCAGCGTTTCGAGCAGGCGGCTGACGCCGTCCTGCGCTGGGGCATGCAACGCGGCTCGGGGCTGCGCGTGCAGGCCAGCTCCGAGATCGCCGTCGTCGACGCGGTGGTGGTGGTGCGGATGGGCTTTCTGCCGGCGCCGTGCCGGGTTGTATACGTCGTCGACGAACCCGACATTCGCGGCTTCGGCTACGGCACCCTGCCAGGACACCCGGAGTCCGGCGAGGAACGCTTCGTGGTGCACTACGACCCGATCACCTCCGCGGTGTACGCGGAGGTGTCGGCGTTCTCCCGTCCGGCGACCTGGTGGAGCAAGGCCGGCGGGCCGGTGGTGCGGATAACCCAGCGGCTCATCGCCAAGCGCTACCTGCGGGCGGTGTGACGCCTCGGGCTACCGGGCCGCGATGCGGCCACTGTGCACGCCCTGCGCCAGCCGGGCCAGCGCGATGGCGCCCACGAACAGCCCGAAGTCGCGCAGCGCGACGTCGTAGAAGCCGGGCCCGCTGACCAGGTCGATGATGATTCCGGCCAGCCAGGCCGCGACCACCCAGGCGCCCAACCGTGGGGCGACCGCCACCACCACCCCGGCCACGATCTCGACGACCCCGACGAGATACATGCACTGATCGGCCGTTCCGGGAACCAGGTCGTCGATCCAGCCGGCCAGATACATGCTCCAGTGATGCGGGTGGGTCAGCAGGTTGAAGAACTTGTCCAAGCCGAACACGATCGGCGCGATCGTGAACACCGTGCGAAGCGCGAGGTAGGCCGAATAGGCCGGGTCCCGTAACTGCTCGGCGAGGGCGGGGGCCGCGCTGACTTGTTTGGTGCTCATGGGTGCCTCCATTTCTAACGGATAATATTTCGAACGGTAGAATGGATAGACTCTAGCGTCAAGCATTTTGTCTGTTAGAAACACCGAAGGAACGCACGACGGGGGGCCCTGCAGCGTGACGTCGCCGCGCGCCACGCCAGCGCGACGACCAGCGCCGAGCGTCACGCCAGCTGACGACCAGCGGTCCTATGCGCCCCAGCCGGACAGCAACCGTGCCGCACCCGCGCACATCTCGTCGATGACCTCGCCCACCGACGCGTCGTCGCGGATCATCCCGACGCCCTGACCGGCATCCACGGGCGCGATCCGGCAGTCCCCCGTCGCGATCGCCGTCGCCAGCTCCTCGCAGGCCCCCGGGTCCAGCGCTTCTTCGTGACCCGTCCAGTGCTCGACGAAGTCGTTGGCCAGCACCCGCGACGGGAATCGCGCCGGCCAGGGCAGCCCCTTGGCGACGTCGAAGACCCGGGTGACGGCGGTGTCGGTTTCCGTGGCGGCGACCAGGGCCCGGCGCCCGGCGTCGCCGGTCAGCGCCTCGGGACAGGCCGACAGGCGGGTGCCCACCCACGCGCCGTTGGCGCCGGCGGCCAGCACGGCGGCCAGGCTGCGCGCCGAGGCGACGCCGCCACCGGCGAGCACCGGCACCGGGACGGCGTCCAGGACGGCGTCCAGCAGCGGCAGCAGGCCCAGCTTGACCTCGCCGTGCCCGCCGCCCTCGGACCCGCGGGCGACCAGGATGTCGACGCCGGCATCGACGGCCCTGCGCGCCCCATCGCCGTCGTAAACCTGTGTGACGGTGGGGATTCCGGCGTCATGCGCCTTGGCGACCCAGGACCAGTCGGTGCCGAAACTGACCGACAACAGGGCGGGCCGCGCGGCGAGCGCATCCTCGAACAGGCCCTCCTCATTGCGCATCACCCAGTCGACCAGGCCGATGCCGAACCGGCCGTCGACCTGCTGAAGCTGCTCGGCCAGCAGTTCGCGAGTCGCGACGCTGCCCATGCCGACCATGCCCAGACCTCCGGCGGCCGTGACCGCCGCGGCCAGCCGGCCGCCGGCGACCCCGCCCATCGGGGCGTTGACGATGGGTACCCGTAGACCGAAGCTCGTTGCCCAGGGCGTCGAGAGCATCGGCGGCTAGTGCGCCGACGGGATGGTCTTCAGCACGGTCAGCAGGACCACCGAATCCTCGATCGCGTGCAGGGCGTGGCGCTCGGGCGGAATCGCAAGGTATCCGCCGGCCTTGCCCTCCCAGGCGTCGCCGCCGGTGGTCAGGCGCACGTGGCCGTGCAGCACCTGCAGCGTGGCCTCGCCGGGGCTGTCGTGCTCGGAGAGGTCGTGGTCGGCCAGCAGGGCCAGCACGGTTTGCCGAAGCTCGTGGCTGTGTCCGCCGTGGATGGTGTGCGCGGCCCGCCCGCTGTGGGACTGCTTGGCCTCGGCGAGCTTTTCGGACGCGAGGTCGGTCAACGAAATGGAATCCATTGTGAGTCCTTCGTAGTTGCAAGGCCTTTCACCAACGGCCTTGAGGGTTGGAGGTTAACCGCTCAGTAGCAGTATCCCCGCCGCGATGAGGCCGGCGACCTTGACCGCCTCCAGCGCGACGTAGCCGTAGTGCGCCCGGGAGCGCGGTCCGTCCGATCCGGCCAGCACCCGGTCGGAACGACGGGTCAATGCGGGCCGCACGACGACCAGCTGCACGGCCAGTGCGGCGACCGCGACGGCAATCGCCACGATGACGCCCGTCCGGCTCGGGCCCGCGATCACGATCGCCCCGATGACGAGCGCAAACGCCACCTCGACGGTGTTGAGCGCGCGGAAGACCAGCCGGCCGATGCTGAGCCCGATCTGCAACGTCACATTGGGCGCCCGGAACTTCAGCGGCGCTTCCAGGAACGAGATGGCCAGCACCATGCCGAGCCAGACGAAGGTGAGCGCGACGGCGATCGCCGTTCCGGTGGTCATTTGGCCGCCCCTTGCAGAGTGAGGTGAGCCAGACACAGATCCGGCTCGACGAACGGGTCGAGCCGGTCCACCGAGACCGGCGCCCCCCAGGTTTCCACCGCCCCCTGCATGAGGCCGAGGTGCACCGGACACACCACATTCGATCGGTTTTCGGCCAATTCCAGAAACGGGCAGTGCCGCAGCCCGACTTGCTGTTCGCCGTCGACCACCCGGCGCTCGGGCGCAAAGCCCAGTTCGTCGAGGACATCGATCAAACGGGCGATGACCTCTTCGGCGTTGGCGGGGGCGGCGGCCGGCGGATGCAGCTCGGCATCCACCTTGCGTCCCCAGGCACGGCCCGCGGCGAGGGCCTTGGGCCCCGGATCGCGCTCGGTGGCGAAGGCCATGGTGAGGATCTCGGCGAGCAGCCGGTAGTGGCGCGTCCCGCCGCGGTCCATCTGCCGGACCGCACGGAACATCAGCGGGGGGCGCCCCGGGCCCTTGCGGTCCAGCTCGACGTGCTCGACCTGCCCGTCGGTGACCAGGCTGTCGAGGTGGAAGCGGACGGTGTTGGGGTGCACACGCAGTTCATCGGCGATCCCGGCGATGCTCATCGGATCCGGCGAGGCGCGGAGCAACCGCATCACCGCGCGGCGCCGGCCGGCCGATTCGCCCGCGACCGAACCCTGAAGCTCCTGGCGCTTCTCGGACTTCTCGGCTTTCTGGGTCTTCTGCGCCTTCTGGGTTCTCTGGGTCTTCACAGGGTCCCTCACACTGCTAGTCCTTTACGCCCCGTCCGAACGGGCGGCACTGGGCTGACCCGCCACCAGCGGTGTGTCGACGCCGAGCGCACCAACCTTGGCCGCCCCGCCCGGGGACCCCAATGGCTCGTCGCGGCCCGGCAGCGTCTCGGCGAAGAATGCTCCATTGTCGGCCAGGTGCGGCTTGAGATCCTCAGGCAGGTCATCTTCGTAGTAAATCGCCTCCACCGGACAAACCGGTTCACACGCGCCGCAGTCGACACACTCGTCTGGATGAATGTAGAGCGCCCGGCCGCCCTCGTAAATGCAATCCACGGGACACTCGTCGACGCACGAACGATCCATCACATCGACGCATGGCTTCCCGATCACGTAAGTCATGGGCTAAAGTTTACACAAGATGTCTTGTAGAAATTGGAGATCGAGGCCGGAGAACCATGACTGCCAACGAACTTGACGTACGCGAGTTGCGTAAGCCGGACAAGCACCCGACGATCTTCGCCGCCTACGGCGCGCTGCAGGTCGGCGAATCGTTCGTCCTGGTGAACAACCACGATCCCAAGCACCTGCGCGAGGAATTCGAAGCCGACTATCCCGGCGGCTACGAATGGGAATACCTCGACGAAGGCCCCGTCTGGCGGATCCGGATCGGTAAGCTCAACGACACCCCACCCCCGGTGCGCCGTGGACACCACGAGCTGGTCCTGGAGTCACCGCAAAGCGCTGCGCGACAGGAGATCTGATGCCAGGACAACGAGCAGGTTCCGAACTTCCGTTGCCGGCATCGCGCCGCGACGACAGCGCCGTGGCCGGCCATTGGCTGCTGGCGCGGCTCGGCAAGCGCGTGTTGCGCCCCGGCGGGGTCGAGCTGACCCGCACCCTGCTGTCTCGCGCGGAGCTCAACGGCGCCGACGTGGTCGAGCTGGCGCCGGGCCTGGGCCGCACCGCCACCGAGATCGTGGCCCGCGGGCCCCGGTCGTACGTCGGCGCCGAGGGCGACCCGGACGCGGCCAACATGGTCCGCGGCGTACTTTCCGATCTCGGCGCGCAGAATGCCGCCGTGCGGGTGGCGGACGCCGCCGAGACCGGATTGCCGGACGCCAGCAGCGATGTCGTCATCGGCGAGGCGATGCTGACCATGCAGGGCGACGCGGCCAAGCAGGCCATCGTCGCCGAGGCGGCCCGCGTGCTGCGCCCGGGGGGCCGCTACGCGATCCACGAACTCGCCCTCACCCCGGACACGGTCTCCGAGGAGATCAGCACCGAGATCCGGCAGGGGCTCGCGCGTTCGATCAAGGTGAACGCGCGCCCGTTGACAATCGCGGAGTGGTCGAAGCTGCTCGGCGAGCACGGATTGGTGGTCGACAACGTCACCACCGCCCCCATGGCCCTGCTGCAGCCCCGCAGGCTGGTCTCCGACGAGGGCCTGGTCGGGGCGCTGCGGTTCGCCAGGAACGTGCTCCTGCACCCCGACGCCCGCAAGCGGGTCCTGGCGATGCGCCGCACGTTCCGCAAGCACCGCAAGCAACTGGCCGCCGTGGCGATCGTCGCCCACAAGCCGGCGGCTCCGGTCACGGGCTAACCGCCCCGGCAGGCTCCAGGACGGCTGCGCCGTTCGCCTTGCGCGTCGCTTCCGATAGCGGGTCCCGACTTTGGGCCCGTTCCGCAATCTGTGCGTGACGGTTTAGTGACGCCCCCTGACGTAACTTGGCTGCGGCAGTTGTGGGGAGAACGAAGGAGCTTGCCGGCCATGGGTGTTAGCCCGCCGTCGCTGACGGATTCCGACCTCGACGCGTTGGCGTCGGATTTCCTGCAGTCGCATTACCTCGGCTCCATCTACGCCGACTGGTCGCCCGATCGGCGGCTGGACATGTTCTTGAGGCGGCGCGGCCTCGCCAGGGTGGCCAACGACGGCGACCTGTCCCACAACGTCTTGCAACGCATCATGTCCCGGGCGGGCCGTGCCTCATTGGCGCGGCATTGATCGGCCTGCTCTTCTGCTGCAGAACCAGGTAGGCGACCCGATGAACAACAACCACGAAAAAGTTCGATTTTTGACGGCCGAAATGACGACCCACGCATTGGTACAGACGTACTATTGCGGTCTAGAGCTGAACGAGCCGCCGGGGACGGGTGAGTCGTTGAGGCTAGCGGGGAGGGGACGATGAATTCACCGAAATGGATGGTTCATTGGCCGCAACGGAGGCCGACGGCCACGATCTACCAATTGACCGATCGGCTCCACCGGGGGCATGTCGCCCGGGTGCCCGCCCATCAGATCACGGCGACGGTGTCGGCGTGGCTGGCCGACCTGGGTGCCAACAGCCCGCTGGTCGACGAACTCGAACGCGCCGTGTGCGGCGGCGACTGGGCGGCGGCGCACGCCCTGGGTGAGTGCTTGTCCATCGAGATCGCGGTGGCCGACTGAGGATCGCGGCTCAGCGCTGAGCGAGTGCCCGCGCGGCGCGGCCCAGGCTGTCGTCGACCAGCCGGTCGACGGTGCCGAAGTAGGTCGGTGACGGCCGTTTGCCCGCCAGCTCTGCGACCGCTTGCTGCTCACCCAGAACATCTGCGGCGTCGAGGTTTTCGGCCATCCGCTGCGTGTGCACGGTCAGTCCGGTCAGCAACTCCGCGGTGTGGGATCCCGCGACCACGGTGCGCCGGCCCAGGGTGCGCAGGGTGTCCCATTCGGCGTGCCACGCCCCGTCGGGCCGTTCGTCGTTGGCCAAGGCCGCGGCGGTGTGCAGGGTTGCGGCCAGCGGCGGCGCCGACAGGGCGGCGCGGCGGATCAGGATGGACAGCACGGGGTTGCGCTTGTGCGGCATGGACGACGAGCCGCCCCGGTTGTCCGCCGTCGGCTCGCTGAGTTCGGCGATCTCCGGGCGGGCCAGCGTGACGACATCGGAGGCGATGCGGCCCCAGCCGTCGGTGCAGCCGACGAGGGCGTCGCCAGCTGCGGTGATCGGCGCGCGGGCCGTGTGCCAGGGCGGCCGCAGCGCCAGGCCCAACGCGGTCGCCGTGTCCGCGGCGAGGCGCGCCGACACCCCGGCCGGGTCGGAGGTGCCGGTGAGCAACGCCGCCAACTCCGTGGTGGCGGCCAATGTCCCTGCCGCGCCGCCGATTTGGGCGGGCGTGCTCAGTGTGGCCACCCGCTCGAAGGCGTCGACGACCGCATGCAGCCAGCCGGCGGCCTTGGCACCGAAGGTGGTGGGGGCGGCGTGCTGGGTGAGGGTGCGGGCCACCATCGGCGTGGCCCGGTGCCGTGTGACCAGTTCGGACAGCGCAGAGATCTGCTCTCTCAGCTGGGTGAGCAGGTCATCGGCGACCGCGCGCGTGGCCAGCATCAGGCTGGTGTCCAGCACGTCCTGGCTGGTGAGCCCACGGTGAATCCACGGCGCGACGGCCGGTTCCGCGCGGTGGCGCAGCAGCGTCACCAGACCGACGACGGGGTTGCCGCCGTCCTCGGCGGCAACGGCGAGCGCCTCGCAGTCGTTGTGCGTGACCAGATCCCACAGGTCGGCGCCGGCGCACCGGGTGGGTGCCAGTCCGGCGCCCGCCAGCGCGCTCAGCCACGCGGATTCCACCGCGACCATCGAGCCCAGCAGCGCCTCATCGGTCATGTGCTCGCCGGCTCGATGGTCGCCGGGCCACAACAGGTTGGTCATCGCGCGTCCACCCGGTACGCCAGAAACACGGTCTCGGCCGGTCCCTGCAGGTGGATGTCGAAACGGTATGTGGCGCCGTCGTTTTCGGCGGCACAGAGCAACGTGGCCAGGCGCTCGGCGGAAACAGCCGCCAGCAGCGGATCGGCGTCCGGGCCGGCTCCGGGTAGGTAGGCGCGGGTGAACAGCCGGTTCAATAGCCCCCGGGCGAACACGGTGAGCGCGAAGAACGGGGGCCGCCCGTCGATTATCGAACCCGGGGGCAGGGTGGTGAACGCGTAACGGCCGGCTCCGTCGGTCGCGCACCTACCCCAGCCGGTGAACGGTGTGGGGTCGCGGCGGCGCAGCGAACCGGCCTGCCGCGCAATGCGTCCCGCGCTGTCGGGCTGCCAGACTTCGACCAATGCGTCGGGGACCGCGGCGCCGCCGCCGTCGTACACGGTGCCGTGCAGCCGGATGGCCTGCGGGTGGCCGCCGTCGACCAGCTCGCTGTCACCGGGGTACGGCAGCCCCAGGTCGAGGAAGGGTCCGACCGTTTGCGCTGGGGTGCAGGCTGTTTCAGTCATGCGCGCCTTCGGTGGGTGTCGGCGCGCCGCCAGTCAGCACGATGTCCCACCGGTACCCGGTCGCGTACTCGGGCTCGGTCAGGTCGTGGTCGTAGCGGGCGATCAGCCGCTGCCGCGCGGCCGGATCGAGGATGGACTGAAAGATCGGATCAAGGTCGAACATCGGGTCGCCCGGAAAGTACATCTGGGTGACCAAGCGCTGGGTGAAAGCGGTTCCGAAAACGGAGAAATGGATGTGCGCCGGGCGCCAGGCGTTGTGGTGGTTGCGCCACGGGTAAGGGCCGGGCTTGATGGTCAGGAATCGATAGGAGCCGTCCGGCCCGGTCAGGCAGCGCCCGGCGCCGGTGAAGTTCGGGTCGAGCGGGGCCGGGTGCTGGTCACGCTGGTGGCGGTAACGCCCGCCGGCGTTGGCCTGCCAGATCTCGACCAGTTGGCCCGCCACCGGCCGGTTGCCTTCGTCGAGGACGCGTCCGGTCACCACGACGCGCTCCCCGATCGGCTCGCCCGGATGCCCGGCCGTGAGGTCGGCGTCGAGCGGGTCGACGTCCTGGTGGCCGAAGCACGGCGCCCAGAGCTCGACCCCCTCGGGGTCGAGCTCGACCAGAGGTTGTTTCGGATGGCGCAGCGTCGTGCTGCGATACGGCGGATAGTCGAGCCGCGGCTGCCCGTCTCCCCCGGCGGCGCCCAAGTATTGCGCTGCGATGCGGGCGATCTCCGCCGTGATGTCAGCCTGAGAAGCGACACACTCGGCGTCCATGAGGCGTGACGCTACTCTCGATGCTCCCCCGAAACCCGCAAGCGGGCGGTGTCGTCGGGCTAGAGGGAGCGCACCAGCGCCGCGCGACCCTTGGTACGCATCTTGTACGCCGCGGAGCCCCGGTATTGCTCCATCTTCGCGGCCATTTTGTTGCCGAGCTCTTCGAGTTCGTCGTCGGTGATCTTGACCTCCGGCGGGGCCGGGATCATGTCGCGTTCCTCCTCGTCGGCGTGCGCCTCCAGCACCGTCTTGAAGGAGTTCCACTCGTCCTCGTAGCCGGGCGAGCTTTGTGGGGTGCGCAGCAGCACCGAAAGCTGGTCGACGACTTGGCGGTGTTCGGCGTGGGCGACCGCGATCAGCTTGGTGGCCGCGCGCAGCGCCGGGTAGTACAGGTCGTCCTCGATCCGGAAGTGGATGTCGAGCTCGATCAGCAAATCGTCGAAAAGTTCATGTCGCTCTTCGGAATTCACCGGCGCGTCGCTGATCTTGCGGCCGAGGCCCTTGATCACGATGTGATGTTCCTTGAGCACGTCGTAGGCGTTCAATTGGCTCCTCCTTTAGCGATTCCGACCGCGCCGCCGGGAGCGTGCTGCTGCTCACCGCGGACTTCGACCACCCCGTCGACCAACCGGGCCTCGTAGCACGGCAGCGGCGCCGCTGCCGGACCGCGCACCACCTCGCCCGACTCGGCGGCGAACCACGAGCCGTGCCAGGGGCACACCAACCGGCCACGGTCCATCCAGCCGTCGGCCATCGGGGCGGCCAGGTGAGGGCAGAATTCGCCGTACGCCGCGACTTCTCCTGGCTCGGTCTGACAGACCACCAGGCCCACCCCGTCGACCTCGACGCGTACCGGTTTGCCGTTGAGCGAGCTCGCCGGCAGCACCGGTGTCCAGGTGGAGGTACGCAGCCGCGGGCCCGACTGGTCGATGCCGATGCCGGAGTCGAAAACCAGCGCCCCACCGAGGTAGCTGCCGGCGACGGTGATGCCGTAGCCCAGCGCGGTGAGCACGATGCCCCGCCCGTGGCGCCCCTTGCGCCGGTCCCACCACGACTGCATGTACAGCGCGGTGGCGGCCACGTTTAGCAGGCCGTGTACGGCGCCGACCCGGCGGTCCTCCTCGTGGGTGTGCTGCCAGTCGGTGACGCCGGTGACGGCCGAGCCCAGGCTCGCCAGAATGCCGACCCCGAGGGCGCGGGAGGCGAAGCGCGAGGCGTCGACGACCTCGGACGCGGGCTGGCCCGGCAGCAGGCTGAGCGCGTCCAGTGCCACCGTCGTGCCGAGCGCGCCACTGGTCAGCGACGCCAGCGGCGGGTGCACCGGGTGCCCGAGCCACACCCCGTTGAGCGCGTTGGCGACGCTGTTGCGGGCGCCGCCCAGCCCGTTGTAGGCGAAGCTGAGCAGGTGTTCGAACCGATAGCTCGGTCGATCCATCCACTCCTGGCGCCCGATAGCGGCCAGAACCTTCGATCCGACCCGCTGCAATCGACCCCCGCGTGGCCGACCCACCATGGCACCCTGCCTTTCCTCAAATCAGTGGAAAATACCCGTTAATAACCGCAAAACCGAACGATTACCCGCAGTTTACTCCGCGCTCACATACGCCGAACGGGTGCCGTGACCCACCGTAGCCGGGGGTTTCCGGCTTGTAATTGTGTGCAACCTGTGAATCAGCCCCCAGGATTCTGGTGGGCACCCTCCGACGCGATCGCCGCGTCGATTGACCGGCACCGAAGAGTGCGGGATTCTACTGAGCGGAGAGTATTTCTTTAGAACAGAGGAATTGATGGCGGGCCAAAGCGACGAATTGGTCGGGGTGTTCGACAACGTGCGCCGCGGGATGATCCCCGCGCACATCTACAACGACCGGGAACTGTTCGCGCTGGAAAAGGAACGGCTATTCGGCCGGGCGTGGACGTTCGTGGGTCACGAGTCCGAAATCCGGCACGACGGCGACTACGTGGTGCGCCGGGTCCTCGACGACTCGTTCATCATCACCCGCGATTCCACCGGGGAGGTCCGGGCGCTGTTCAATATGTGCCTGCACCGCGGGATGCAGGTCTGTCGCGCGGAGATGGGAAACGCCTCCAACTTTCGCTGCCCGTACCACGGCTGGACCTACCGCAACGACGGCCGGCTCACCGGGCTTCCCTTCCACCGGGAGGCCTACGGCGGAGACGAGGGCTTTGCCAAAAACCAAACCCTGTTGCCCGCACCGAATTTCGCGAGCTACAACGGCCTGCTGTTTATCAGCCTGGATCCGAATGCCGATCCGCTGCAAGACTTCCTGGGCGACTTCAGGTTCTACCTGGACTACTACACCAAACAAAGCGCCGGTGGCGTCGAGGTGCGTGGGCCGCAGCGCTGGCGGATCAAGGCGAACTGGAAGATCGGCGCGGAGAACTTCGCCGGCGACATGTACCACACCCCGCACACCCACGCGTCGATCGTGGACATCGGCCTGTTCCGCGAGCCAAAAGCCCAGAAGCGCAAGGACGGCGCCACCTACTGGGCGCACCGCGGCGGGGGTACCACCTACAAACTGCCCCCCGGCAACTTCGAGGAGCGGATGCGCTACGTCGGTTATCCCGACGACATGATCGACCGGATCAGGGACGTGTGGACGCCGCAACAGCAGCGGGTGGTCGGCGAGGACGGGTTCATGATCTCGGCCGCGACCTGCTTTCCCAACCTGAGTTTCGTGCACAACTGGCCCAAGCTGCCCGGCAGTGAGCAGGTGCTGCCGTTCATCTCGATAAGGCTGTGGCAGCCCATCAGCGAGAACGAGACCGAGGTCTGTTCGTGGTTCGCCGTGGATTCCGCCGCTCCCCCGCAGTACAAACAGGATTCGTACAAGGCGTACCTGATGTGCTTCGGGTCGACGGGCATGTTCGAACAGGACGATGTGGAGAACTGGGTGTCGCTGACCACCACCGCGGGCGGTTCGATGGCGCGGCGGCTGCTGCTGAACAGCCGCATGGGCCTGCTCGCCGACGACCGGCCCGTCGTCGAGGCCTTGGCACCCAACGCCTTTCACGGCCCCGGACGCGCCCAGGTCGGCTACAACGAGCACAACCAGCGGGCCCTGCTCACCATGTGGGCCGACTACCTGCAGGGGGTCGGCGCATGAGGAAGTCCGTACCCTTCAACGATATCCGCCACCTCGAGGCGCACCAGTTCCTGGTGGACGAGGCGTACCTGCTCGACGCCCAGCGGTATGAGGAGTGGCTGGACACGCTGACCGACGACATCCGTTACACCATGCCGGTGCGGGTCACGACCGCGCGTGGCGCCGGCTTCGACACGTCGCCGGGAATGGCCCATTTCGACGAGGACAAGTACTCCCTGACCCAGCGGGTCGCGCGGATGGGCACCGAGCACGTGTGGGCCGAGGACCCGCCGTCGCGGCTGCGGCACTTCATCACCAACGTGCGGACCTTTGAGTGCGACGACCCCGAGGACCCGGCACACCTGGTGGTCGAATCGGCCGAACTGCTGTTTCGCAGCCGCGGCGACGTCAACGACGGCGCCCTGATGTCCTGCGGACGCGAGGACGTGCTGCGCCGGTGTGGCGATCGCTGGAAGTTGGCCCGCCGCACTATCCTCGCCGACGAGGCGGTGCTACGAATGCAGAACCTGGCGGTGTTTTTATGAGCGACGGACCCATCACGATCGCCAACGAATTCACCGAGGTCGTGGTGCGCCGGGTCGACACCCGCAACGGGTCGCGCCTGCTGATCAGCGCCCCCCGGTCCGGGCAGTGGATCACCCTCGACGCGCTCGAGGTCGAGGCCTTGACCTGGCAGAACCCCCGTACGCTGGCTGCCATGGTCGGCAAGTCCCACGCGCCGCTGCTGCCCGACGATCCCGAGGAGGGCGATGGCGGGCTGGCTTGAGGGCAAGCGCGCGCTGGTCGTCGGCGCCGGTTCGGGGATCGGCCGCGCCGTGGTCGATGCGTTTCGCGGCGAAGGCGCGAAAGTCGCTGCGCTGGAACGTGATCGGGAAAAGTGCGCCACCTTGCGCGGACAACTTCCCGATGTCCCGGTGGTCGAGGGCGACGCGACCACCTACGAGGCCAACGAACGGGCCGTCGCCGCCGCGGTGAATGCCTTCGGCGGGCTGGACACCCTGATCAACTGCGTCGGAATCTTCGACTTCTACAAGGGAATCGGCGACATCGACCCGCACGACCTGCCCGGGGCGTTCGACGAGATGTTTCGCACCAACGTGCTCAGCCATCTGCAGTCGGTCAAGGCGGCGATTCCGGCGCTGCGGCGCGCGCCGGCGTCCTCGATCGTGCTGACCGAGTCCGCCTCGTCGTTCTATCCCGGACGCGGCGGCGCGCTCTACGTCTCCTCGAAATTCGCGGTGCGCGGGCTGGTCTCGGCGCTGGCCTACGAGTTGGCGCCGGGGATCCGGGTCAACGGCGTGGCGCCCGGCGGCACACTGCACACCGATCTGCGCGGCCTCGCCAGCCTGGGACTGGGCGACACCCGCCTGGACGACAGACCCGACCGGGCCGCCGAGGTGGCGGCCCGCACCCCCCTGCACGTCGCGCTCACCGGCGAGGACCACGCGTTCAGTTACGTGTTCCTGACGTCCGACCGCTCCCGTGGGATCACCGGCGAAACCGTGCGCCCCGACGGTGGATTCGGCCTCGGCGCGCCCACATCCGAGCCGAAACGGACCCAGCCGTGAGCGACCGACTGGAACGGCAACGGACCCTGGTCGCGCAGGGCTGCCGCGTCGCGGCCGCCCGCGGCCTGGTCGACGGCATGCTGGGCCACCTGAGCCAGCGGGTCGACGACGAGCGCCTGCTGGTGCGCTGCCGCAGTGACGCCGACGACGGGGTGGCGTTCACCCGGCCCAGCGACATCCGGCTCGTCCGATTCGACGGCACCGCCGGCGCCCCAGGCGAACTCGACGAGTACCGGGTGCCCAACGAACTGCCCATCCACGTCGAGACCATGCTGGCCGACCCGCGCCATACGGCGGTCGCGCACCTGCATCCACCGGCGGTGGTCGCGGCCGACCTGGCCGGCATCACCATCCGGCCCATCTACGGCGCCTACGACATTCCCGGCGCCTGGCTCGCGCGCGGCGGTGTCCCCGTCTACGAACGTGCCGTGCTGATCCGGGATTCGCGGCTGGGCAAGGAGATGGTGGCGGCCATGCGCGGTGCGCCCGTGGTGATCTGCCGCGGGCACGGAATCACCAGTGCGGCAGCCACGGTGCCGCAGGCGGTGCTGCAGGCGATCAGCCTTGACGCGCTGGCGCGGATGTCGTTGCGGGTGCGCGCGGCCGGCGGCACGCTGCGCGACATCGACGACGCGGACTGGGAGGAACTACCGGACCTGGGGCCCGCGTTCACCGCCGAGGCGGCCTGGCGCCACGAAGTGGCGCGGCTCCCGTCGGGGCCGCCACCGTCACCGGCTTAGCTGAGCTGATCGCCAATCTCCTTGGCGGCGTTGACAAGTGCGGCGGCGACCGCGGGATACCGGGAGGTGTCCAGCCGGTGCTGCGGCGCGGCGGCGTTGAGCGCGAGCCGCAGGCCGGGGGCCCGGGTCGGGATGGGCACGGCGACAGAGGCGACGCCTTCCTCGCTTTCTTCCCGGTTGGTGGCGTAGCCGCGCTCGCGGACGCCGGACAGCTCGGCCTCCAGCTCGGCGCGGCTGGCGATCGAATGCGTGGTGATGCGCTCGAGCCGTTCGTGCGGCAGCAGCGCACGCAGTTCCGGTGGCGACAACTGGGCCAGCATCACCTTGCCCGTCGAGGTGCAGTGCGCGGGCATCGCGCGACCCAGCCGGGACGCCACCCGCACCGCGGCCGGACCCTCGACGGCGGCGACGAAGCGGACGCTGGCGCCGTCGAGCATTCCCACGTGCACCGTTTCGCGCAGCTGCTCGCTGAGCCCGCGCAGGATGGGCGCGGCGGATCGCGCGATGTCGATACGGCCGAAGATGGCGAACGCCACCCCGGTCAACGACGGGCCGGGCAGGTACGCCTTGGACACCGGGTCCTGCCGGACGAACCCGCGGTAGGCCAGCATCGCCAGCAGCCGGTGTGCGGTCGACGACGCCACACCCAGATAACGGGTCGCCTCGCTCAACCGGATCTGGGGTTGTTCGCCCAACAGCAACAGCAGCTTGAGCGCATTGTCGACCGACTCGATCGGATACTGCGGCGCAAGCGATTCGGCGGGCGGCCCCGCCGCGGCGTCCAAGCCGGTGCGCTCACGCTTGGGTGGCATGGCTCAACGGTAACCAGTTGTGGGCACAACTTCGCGTTATTCTCGGCTTCGTGAGCGGGGCTCGTCACGCCGGATACCGCCGTTACGTCGCGATCGGCGACAGCCAGACCGAGGGCCTGTGGGACGGTGACGACGCGATCGGCCTGCTCGGATTCGCCGACCGCCTCGCCGTCCGCGTCGACGCGCTCTATCCCGGCCTGGAATATGCCAACCTCGCGATCCGCGGCAAACGGATCGGCCACGTGCTCGCCGAGCAGGTTCCCCGGGCGCTGGCGATGCGGCCGGACCTGATCACCGTGTGCGCGGGGATGAACGACGTCATCTGGCCCGGGCGCTCGTTTGGTCCCGCGCTGATCGACCTCGACCGCATTTACGCCGCGCTGGCCCGATCGGGGGCCACGGTGGTGACGACGACCTTCCCGAACGTCGCGCAGTTCCTTCCGCTCGGGCGGCTGGTGGCCGGGCGGCTGGCTCGCATCAACGGGGCGATCAGGGCGGCCGCCGATCGCTACGGGTTTCGGCTCGTCGACCTGTACGGCGCTGCCTCGATGGGTGAGTTGGACACGTGGGCGCTAGATCGGGTGCACGCCTCGACCAGAGGGCACGTGTTGTTCGCGGCCGCGGCCGCCGAGGCGCTCAATCTGCCGGGCAGCAACCATGATTGGGCCCGCCCTGGCGTCCAGCCCGCGCGGCGTCCCGTTGCCGCGGGCGCGTACGAGCAGTGGCGCTGGACGCGGGAGAGTTTCGTCCCGTGGGTGTGGCGGCGACTGCGCGGCCACTCGTCGTATGACGGTCGCGAACCCAAACGCCCGCGTTTGGAAGGCCTGGGCGCCGCAAGCGAATTGAAACGCACACCTTAGGGCGCGGATCGCGGACCGGTCAGGCATCCTTGACCCATGAATGTGGAGCCCTTGCTGCACTCGATCCCGCCGATCGCGGTCTACGCGGTGGTCGGCGGCGTGGTCGGGATCGAGAGCCTGGGCATCCCGCTGCCGGGCGAGATCGTGTTGGTGACCGCGGCGCTGATGTCGTCGCATCACGACCTGGCCGTCAACCCGATCGGGGTCGGCACCGCCGCGGTGATCGGCGCGGTGGTCGGGGATTCGATCGGGTACGCGATCGGGCGCCGGTTCGGCATGCCGCTGTTCGACCGGCTCGGGCGGCGGTTCCCGAAGCATTTCGGCCCCGGGCACATCGCGCTCGCCGAGAAGCTGTTCAACCGGTGGGGCGCTCGGGCGGTCTTCCTGGGAAGGTTCATCGCACTGTTGCGGATTTTGGCCGGGCCGCTGGCCGGCGCCCTGAAAATGCACTATCCGCGGTTCCTGGCGGCCAACGTCTCGGGCGCCATCTGCTGGGCGGGCGGCACGACCGCGCTGGTGTACTTCGCCGGGATCGCGGCCGAACGCTGGCTGGAGCGGTTCTCCTGGATCGGGCTGGTGGTCGCCGTGGTGGCCGGTCTGACCGCGGCAATCCTGTTGCGGGAGCGTACATCACGGGCGATCGCGGAACTGGAGGCCGAGCATCACCGCAAGACCGCGGAGACGGCCACGAAAGCCGACACGGTCTGACTACACGGCCTCGCCGGTGTCGGCCACTAGCGGCGGCCGGTGTTCGTCGATCAGGGCGCGGGCCATCCGGCGGGCGCGCTTGGCCGCGTCGAGGTCCCCGACGGCGGCGAGGATGATGGCGCCCTTCATCAGGATGTGCCAGGACGAAGCGAAGTCCTCGACGTCGGTCAGGCCCGCCGCAATCGCGCGGCGGCGCACGATGTCGCGGACGTGGTCGATGTGGATGATGCAGGCCTGTCCGGCCGGATGGTCCGGTCCCAGTTCGAGCAGCACGTTGATGAACGAGCAGCCTTCGTAGCCGTCACGCAGCTGGAACCAGTCGTGCATGACGTCGAAGATCGCCAGCAACTGTTCCTCGGGGGTGGTGCCGCGGCGCCGCGACTGCTCCTCGATCAAACCGTGGGTCCACAGTTCCTCGCGGCGCTCCAGCACGGCCAGCACGAGGTCGTTCTTGGTGGCGAAATGGCGGTACAGCGTCGCCTTGGCGACGCCGGCCCGGGCGATCACCTGGTCAGTGCCCACGGCCCGGATGCCACGCCGGCTGAACAGCTCATATGCGGCGCTCAGCACGCGTTCCCGAGCCGATGCCGCGGGCGTCCCGACATCGGAAGTTGTCATACGGGCCTTACCGTACTCTTAGCCCCCCGGCCATAGACAGACCGCCCTGTCTCGTTATACAAATGAGATTCGCATCCGCGAACAGTCTGTCTTCAGACAATAGGACGGGCATCCGTCGCGGCGTCTCTCGGGCGTCGGTCGATCAGGGGGTCCCTCATGAACGCAGCCATTGCGGAACAATTGCCCACCACCCATCTCATGCTGAGCACCAAATTGGTCTATGAGCTGGGCGATCCCAACAGCACGCTGCGGGCCACCGCCGATCGCAGCGGCCCGGCGGTGCTGATCTACGCGGGGGGCGAGATCGACGCCTGCAACGAGGACACGTGGCGCCACCTGGTCAGCGAGGCGGCCAGCGTCGTCGCCGCGCCCGGCCCGTTCGTCGTCGACGTCACCGGGCTCGAGTTCATGGGCTGCTGCGCGTTCGCGACGCTCGCCGACGAGGCGAAACGCTGCCAGCAGCGTGGCATCGAACTGCGGCTGGTGAGCTGCGAGCCGATCGTCGCCCGTATCATCGACGCGTGCGGGCTCAGCGGCGTGCTGCCCATCTACCCCACCGTCGACTCCGCGTTGTCCGCGGCCGCACGCTGGTAACCACCCGGCACTGCTCGGCCGTAACCGGCTGAATGAGCGGCCACCCCACCGTCGGCGCAGAGGAAGAATTCCTCCTCATCGACCCGCGAACCGGTGAGCCGTCGCCCAAGAACGCCGACGTGGCGGCCGAGGCCGAGCGGCGCGGTGTCACGTTGCAGCTGGAACTGAGCAGCTGCCAAGTGGAAACCACTTCCGACGTGGCGGCGAGCGCCGCCGAGCTCGGCGAGGAACTGCGCCGGCTGCGGCGCGCGGCGGCCGAAGCCGCGCAGGCCGTCGGCGTCCAGCTGCTGGCCTGCGGGCTGCCGCCGGCCACCCCGCACGAGTTCCCGGTCACCGACACCCCGCGCTACCGCCGGATCGGCGAAGAGTTCGGAATGATCGCCCACGAGCAGGGCATCAGCGGATGCCACGTGCACGTGCAGGTGCCCGACCGTGCCGCGGCCATCCATGTCAGCAATTGGCTGCGGCCGTGGCTGCCGTCGTTGCTTGCGCTGTCGGCCAATTCGCGGGTGTACCGCAACGCCGACAGCGGCTACGCGAGCTGGCGCAGCGTGCTGTGGCGGCGCTGGCCCGCCGCGGGAGCGCCGCCGTTCTTTGACTCGCCCGAGGAATACGACGACGCGGTACGCATGCTGGTCGACACCGGGGTGATCCTCGACAAGGACATGATCTATTGGGACGTGCGCCCTTCGGCGGACTTTCCGACGGTGGAGGTCCGCGTGGCCGACGTGCCCGCCACGGTCGACGAGACCGTGCTGCTGGCCACCTTGATCAGGGCCGCCGTGATGACGGCGCTCGAGTCGCCCGACGACGCTGGGCGGCTGCCGCCCGGCGCGCTGCGCGCAGCATATTGGAAGGCTGCCCACGACGGATTGTCCGGGCACACACTCGATCTCATCCACGGCCGAGGGGCGGTGCCGGCGCGTGCGCAACTTGCAGCGCTGGTGCAGCGGGTACGCCCGGCGCTGGAGTCGCTGGACGAATACGAGCACGTTGTCGGTGAACTCGACCGCGTCGCGGCCCACGGCAACGGGGCGATGCGTCAGCTGCGGGCATGGCGCCGACGCGGCGAGGTGCGCGACGTCATCGCCGAGGCCGCCACTGCCACGCTGAGTTGAGAGAAACGTTCAATCCCGTTGTGGCGCACGAGTTCCCGTCAGGCCACCGCGAGCAGCCGATACAGCCCGATCAGGCCCACGACCACGATGATGGCGCGCAGCGCGTTACCCGATAGCCGGCGCCCGTAACGCGCCCCGAGCAGCCCACCGACCAGCGAGCCCGCCGCGATGAGTCCGGCAGCGGGCCAGTTGATCCGGTCGAACGCCGCCGCCGTATAGGCAACCGCGGCAACCACATTCACTACCAGAGCCAGGAGGTTTTTGGCGGCGTTCATGCGCTGCACCGACTCCGGCAGCAACGCCCCCATCAGCCCGACCAGCAAAATGCCCTGGGCGGCGGTGAAATAGCCACCGTAGACGCCGACCGCGAAGGTGCCCAACACCAGCGTGGCCATCCGCCCCGGCGGGACGTGCTCGGGTGAGCGGCCCGCCTGCGCGGCGCGCCGGGCGGTCCACGCCTGGATCCGCGGTCCGACCACCACCAGTGCGAGCGCCAGCACCAGCAGCACCGGCACGATCTCGGCGAACACCTTCTCCGGCAGATGCAGCAGCAGATAGGCGCCCAGCGCCGCGCCGGCCAGCGATGCCGGGAGCTGCCAGCGCAACCGATCCCATTGACCGCCCAACTCCGCGCGATAGCCCCAGGTAGCCGATACGCTACCGGCGACCAGGCCCGTCGCGTTCGACATGGTGGCCGTCACCGGCGGAAAGCCGAGCGCAACCAGCGTCGGGAAGGTGATCAGGGTGCCGGAGCCGACGAGCGCGTTGATCGCCCCGGCCGCCAGGCCGGCCAGGCATATGAGGAACATCTGAAATGGCGACACCGAAGAAAAACCTTAGACTGCCGCCGATTTCGTCGCGCGCTCAGGCGCGCGGCGCTTCGGCGCCGCGCTCGACCCCGGTGCGCAGCTTGACCGACGCCGAATACGCCAGCGTCCGAAAGTGCAGGACCGGGTCGTCGGAGGGCTCGATGCCGTCGGTCACGCGCATCGGGTCGAACACCACGATGTCGCCGCCGTGCTCGCGTTCAGTGTCCGGACCCGTGATGTGCAGGGAGCCGACGGTCACGATCTGCGTGCTCTGCCAGGCCGACGATGGGTCCACCGTGGAGTCGGTGGGGCCGGCGATCTGCACCCGGAAGTCGAATCGCACCGGTCCGACCGCCAACCGCGTCGCCAGCTCCGCGGTGAGGAAGTCCGGATCCTTGCCGTGAGCGTCCGGGGCCGACAGGTAGTCCTCGGCCGCCGTCGGAACGAGGTGGTAGCGAACGAATCTCGCGCTGCCGTCGGCGGCGACCCACCGGAACGCGTGCAAGCCGTGGTATTCGGTGGTGGCGTAGCTGGCCGGGATCCGGTTGGCCTCGCGCAGGATGGGCAGCGCGGCCAGCAGCCTCGGATGGGTGAGCAGGTGTTTGCCCATGCGCAGCGGCGTCGTCAGGCCGGGCCGCATCGCCTTGAGCAGGTCGATGAAGCCGTGAGGTGTGCTGGAGACGAAGAGCCGGGCGGTCTGCGTCGAGACGTCGGTGGTGGAGCCGTCGGGCAGGGTGAACTTCACCGCCATCCCGCGCACGCCGGGCCGGCCGTCGCGCTGTTTGGGGTTGCCCGACCCATTGGAGAAGCGGATCAGCGCCGGCACCGGCGAGCCATCGAGATGCCTTGCGCGCGAAAGCATCGCCGCGTCGGAGGCCGCGGTGAACGTGCCGCGATACAGCGTGCCCTTGGCGTGCAATGCGCGACAGCCCGGCTGAGCACCCCCGGCGCCCCGGATCGCCTCGATCGCCTGGTCAGGGGTTAGTCCACCGCTCATGGACGAATCTTAGTGGCATTTGAATCCCAGTGGTATCAGCTGGGAAAGCCGAAAAGTTCGACGACGCCGTGATCGCGACCGGCCGTATAGCCGCCGTCGACGGCGAGGGCCTGGCCGCTGACGAACGAGGCGTCGGGTGACAGCAGGAAGGCGGCCATGGCCGCGATCTCCTCGGGCTGTCCGAGCCGCTGCAACGCGTGCTCCTTGGTGATCGAGGCGAGCGGGCCCTCCATCCCGGGAATGCTGAACACGCTGTGCGCCATCGGGGTTTCGATGAAGCCGGGGCAGATGACGTTGGCCCGGATGCCGCTCGGCCCGTAGTCGAGGGCGATGTTCTTGGTGAGCAGCACGACGCCGCCTTTGGCCGCGTTGTAGGAGCTGCCGCCCGCGGTGCCCTCCAGGCCCTCGACGCTGGCGACGGTCACGATCGAGCCCCGTTCGCCGTCGGCGCGGGGTTGTTCGATCATTCTGGCCAGGGCCGCCTTCGCGACCAGGAAGGTGCCGGTGAGGTTGATCCCGATCACCCGGTCCCATTCGGCGCGGTCGAGCAGGTGCACCGGGCCTCCCCCGGCGACACCGGCCGCGTGGAAGAGGCCGTCGAGGCGGTCTGGCACGGCGCCCAGCACCGCCGCGATCGCGGCTTCGTCGGTCACGTCGGCGGGCACGAAAGTGAACCGTGGGCCCAGATCATCGGGCGGTGCGGTGAGGTCGGCGCCGACGACGGTGGCGCCTTCGGCCAACAGCCGTCGCGCGGTGGCCAGCCCGATCCCGGAGGCGGCGCCGGTCACGACGAAGGTGCGCGAATGGGCGCGATCGGGGTTCACCATGTCGGTCCTTCTCGGGTGGCTGGGTTGGGCGCCGGCCCCGTCATGGTGACACACCGCCTCGGGATCAGTTCGCGGATACCGGATTTCCCCGTAAACGACCTCGTGCCCTTGCGTTTCCGCGATGCTCGACATCGCCGCTGGGCCCCCTGAATCAGCTCGTGGCAGCACCACTTTGGACACTGCGGCGGCCGGCGGAGGACGATGGACGCACGGGCGAATTATTCCGCGCCCGACGGTGTTAGGAGCAAGCATGTCAACAACTCGGACTCGGCCGCGCGCCACCTCGACACACTCGAGCAGTTGGCGGTTCGGGGCACTGGGCGCGGCGGTGGCGATCGTCGTCGCCGCCGGCACCGAGCCAACGACCGGGGTGGGGCTGCTCTCGGAGGAGGCGATCGCCATCGCGCAGGGCATCGCGGTGACCCCCGCGCCCGGCTGGACGCTGGGAAACCGCGGCCCGAACTGGGTGGCGCTGAACAACCCCGACACAAGCGCGCAGATGCGGATCACCGTCAAACAAGCCGGCGGCACCGATGCCGCCGCGGTGCTGCAAGCCGACATCGATCAGTTCACCCGCGGCGCATCGGCGATCTTGACCGGTGTGGATCGACTGACCGCGCCCGACGTCAAGCCGCTGCAGGGGCCCAACTTTCAGCAGGAAGCGTCCCTCAATTACACGGCCAGCGTGGTTCACCCGCAGGGCACGATCCCGGTGATCGGCACGTTCACCGAGCTGCTGAACACCTCGAATGGCCGCTCGGCGTTCATCGACTTCCGGCAGAACAGCAGCGCGACCACCCAGGCCGCCGGCGACGGCGGGATGATGATCGGCTCCATGGAGTGAGGTCCGGACCGCCTACGCTCGCAAGGGTCGGCGTCGCGTGCGCAGCACCGATCCCGTATGACCGACTGGACACATCGAACGCGGAGGGGTTCATGCCACAAGCCGACACGGCGGAGACGCTCGCCGGGATCGTCGAACGACACGCGCGGCAGCGGCCCGAGGCGATCGCGATCCGCTACGGCGAGCGCCAGTGGTCCTGGGCCGACTGGAGCTCGCGGATACGGCGCGCGGCGGGGGCGCTGCGCGACGCCGGGATCGAGCGGGGCCAGTGCGTGGCGTTCCTGGACAAGAACCATCCCGCCTGCCTCGAGGTGCTGATCGCCGGGGCCTCCATCGGGGTGGTCACCACCGTCGTCAACTGGCGGGTGATCGGCGACGAGCTCGTCCACGTCCTGGCCGACAGCGGGGCCCGCGTGCTGCTGGTCGGCGCCGAGCTGCGGGCCGCCGCCGAGGCGGCCGCCGAACGCGTACCCGGCCTGGAACGCATCATCGAGGTCGGCGACGAATACGAATCATTGCTCGCCGCGGCGTCACCGACCGAGGCCGACGCCGGCCTCGACGAGAACGAGACCGCGCTCGTGATCTACAGCTCGGGCACCACCGGAAGGCCCAAGGGCGTGCTGCTCAGCCAGCGCGCGCTGGTCAATCATGCGGCGAACCTGGCGCCGGCGTTTCCGTTCGCCGACGGGGACGCGAACCTGGTCGCCATGCCGTTGTTCCACGTCGGCGGAATCGGTTACGCGCTGTTCGGCATCCGTTCGGGCGCACCGACTTTCCTGACCCGCGAGCCCGACGCCGCGACGCTCATCGGCGCGGTGCGCGCCGGAGCCACCCACGCGTTCTTTGTGCCGCCGGTGATCGCCCGGTTCCTGCAGGCCGGTGAGGCGGCGACCGCCGCCATCGCCGGCCTGCGCTACATCGTCTACGGGGCGGCGCCGATGCCGCTGCCGTTGCTGCATCGCGCGCTGTCGACCTGGCCGGACACGAAGTTCGTGCAGGTGTACGGGCAGACCGAGCTCTGCGGCGCCGTCACGGCGCTCTCCGACGCCGACCACCGTGATTCGGCGCGACCCGAATTGCAGCTCTCGGCCGGAAAGGCGGTGCTGGGCTGTGAGATTCGCGTCGTCGATGCCGAGACGGGCGCGTCGTTGCCGCCCGGGGAGTCCGGCGAGGTGTGGGTGCGCAGCAACCAGAACATGACCGGGTACCTCAACCGCCCGGAGGCGACGGCGGAGACGATCACCGACGACGACTGGGTGCGCACCGGCGATGTCGGGCGCCTCGACGCCGACGACTATGTCTACATCGAAGACCGGCTGAAGGACATGATCATCACCGGCGGCGAGAATGTGTACGGCCCCGAGGTAGAAAGCGTGCTCATCGAGCATCCCGCTGTGGCCGACGCGGCGGTGATCGGGGTGCCCGACGACTTCTGGGGAGAATCGGTCAAGGCGATCGTGGTGGCCGACGGCGAGACCGATCCCGCCGGCATCATCGGCTTCTGCCGACAGCATCTGGCGGGCTTCAAATGTCCACGCACCGTGGACTTCGTGGCGGAGCTCCCCCGCAACGCGAGCGGAAAAATCCTCAAAACACAGCTGCGCGAACCGTTTTGGAAAGACCGGTCGCGCGGAATTTGAGGCGTTACAGGCGTCCCTCGACGCGCAGTTCCGGATGCACCCAGTCGGGCGAGCGGCGTTCCTTGAACGAGCGGAAGCCCTCGATGGCCTCGGCGTCGGACAGGCTGGAGCTCATGCCGATGCGGTCATACAGCCCCAGGTAGCTGTCGATGCTGGACTTGATGACGCCGCGGGCGCGCGGCGCGGTCCGACAGCATTGCGCGAGCACGTCTTTCGCCGCCTCCAGCAGGCCCTCGTGCGGCACCACCCGGGTGACCAGACCCCAGTCGAGGGCTTCGACCGCGGTCAGCACCCGTCCGGTGAACATGAGGTCGCGGGTGCGTACCGGGCCGACGACGCGGGTGAGCATCTGGCTGTAGTAGGTGTCGGCGTAGCCGCGGAACAACTCGGGCACCCGGAAGGTCGCGCGGTCGCTGACCACCGACAGGTCGCTGCACAACGCGATCTGGAATCCGCCGCCCTGGCACAATCCGTTGACCGCGGACACGATGGGCTTGGCGGAGGTTCGCACCGCGTCGAAAGGCGTCACGTCCATGCCCAGCGCGGAGCCGAACGTGATCCAGTTGTCCTCGCCTCCCCCGCCGCCCATGTCGCCGCCGGGCGCGAAGACATCGCCGGTTCCGGTGAGCACCAGCCCGGCGAGATCCGGGTCCTCGTTGAGACGTCCCACGGCGTAACGGATTCCGAAGTACATCGCGGGACTCAGGGCATTGCGCGCTTCGGGGCGGTCGATCGTGCACACCGCAATCGGCCCCTGACGCTCGAAGCGCAGATAGGGTGTGCCCAGCCAGTCTCCCTCGGGAGGACGTGGGGTGCTCGGCGGTGTCGAAGGATTCTGCGCCACGGGGCTCCTCTCGGGTCGGCGCCGCTACTGTAGCTCTTACAGTATCCGCGGCCTCGGGCGCCACCCCGATACCGAGCTCCGAGGGGTTCAGGGCCGGCCGCGGCTCCCGGTGCTCGCGTGCTGGCGTTCCAGTTCGCGCAGGCGGCGCGCTTCCCTCGTCAGCCAGGCCAGCCCGGCCGCGGCCGCCAGCAACGCCACCACGACGGCGGCGATTCCAGCGCCAACCTGGCCCGCGGCGAAGCACGCGAGGCAGATTGCCAACGCCACTACTCCGGCCCCCACGAGAAGCAAACCCGGGGCTTTGGCGGGATTTTTCAGAGCTTGGCCAACCCGTGGGCGGCTGGATCGTTGATGATCGAGCGGATCTCGAGCCGTGTCTCCCATGATCCCTTCCTGTAGTGCTGTGTGAGTCGTCATCTACAGCTGTACCCCGTTGCAGGAGTGGGTAATAGTCGCGCGGCGCTTTGTATTGCGCGCCGATGCTGCGCTATTGCTTTACGGATACGGTCTTTTCGCGAACCTGTTCTCGTTATCGCAGGATCTGCGCGAGCTTTCGCCATCGGCGATGCCGGTGGCGGAACATGAGCCGGACGAAGGCGCGGGTCAGCAGCCCGTGCAGGCCGTCGTCGGTTTCGATCTCGTCGGTGTAGCGGCAGCTGTGCTCGTCGATCGGTTCGAACGTCAGGCGGTGGTTCCACGTGCGGACCGGTCCGCCGTGTTCGTTGGTGTAGATCTCGGTCGGCTCGAGGCGCTTGATGGTCAGGTGGTGGGTCCAGGCCGGGATCACCCCGAACCACCAGAACCGCGCCGATCCCTGGGTGCCGACCTCGATGCGCTCGGGGACGTCGAGGCGGTAGATCCGCAGCACCGGGCTCAGCACGTGGCGCATCAGCTCGGGCTTGCGCGCCAGGGCGGCCGCGGTCTCGGCCGGGATCGGCAGCTCGGTAGTTAGGGTTACCTTACTCACGGGGTTCATGGTGGCCCACTGGGCTCGATCCGGCAAGGGCAGCGCGCCCGGCCGCGACTTCATCTCGCCGAGCGGTTAACCCGACACGGGGTACGGAGTGGGCCGCCACCCGGTGCGGGAGGCGTCGGGTGAGGCCAGGGCGCTACAGCGCGAGGATGCGGAGGCTAGTGAGGTGGATCAAAGGGCCGACTGGTCATTGACCTGTGTCGATGTGTGGTCCCGGCTGGGATCGAACCAGCGACCTTCCGCGTGTGAAGCGGACGCTCTCCCACTGAGCCACGGGACCGGCGCCGAGATGGCGAACGAGGTCGAAGACTAGCACGTGCAGACCCCGACAATACCGGCCGCATCGGCATGCCAGGCGCGACGCGATAGCCTAGACACGGCGCGTACCAAGAAATTTGTATGTGCCCGCTCACGTGGACTATCGTCGTGCTTCGCACCGGGCGACGATCTCGCCCGTGGCGCGCGGATGTAGCGCAGTTGGTAGCGCATCACCTTGCCAAGGTGAGGGTCGCGGGTTCGAATCCCGTCATCCGCTCGAAGGTGCAAGTGGCGTGGATCCCAACGGTGGAGTGGCCGAGTGGTGAGGCAACGGCCTGCAAAGCCGTGCACACGGGTTCGATTCCCGTCTCCACCTCCAAGATTTTGGTTCCCCGGCGCGATTAGCTCAGCGGGAGAGCGCTTCCCTGACACGGAAGAGGTCACTGGTTCAATCCCAGTATCGCGCACCATGTTTGACCTGCGGTTTCATCCGCAAAATCGGCCCGCGTGACCTAGATATGACCTGACTCGCTGCAAAACCCGAGAGCGGTTGTGTCACGCGGCCGTTCATCACTCGTCATCCACGCCCGATGACCAACGCGACCAGATCGCGCGATTCATTCACCGACGAACCGCAGTTTGCTGCGCCCCGTCCCCCGCGGCCGGCGACAACAGCAGCATCCGTCGCGAGGGCGCCCGACGAGCCGCGGCGTTTGTGCCGGTCCCGACATATGTCCGATTCCGACATTTGCGCTGGTAGCGACATATGTACGAATTACCTTGCAGCCCTTGGCAATTCGGTATCCGGTGGGTTAGCTTCAGCGCATGACAACCACCCATGCAATCCTCGCGGAACTCGACGCCGCCGGCGTTTTCGCCGGGTTGCCGGTCGACGACGGCGAACTTCTGGTCGCCGCGCTGAGCTTCGACGTCTGCCTACGCGGTGACCCGGCCCGCTCGATGCGGTCCCGCGCCGCGGCGGTGCGGGCCGGCCGGTGGCCGTGCGTCGACCGCGCCGGCGTCGCCCAGGCGCTCGACGTCGCCGCGAACATCTTGGACACGATGTGAGCGGGCCCGCGCCCCGACCGTTCCCACCGGCATGGGCCGGCCTGGTCGAGGCGTACCTGGTGGCTGAGGCGGGCGCGGGCCGGTCGCCGGCCACGATCGCCACCCGCCGCGGGCATCTGGCCTTCATGGCCCGCGGGCTCCGATGCGTGCCGGCGCGGGTCACGACGGCCGGCATCCTGGCGTGGATGGGCAAGCAACAGTGGGCGATTGAGACGCGCCGCAGTCACCGCGCGACCGCCGTGTCGTTCTTCGGGTGGGCGCACCGCGCCGGCCACCTGGCGACGAACCCAGCCGCCGGCCTTCCGGTGATGCGCGCGGCTGCGCCGGCGCCGCGGCCGGCCCCCGATGCGGTGTGGTCGCCGGCGATCGCCGGCGCCGATGCGCGGGTGCGGTTGATGCTGCGTCTCGCGGCCGAGGCCGGCCTACGGCGTGCCGAGATAGCGCGCGTGCATCGCCGCGATCTGACCCGCGGGCCGGCCGGCGCCGAGCTCCTGGTCCACGGCAAGGGCGGCAAACTGCGCGTCGTGCCGCTCGGCGACGACCTGGCCGCGGCGATCGCCGATGCCCTATGTCAGACATACCCCGTCGCCAAGGGGGTACGTCTGACGGACACCCTTTCCGATGGGGTGATACGAAATCACCCCATCGACGGCTACCTGTTCCCCGGCACCGACGACGGTCACCTGTCGCCGCGGTGGGTCGGCAAGCTCATGACCGGCGCCCTGCCAGACCATTGGACCGCGCACACCCTGCGGCACCGATTCGCCACCAGGGCATACCGCGGATCCCGCAATCTGCGGGCCGTGCAAGTTCTGCTCGGCCACTCATCGGTCGCGACGACGGAGCGGTACACCGCAGTCGACGACGACGAGATCCGGGCCGCGGCGATGGCCGCGGGGTGCTGAGTAGACGGTCGCCGCTACGGCCATGAGAGCCGCAGCACCCTCGCCCTGTCGTCGGCTGCGCGCTGTGACTGCTCGAACGGGTTCGTAGCTCTCCGCTCCACCAGGTCGACGAGATCCTTCATCAGCCATTGCGCGTGCAAACTCGGGTACAGCAGCTTCCCCGGATCACTTGTCACTCGCGCCTTGAGGACGCCCGGTTCGTCTGTTTCTTGGAACATTTCGTCGTCGGCCATCCCGAGATACACCCACGGCCGACCGTGGGCGTAGCCGGAACACATCTGCCAGGAAAGCAGAGGCTTCGACGTCGGCGCGTTCGTGTCCGCGTAGGTGACCGCCTCAGTGCTCCGGTATCCGCCCGTCACGTCAGCCTGAACGGAACCGCGACTTGCGATCGCACCAAGCCGCGCATACTTGGCTTTCTTCATGGCCGCGTCAGACATGTCGAGTGATTCGAGCGCAGGGTGTTGGTCGTGAAAGTTCTTGGCATGCCAACGCAACACGCGTTCGACGCGAACGCTTCGCCTCGCCGGATGCAAGATCCAGAACCCCGACGACAGAATTTCGAGCGCACCGCGGACAAGGGTGAACGGCGCCGCGCTGTGAAGCACGTTGAGGTCGATGAGAAGTGACTTCATCGCATGTAGGTGATCGACACCGGCCACGATGCACATTTGCACCGCATGCGAAACCTGAAAAGGATCGCTTGCCCGGTCGTCACCGGCCAACGACGACCCCTGCGACACCGCGAAGTCCATAGGATCGTTAACCCGGTCCATCATTCGGTCGACGTCTGATGCGAACGTCGCCCACAGCGCGTCAATCTTGTCCGGGCTCAGCGCGTCCCCCCATACGCTGTGCTTACCGCTAGGGTGCCGCGGCCGTGATCGCGCGGTACACCTCGCGAGCGACGTAGTACCGCCCATAGCTGCCGAACGGGCCGTCAACTATGCCTAGTGCCGCCAGCTTCTTCACGGCCGTGTCGATGCCCTGCGATGTCTTGTTGAAACGCCGCGCGAGTGCAGGAACGCGGACAATCGGAGTGTCGACGAGAGATTCGACGATGTCTCGCGCAACGCCGCCTCTGTACCCGCTGTCTTGGAGAATCTGCACGTAATTGCGCTGGGCGTCGAGCATGAGATTGACGCGGCGAGCGGTGTCGATCGCTGAGGCCTCGACTCCGCGCGAGAAGAACCGTATCCACGAGTCCCATTCACCGGTCTGCGACACCTTCGCGAGCTCGTCCTCGTACTCGCTTCGACGGGATTCGAACCAAGGTGACACGCTCAGCAGCGGCTCTTGGAGAAGGTCGTCGATCATGAATTGGAGGACGATCAGTAGCCGTCCGATGCGGCCGTTGCCGTCATTGAACGGGTGCAGGGTCTCGAACTGATAGTGGGTCATTGCGGCGGCAATTAGCGGGTCTCTGTCCCCCCCTGTGGTGATCCATCCCACGAGGTCGCGAACGGCGGCTTCTAGCTCAGGACCGGGCGGCATAGGGACAAATCTCGCCGACTCGATCGTTCCGTCGGGGCTGCCGATCGCGACCTGGCAGCGCCTGACACGGCCTGCGTCCCGCGTCTCGGAGTCTGTTCCGCTGACGAGTTGTTGGTGTGCGTCGAACAGAAGGCTGGTCGTGATGGTGCGATGCTCAGCGACGTAATCGAAAGCGACGTCAGCCGCGTCCACATAGTTGAGGACTTCCATCAGTGCGGCACTTCTGTCCTCGTCGGCGGCGGGGTCAGCCGCCAAGACGTCATCGATGGGCGCGAACGTACCTTCGAGCGCGGAAGTGCTTTGCGCCTCACGGCTCAACGTGGGCCGGCGGAGTATCCGGGGGTTGGGTACCTGTCGCGAAGCTTGGTCTAGGTGAGCGAGTGCCCGGCTAGCGCGGGTGACCGCCCGCCATGTTCCGCCATCGAGTTGAGGCTCGACGCCGAGCGGATGAGCGACGTACGCCGAGTGCTCGTAAGATCGGCCGTTACGGCCGTCGGTGCCAGCGATCGGCCACAGATTGCCGATCGGACTTGAGGCGAAGCGCTCTACCTGCACAATCCAAGTGTACAGGCCCTTGGGTTGATATTACATTCGCGAAATTCAAACTCATTTGGTTTTGATTGACCGAAAACAAGCGAAGACCCGGTTCGCTTGGTGACGCAAACGACGAAAGCAAGTGGAGTTGGCGTGTTTCCGGCAGTGCGATCTCGGGATCGTCGCGATGATCTATCCGCGGGCGCGTGCCTGTAGATACTTCTGCATCGCGGGTCCGGTCTCGATGCGCACCCGCAGCATCCGCCGATAGCCGGCCATCCAGCATTTCGCCAAGACCAGCTGGCCGCGATACGGGTTCACGGCGCCGATATCGGCGCTCCAGCCGGCGCGCAGCGCGCGCGTCGCCTCCTGCCGCATCGCCACCCGCCAAGCATCCACCAACGCGGGCCCACAGCGGCGGATCCCACGCGATCAGCGGTTTGTTTTTTTCCTGGGGGCGGGGAGGGCAGGCGCTAGGCCATGGGGTCGCCTTGGGGCCCGTCCCACGGGTCATTCCCCCTGGTCAGAGGCTTGCTGGTTTACCATGTGCGGCTGGTTACGAAGGCGACGCCGGGTCGTGGGTGGTGGATGCCTCCGCAGCGGTCGCAGTGTTGGCCGGCTGGTGCGTGGCTGTCGTCGTAGTCGTAGTCGTAGCCGTTGTGGTCGTTGACGACACCGGTGGCGCGGCGGCAGAGGATGCAGGTTCCGCGGTGCTGGCCGGTGGCTCCGACGCACTGATTACAGACTCGATGGGTGAGAACTGTATTTGCGGGGTCGAGTGGGTCGCCGCCGAGTGAGACTGCGTGGATCTCGTGGACTTCGGGGCTGAGCGGGTGCGGCGTCGGCAGTTCTTTGTCGACTACTTCGTCGCAGATCCAGCAGACGTCCGCTTCTCGGAGTACGCGTGCGCGGAGTTGGCGCCGGCGGTATCCGTTGGCGTATCGCGGGTTGGTCACGTCCTGGTCCTGGTCCTCGTGGTGGTGGGCTCGGGCCGGCGCTGGCGCCCTACGTCACAACGCCACCGGGATACGCGCCGGCCCAAGCGGTCTATCGGTTGAACCCGGCTTCGAGGCGGCGTTGTTCGCGGGCGCGGGCTTCGGCGGCTTTGTCGGCGCTGTACTGAGCCGAACGCGACATGAAGTCGCCGAGCGTGGCGAGGCGCAGCGGGATCCCGCGGCGGGCCAGGGTCCAAGCGTCGACGTCGGTCCGCTGTTTGCGGGCCAGGTCGATCGCGGGTTCGAGGTCGGCTTTGCGTGCGGGCGTGAGGATGAGCGCGGCTCGGCCGGTGTAGTTGATGCCGGCGATGGTGGCCAAGGCGTAGAAGCCGCGCTCGGCTGCGGTCCAGGCTTCAAGAGCGGTGCGCGCTGCCGCCCAATGGCGCAGGGTGTCGCCGCCTTTGGCGCCGGCAGCGCGGCCATCGGTGAGGTCAAGGGCGGGCACCGCTTCGGCGGCGGCGGCGAGCGCGTCCGAGTGCTCGGTGAGCGCGTCGGCCCAGCCTTCGAGGATGTCGTCGCCGTGGTCGGCGAGCGCGGCTGCGAGCAGGTCGTCGCCGTGGCGGCGGGCGGACTCGCCGATGTTCTGCGTAGAGAGCACGCGGTCGAGTAGCAGGCGCGTGACGTCGGGGTCGTCGTGGTAGTCGCGGCCGTTCTCGATGGCTGCGAAGACGGCGCCGTGCAGATCGCCTGTCGTTACGCCGATTCGGTTGGCGGCATCGCTGAACGCTTGCGCCTGGTCGACCTGTTTGGCGTAGGCGGCAGGCAGCGGGACGCCGAGTACGTCTGCGGCTTTGGCGACATTCTGCGCGTGGGTTCGCGCCGAAATTAGGTGCTGCATTGCTGGGGTTTCCTTTCGCGAGGATCAGTGATTCCGTTGGGCCGGGGGGTTAGTCGTCGACGATCGGCGTGCGGTCGAACCAGCGCCCCTTGTCTTCGGGCTCGACCCGGGGCGGTGAGGTCCGGCCGTTGGTGCGTCCGCCGGCAAGGCCAGCGAGCAGCGGCTTGTCCTCGTCGTCGGCGAAAAGCTCTCTCGCCCATTGCCGTTGTTCGTCGGTGAACTCGCTGGTGTCCTGGTCGTCTTCGGGCTGGATGTCTGCTCCGGTGAAGAACGCGTGTGCGAACTTGCGGTCGCGGTTGGTGCTGTCGGTCATGTGTCGTGCCTTTCGAACAGGTATCGGCCGGCGGTCCGGTTGACGCCCTTGCGGGCTGCTCGGCGCCGGATGGTGCGCTCACTGACACCGAGCCGTTGGGCTTGTTCTGCGGTCGTCTCCAAGCGTGAAGGGGCAGAGCCGGTTTGGCACGTTTGGTGTCCGTTTGCGGACACGGCTCGGGAAAACGCTTCGTGGAGGTCGCGCAACCATGACGGGATCGGGTGGCCGAATCGGCGCCGCTCGTCGAGCACCTGGCCGATCAGGTAAGCGGCGGCGCTGATGTGGTGCGGTGCAAGGCCGCTCACTGGCCGGCCGGCTCTCGGCGATCGCACGGACCGCGCAGGAGGCGGCGGGTGAGCACACCGTCGGCGTCGCGCTCGGCTGTCGCCCCGGTCTTCGACGGCAGCCCGGTCGATCCGACGACCAGGCCGGCGACGACGCCGCGCGGACGCCGCGCTGGCGACAGCCCGTCTAGCCAGCGGCGGCACAGCTGCACGGCCGGACACGCGCGGCAGAGACGAAGCGCGGCGGCGCGGGCTGCGTCGAGTTCTTCCGCGCTGGGTCGGCCGTCGACGCGGTACTCGTCGATAGTCCGCTCGAACAGATCCGCCCGATTCACACAGCGCGCTCCGCGGAGGTTGGGCAAATCAGCGAGCAACGTCGCCATGGTGGCCCAGTTGGTCATGGATGGTTCTCCTCGGTGTCGAACAAGTCGGGCTGATGGATGGGCTCGGTGATGTCTCGGACTGCGGGTGGCGTGGCCGGTGCGCCGTGGTCGCATCGGCGGGCGGGGTCGACGGGTGTGCGGTCCGGGCCGAGCAGCCATCCGCATGGGTCGCAGCGGCGGCACCGGCGGATCGCGGACAGTCGTTCCTCGCGCGCGGCCTGCTCGGCGCTACCCCGGCCGCGGGTCACCACGGTCCCCCTTCGTCTGCGGTGAGACGTTGTTCGACGGCGGACCAGCCGTTGATCTTGTCTTCGACAGCCGAGCCGTGGCGGCGGCGCGGCTGCTGCCTGCCCGCCGCTCGGCGGACTTGGTTGCGCCATGTGGCGTTCCAATCGAGTTTTCGTCCGCGCGCACCAGGTACGCCGCGCCAGTAGTCGACGAACTCTTCGTGAACGGCTTTGAGGTCGACGTCGGGGTGTTTGGCGCGCATCTGCTCGATGACGGCTCGGTCTGGCATCCAGTCGTCGGGGAGTCGGGTGCCGCGTGGGTCCGGTTTCGGTGTGCCGTTCACGGCCGGGAGGTTGTCGGGGCTGGCCGGTTCGTCGACGACTTGTCCCGTCGCCTTGTCCATGCCGTCGTTGCGTTGGGTGACAACCTCGCGGCTGGCCGGTTCGACTGTTTTGGCTTCGAGCGGCTGCGCTTCGTCAGCTGATGATGAGTCTGGGGGTGGGTCGTCGGCGGGGTCGTCGACGACTTCGACGTCGAGCGGTTCGCGCTGGAACGCTTCTCCTTCTTTTGTTCTCTCCAGTTCTGTGTAAGGAGAGGAAGAATTGGCGGATTCGCCATACCCCCCTGGCGGATTCGCCATACCCCCCCTGGCGGATTCGCCATACCCCCTTGGCGAATCAGGCTCTCCCTGTGGCGAATCTGCCAATTGGCAGGTCGGAGGTATGGCAGATTCGCCAACTGGCAGGTCTGAGCCTTGCTCACTGAGCCGGTACGCGCGGGTCTGGTCGCCGTCGCTCGCGCCCGGTGTGCACACCTCCAGATCGCCGGATTCCACGAGCGACACGACGACTCGGCGGACGGCATCGCGGGTAGCGCCGAGCGACGCGCTGATGTCGGCGTAGCCTGCCCGCCACCACGTCTCGCCGTCGATGACCTCACGACCACGACCATCCGAAACCGCCGTGGCGTACCGAACGAGCGCCAGCACGCACGCGCCCGCGCAGCCGACGCGGCCGATATCGGCGGGCAGCACCTTCAAGAACTCGGGCGGCTTCACTGTGCACCGCCGACTTGCTGTTGCGGTGTCCAATACCGCTCGGGGTCGCATCCGAAGCAGCCCCAGACGCCGCCCTGATGGAACATGATCTGCCCGCAGCCGCCGCACCGCGGCTTGCTGTGAACCGCGCACACGTCGCCGTGATTAGCGACTCTCATTCGGCACGGTCGCCCGTTGTGTGTTGGTGCTCCACAGCGCGGGTCACCCAAGATGCGGCGCCGCCACGACGCCGGCAGCCTTCCGGGCTGCTCGTGCGGCTGGTCGCCGTTGCCGTGCCGCGGGTGTTCGGCGTCGAGTTCGTCGACACACACCAGCCACAGCACATCGTCGCCAGATGCGGTGACGCAGACCGCGGCCCAGTAACCGGGCAGCCCGTCGCTACACAAGCAGGCTGTCCGGTCGTGGTCGACCAGCGCGCGGGTGTGCTCGGCGCTCACGGTGCTTCGCCTTCGGGGCGTTCGGCGAGCCGGCCAGCCAGCCGGTACAGGTTGGCGCGCTCGGCGGCGTCCATGACGTCCACTTGCCGCGGGTTGTGTTCGTCGTAGCGGGCGAGGGCCCGCATCTGCTCCTGGCGGACGGCTTCCTCCGCTGCCTGGTGGGCTTGCGGGCTGCTGAGTGCACGCTCTGCAACCGCGCGCGCGATCCGGTTCGGGTGCGCTCTCGAATACGACAGGGCGCGTTCCCGCTCCCGGCCGCGCGCCGGCGCCGTGCAGGGCTTGCCGACCGGCGCCGAGCATGGCGGATGGAGGCACGCGACGATGAACGGGCTGACGTCCCGAATCGGCACCATGCCGTCGGCGGCGGCAGCCTGTTCGTCGGCGTCCTCGGCGGCAGCCAGCGCCTTGTCGCGCGCGTCCTGGCGGGCTTCCAGACGCGCGGTCGGTTCGCGCATCGCCGCTTCCTGACGAAGCTCCCGCGCCGCGGTGATGACATGCGTGGGCAGTAGCCGGAATGCATCGCTGTGGACGGTCGAGTAGACGCAGGTCACCGCTTCCAGCAGCCGGTCCGTGTCGTCTTCGAGGCCGGCTTCGGCGATGAGTTCGGCCCACGCCAGCACCGTCGCGTCGTTCGGTTTCAGAACCGTCGGGTCGATGGCTGAGCATTTTTGGAGTACGCGGGTTGCCGCCGAGATAGCGGCCCGCCGACGCTGCTCCGCGCTATGCTGGTCGAAGCGTCCCACCAGATGCTTTGGAGCCGCCGAATCCTGCCCGGGTCGGCGGCTTCTCTCTTTCGTCATGCCGCGCCCTGCTCGGCATCGCCGATGCTTATCTGCCTGAGCGTGTCGACCCCGGCGCCCTCGCACATACGGACCGCAGCGATGTGCATGGCCGCGGTTTCGCTCGTGCCGGCGATCATCTTGGTCAGGGTGTCGACGCGTTCCGTGTGCTGCGCGATGGTGGCGTCGCCCCAGCTGACGCGGGTGCCGTCGCCGGTCGCGAACATGGTGTCGAGTAGCTCGGCGGTGACTTCGAAGCGGACCTCGTCGGCTACGTCGCGTATCAGTTTGGTGACGAGGGCCGTGCGTTGGTGGTGGATATAGTTCGGGATCCAGTCCATTTTGAAGTCCTCGTCGACGCCGGCGTTGAGGGCGCGATCAAGCCAGGCGTCGAACCCGTTGCGGCCGTCGCGTTTACGGCACCACGAACCGAATTTGTTGCGGCGGTTGGCGTTAAACCACACGCGGTCGGGCTTGCCGCTCCCGAGCGCCCACAGCGACGGGTCACGATAAAGCTTCTCGAAGTCCTCAGGCTCAGGTTCGACCGACGCCGCCGGTGGCAGGGGCTTGGTCGCTTCGACTTGAGCCCGCCGGCGGGCGTCCTGCTCAGTGCTACGGGCCCGGGCGCGTAGGCGCCATTCGACCTCGGGTTCGATGAAGTGGCGCAACAGATCCCGGTACGCGGCCGGGTCGATCTGTCCGATCAGCTTCCCTGCCAACTCGCCGGCGTCGGCGCCCTGGTGATGCTCGACCAATTCGCTCAGTCGGGCGGTGAAGGCGGCAACGTCGCGGATCATGACGCCGCACCGCCGAACGGCTGCATGGCAGCATCAAGTTCGTTGAGGTCGACGCGGACGATGCGGGGGCCGTTCCGGTATCCGGTGATCCGCCCGTCAGCGATCATCTGCCGGATCGTGCGGGAGGTGACGCCGATGTACTCGCCGGCCTGCTCAAGCGTGGCGTAACGGCGACCTCGGCGCTCGGCGCGGTTAGGACCTTGCGGCGTAGGAGTTTTCGTACGTGCGGGAAGTGCTGCCATCGCGAAATAGACCCATCAAAGAGTGGATGAATATTTCGCGGCGATGGTCGGGACAAACTCACGCTCACCAAGTGTGCTCCGGTCAACTGCCCCCGGACGCCGATACCCGCGTAGCAGCAACGGTAGCGAGATTCCGCTAAATGTCAAACAGGCTCCGCGTCAGGCGAGTTACCCGTTCGCCGCCAGCTTGGACAGCAGCGCGGCTATCTCGCGGTCGCGGCCCTGCGCGGCGTGCTGGTAGCGCATCGCCGCGGCTGGCGTCGAATGTCCAAGGCGCGCCATAAGTTCCGCCAGCGTGGCGCCGGTCGCCGCGGCGAGCACGGCGCCGGAGTGCCGCAGATCGTGCCAGCGCAGATCGCCGCGGCCGGCCTTCGCCCGCGCGGTGTAGAACCGCCGGTACAGCGTCGCCGGCGCCAGGTGTCCACCGCCGACGGCCGGGAACAGCAGCGCATCAGGCTTGGCGCCGACGTACTTGGACAGGTGCGCCTCAATGACCGGGATTAAGTGCGGCGGGATCGCCACGTCGCGGACACCCGCGTCGGACTTTGGTGTGGTGACCTTGAATCCGTCATCGGTGCGGACCACTGCGCGCCGCACCCGGACCACCTCATCGGTCAGGTCGATGTCCTTGCGGCGCAACTCCGTTAGCTCCCCGAAGCGCATCGCGAGCCAGGCGGCGAACAACACCATGAGCGACCACTGCGCCGGCATTTCGTCGGCAATCACGCCAATCTCAGCGACCGTCGCCGGCCGGACCTTATGGACGCGCTTCGCCGTGCCGGCGCCACGAATCATGCAGGGGTTCGCGGCAATCTTCCCGTCGCTCGCCGCCGTCGCCATGATGGTGCGCAGCAGCCCGTAAGCGTGCGATCGCATCGTCGGCTTGCCCGTCAACGTCTTCGCGTACCAGGCGCGCACATCGTCGGCCGTTATCGATGCAATCGGCAGCTGCCCGAACGTGTCGGTGATGTGCTCTTCGAGCAGCTTCTCGTAGTGCTCGACGGTGCGTTCCTTCAGCGGACGCCCGCCGACCTGGCGCGTGGCGAGCCACTGCGTCGCGTACTCAGTGAACGTGAGCTTCGGCTTCGGCTCACTGTCAGACCCCGGCGGCATCCACGCCTTTGCGACAATCTCAGCTTGCCGCAGCGATAGCCAGGACCGCGCGTCCCGTTTCGTCAGGAATAGCGTGGGCGCCTTATACCGGCGTCCGTCCGGGCCGTAGTAGCGGGCACGGTAGCCGGTCGCGAGCTTGTCGACGCTGCCGAACGTGCCGCTGGCGCGGTCCTTGCGGCCAGATCCTCGCGCCACTGTCACCTTCCCAGTTCTCAGGTCATGACCTCGACATGACCTGAGCTAGCATACTTTGCTTCCGGATGGTTCCGCGTGAATCCGTTCCGTCAAATCTCGACTTCGCAGGTCAAAGCGAGAAACACGAGGTCAGACCATATCCGCCAGCAAACGGTCTGAGCTAGTTCAATCCCAGTATCGCGCACCAGGTTTCGCAATGCTCAGAGGCATAATCTGAGACGAGGAGCCGGTGACGTGAACTACACGTGAACTGGTCAGCCGGGATGCTAGCAACCCGTATAGAGAGGTTCCGCTAGCCATGACCGCAACAACGCCCAGCACCAGAATCACTGCCCGCCCTCATCCGTCGCGACAGCTGCGGCTGGGGGGCGACTTACTCTCTACGGTTCGCAGACTCGCTTTGTTCGCCACCCTTGCCGCTACCACTGTCTTGGCAAGTGGCTGCACCTGGGGAATGTTCACTTTCGACATCTGACAGGGGCCGTCAGCGGTGGGGTACGCGCGTCCAGCGTACCCCACCGGCCAGGATTCACCCCGAATAAGGCGCTTTCCGGGGGCGCATGTTGTTCACATCGCCTGCCGCGCAGACATAATGTTGGCGGCATGAAAGCGCAGCCGTTGTCGGGGGACTTTGCCCGAACCCGCTTGCTATATGACGCCGACGGCGCGGCCGAACTGGTCTCCACCACCCCTAAGCGGATCAGTGAACTGCGCCGCGCCGGTGTCCTCGGCGCGGTGCGCGACGGCAAAAAGTTTAAGTTCACACACGAGGAGCTGCGGCGCTAGGCCGATCGCCTGCCGGCGTACGAACAGAGGCAGGCGTGAACGCCGCCAGCAACGAGCCCGAGCCCGGGCGGGGCATCAAGACGTAGAGCCTCGATGAAGTCGCCGCGATGGTGCTGCGGATGTGGGAGGTATCAGTACCGGCGTGTGGAACTCCTGGCGTCTTTTGCTGAGCGCCACTACGAATTCTGCCAATAAACGCAAACGGCCGATATTTGTGCGTTAACCTGCCCATATGCTGATGAGGACGAAGCTTGCGGTACTGTTCACCGCCCTCACTCTGGCGTTGACCGGATGCACCCTCCCGCCGTTGGATGTTTGCGGGCACTCGATCGGCGGGGTCTGCTAGCCAGCAGCGGTGAGAGGTGACAGCATGATTCGCCACGCAATCGCGATCGCACTGCTTTCCTGCGCGGCGACGGCGGTCACGGCGCCGGCAGCTCACGCCGACGAACAGAGCTATCTCGCTGATTTGCAGGCGCGGGGCGTGCCGTTCCTGATTCCAGCGAAGGCGGTCAGCGACGGGTACCGGGTGTGCGGTGAGATCCGCGGCGGTGAGTCACCGGCCACGGCCGCTCAGACGTTCGGCATCTACTACAACGCGTTGGGCCCGACGATCGTCGACATCGCGCAACACGATCTCTGCCCGGACACCCTGCACTAGTCGAGTCCCTCTATGACGGGATGGTTCCGAAGCCGACGCGGACACGCGGTGTGTGGTTCTGGGCTATTGCAGCGGCCGCGGCCTCGCTAATCGTGCTCTTCGCCGGCAGCCAAATCGCGCATGATCGCGGCCAATCGGTGGAGTGGTACACCGGCTTTGGGCAATGGCTCGGGGCCCTTAGCAGTTTCATCGCCGCGGTAGTGGCGCTATGGATTGCGGTCAGCGACCGTCGCCACGTCGAAAAGCAACTCCTAGCCGACCTTGCCAGAGAGGCCGGATTAGTCCGGGTGACCGCCGATATTTTCTACGAACGGGACGCTACGAATGCGCCTATACGAATGGCAGGCGTGAAAGCCAACAATCGCCGTACAGGCCGAATTTTCGAGATTGAGGTAACCAGGTTTGTCATGGGCGGGAGGGAGGTCAGTCCCCTGCGGCTATCATCCGTCGAGCTCCACCCGAAGCCAAAAGGGAGCTACTACACGGCTGCTGACCTTCCGCATCTGTCGATCGAATCAGACCAATCGCTTTACCTCTATCCGAATGAGCTCCCGAATAACCCCGCCGACTATGTTGCGTTGGCATACACCGACTCATCTGGGCGGCGATGGCAGGTTGATACCGACGGGAAGGTCGTCCAACGGGTCATCTGACCGTGAAGTATGACTTGTTCGTTGTTTGACGAACCGGGTGAAGTGCAGCGCGGGGCGCGCAGGCTTAAGTTCCCGACATGCGTGACATTGGGACCTGTCGGCTCCGGTCGAAAAGTGAGCAGGTAGTTCCGGTCGAAAAGTGAGCACCCTTCTGATTGGAGAGTGATCACTGTGGAGGATTGGGCGGAGATTCGCCGGCTGTATCGGTCGGAGAACCTGTCGCAGGCCGCGATCGCGCGGCGGTTGTCGCTATCGCGCAACACCGTGGCCAAGGCGATTAGCGCTGAGGCACCACCACGCTATGAACGCGCACCGTCAACGACGTCGGCGTGGGCGCAGATCGAGATTGCGGTACGGGTGCTGCTGGGCCAGTTCCCAACAATGCCGGCCACCGTGATTGCCGAACGGGTCGGCTGGACGGGTGGGCATTCCTGGTTCGCCGAGAATGTGGCCAGGATCCGCCCGGAGTACGCTCCAGCCGATCCGTGCGACCGACTGGTCCATCGGCCCGGTGAGCAGGTGCAGTGCGACCTGTGGTTTCCCGGAGCGCTGGTACCCGATCACGCCGGGGTGCTTCGGTCGTTCCCGGTGCTCGTGATGGTTGCGGCATATTCGCGGTACATCGCGGCGATGATGATCCCGTCGCGAGTGACTGGGGATCTGCTGGCGGGGATGTGGCAACTGGTGCAGGATGTCGGCGCGGTTCCCCGAACACTGTTGTGGGACAACGAGTCCGGTATCGGTCAACGCGGTCGCCTCGCCGAGGGCGTGGTCGGGTTCTGCGGGGTGTTGGCCACCCGGCTGATCCAGACCCGACCGTACGACCCCGAATCCAAAGGACTCGTGGAACGGGCCAACGGCTACCTGGAGACCTCGTTCCTGCCCGGCCGCGCCTTCTCCTCGCCCGCGGACTTCAACACCCAACTGTGGGCGTGGCTGGCCACGATCGCCAATCGCCGCACCCACGCGACCACGGGCCTGGTGCCCGCCGATGCACTCGCGGTGGATCGGGCGGTGATGGCCGCACTGCCACCGATGGCCCCGGTGACGGGAACGACGGTCACGACGCGGTTGGGTCGCGACTACTACGTCAGTGCCGGCGGCAACGCGTACTCGGTGCACCCGGAGGTGATCGGGCGGATGATCACCGTCACCACCGGGTTGGAGAAGATCACCGCTCACTGCGGTGACCGATTAGTCGCTGACCATCAAAGGCTCTGGGGCACAGCAGGTCTGGTCACCGATCCAGGCCATCTTGCGGCTGCAGCGGTGCTGCGGGAGCAATTCCGGGCTCGTCCGGCCGCGGGTCGCATCTGGCGGTGGACGTCGAGGTGGCCGATCTGAGTGCCTACGACGCGCGGTTCGGAACCGGGAGGTCGCCTGATGCCCGCCAAGCGCACACCGTCAGCGCCCGGTGACGCCGACAAGCTCATCGCACATCAGGCCCGCTTGCTCAAGGCTCCGCGCATCGCCGAGCACTACCACCGGCTGGCCGAACAGGGCCGCGACGTCGGCTGGTCGCTGGAGGACTACCTGGGTGCGGTCTTGGCGGTGGAATCGAATGCCCGTGCGGAATCGGGTGCACGTCAACGCATCCGGTATGCCGGGTTCCCGGCGATCAAGACGATCACCGACTTCGACTTCACCGCCCAACCCGCCGTCGACCGCGCTCAGATCGCCCGACTGGAAGCCGGTGGCTGGCTTGCCGAGGCCCGCAACGTCGTGCTGCTCGGCCCACCGGGCACCGGCAAAACCCACCTGGCGACCGCGCTAGCGATCGCCGCCGCCCACGCCGGACACCGCGTCGCCTTCGCCCCGGCCACCGGCTGGATCACCCGACTGGCAGAAGCCCACCGCACCAACCGGCTCGAAGCCGAACTCCGCAAGATCAGCCGCTACGGGCTCATCGTCATCGACGAGGTCGGCTACATCCCGTTCGACACCGAAGCGGCCAACCTGTTCTTCCAACTGGTCTCCACCCGATACGAGAAATCGTCGATCATCCTGACCTCCAACCTGCCGTTCTCACGCTGGGGACAGGTCTTCGGCGAAGCCACCATCGCCTCAGCCATGATCGACCGGATCGTGCACCACGCCGACGTCATCGCCCTCAAAGGTGCCAGCTACCGCATCAAACACACTGCGATCGAATCCCTACCCTCCGTGGAAGCCGATCGTCAGGCAGACTCAACTCCGTAAACCTGCTCACTTTTCAACCGGAGCAGGCTGCTCAGGATTCAACCGGAGCCGACAGGGACCATCGATTCGGAACTACAGCTACTGGTCGCGATACGCCGCACGGTGTGGGAGGCGGAAGGTCGCCCACCGTCCACCACGCACATCGACCAGCTGCTAGACGACGAGCAGCCATCGGGTCATCTCGAATTAATGAAGCAGCAATTTCGCAGACAATGGAGTAATGACAGCTATCGAAGACACGTGGGCTAACCGCGACCTACCAATACTCAAGGCATTGGTGCAGATCTACGAGAACACCGGGCGAGCGGTGATCCGCGCCAGCGACATCGAGAGCGCAACCGGATTCGACAAAGACACAACGCAGCGGGCGCTTCGGGCACTATCCCGGGAGCCCTATTTTGAAGAGGCAAAAGGCACCTGGGGCGGTGGCGTCATCTTCGTTGGACCACCCACCAGCGCCGCGTTGCGATTGGCCGGGCAATGGCCCACACCCGAGAACATCGTCGAACGCCTCATTGCCGCGTTCGAAGCAGCCGGCGAAGACCAGTCGATCCCCGAGCCTGAGCGCAGCAAGGCCAAACAGGTGGCCCAATGGTTGGGATCGGCCTTCTCCCAGATCGCGATCTCGGCACTCGGGGGTGCTGGCGGCCAGGCGCTATACAGCTGAACCGCTAAAAGATAGAAAGGCTTTCGCCATGCGCGGGGATCTGATGATGAGTTGGAGATCACCGACACCCCGCCCGGGAGGGCCTTGGACGAAAACCAGTCGACAGCATGGTCACCAGGGGCGTCCGACAAGAAAACGCCGACTACCAATTACAGAACCTGCGCAAAGGAAGAGCACGATGAGCGGACAGGTACAGCTACACGCCGAGGCGTTTCGGTCAGTCCTAATCGAGATGGTGTATTGCCTCAAAGGGCCCGGCACAGATACTGAGGCCGGGCAGGACTGCAAGACGATGGCCTTCGGGAGCGCCTTCATCTACCGCCTCGACGGCCAAGACCGCCTGATCACCGCGCGACATAATGTGACCGGAAGACATTGGCAAACCAACGATTTCATGGGCGGCTACAGCATCGAGCCGACACACCTCCGAGTCATGTTCTTCAAAGACCCACCGGAGAAGTGGGCGGTATCGGCCTCCGAAGACAACCCTAGGGTGGGCAATATCCAGATAGTCCTCCGCCAATATCTGGTGCCGCTGATCGGTCCGGACTGGAAGCCGATCTGGAACCAGCACCAGGCGCTTGGTGGCGATATGGACGTAGTGGAGGTGCCGTTCAACCCCCCAACTGATGCGGTAACCATGAGCTGGGAAAGACCAGGTCCCCGAACAGGTCCCGACGAAGCTCCATGGCCGGAACAGCTGTTTCCAGGCGAAGACGTGTACATCGTCGGCTACCCGTACCGACTCACCTCCGGCCCGACCTTCCCGCTCTGGATCCGTGGAACGGTCGCATCCAACCCCATATTCGGCTACCACGACGGCAATAAGACATATCCCCTCTGGCTCATCGACGCCCGCACCCGCAAGGGGCAATCAGGCGCCCCAGTTATGCGCCATCGGGCGCCCGGGACCATCGTCTTCAGAAACGATGGGAAGCCAGGCAGAACGCAATTCCCGGACTCAGAACTACTCGGGGTCTATTCCGGCCGTACCAGCGACGAATCCGACCTAGGATTCGTCTGGCCCATGGACCAGGTCGACGAGATCTGCCGCAACGGGACACTCGGCACCATCGATGTGTAAGCCTATTGTCTGTCGGGGCCCCTACGAACGAGCCTGAACCTAGGCGGATATGGCCGGGTTTCTATCACGCCTCGGAGGTCCCCTAGGCATCCAGAAGGTCGTCGTCATTCGCGACGAAGGCAGCCCGAACGAGACTCGCACCGAGACTGAGGCACACATCCAGGCGCAAAAAGGCTTCTTCGAAGTCGAAACTCAGATCTACGAGGGCGACATTGTGGAGATGGACGACCCTCGCGGCGGCCACGAACGCCGACTCGTCGATGAAGTGCAGATTTATCACCGTCCCCGCGGCGGCAACCGCACGAACCACATAGAGGTCGTCTGGGGAAAGATTCCGCGGCCCACCCCTCCGCGCAGTGCACCCGTTAGGCGCCTAGACCTAGAGAATCTGCACCAACACGTAACCGCTGTCGCGAGTGACCTATTCAACGAGCAGTTCTACGGAGCTGCGGTAGCCGAAGCGTTCAAGTCGATAGAAGTACGCGTTCGAGACCTCACCGGCGGCCGCCGATCGGGGGCACAACTAATGGGTGACGCTTTCGGGGGCGCCGTGCCGCAACTAGACGTATCTGTCGAGACGGGTCGGAGCGCTGAAGATGAGCGAGAAGGCTTTCTCGCGCTCTTTCGTGGGGCGATGATCGGTGTCCGGAACCCCGGGGCGCACGAGCTCTTCAAGCAAACGGACCCGCAACAGGCGTTGGAATACCTCGGCTTCGCCAGCTTGCTCCATCGACGCATCGACGTCGCAGCAGCCAAGCAGAGCGGCCAAAGCACCTGATTAGCTGCGGCCTAAGAAGGCCGTTTCCTTGTCTCACAAATCGCACAGAGAGGTTGTGGGCTGATGGCTACGACCACTTGGTTCAAAATCTCCGAGACTGCCGAGCACGCCCGCCTATCGCCAGACATCATCCGGGGCGCCATCCGATCCGGTGATCTGCCGTCCTACGCGCCGACCCCTGGTGGCCGAGACATAAGGCTCAAGGCCAGCGACACCGACGCGTGGATCGAATCCAAACCATACGTGCCACCCGGCCCTTCGTAGCACCGATGGCTGGCCTCTTTAAGCAGAAGACAGATGAGGAGCGTGCCGCGGAAGCGGCCCGCAGGGCCGAGGCTGCCTTCGGGGCATCTCCCCAAGGCAAGGCAGCCCAAGCATTCGACCGGGGCGACGAGTTCTTCCAAATCGAGATCCCGCACTCGTCCGTTACCGGATTTACTAACGCCGCCTTCAACTCCACAACAGGGGGCAAGATCCGGCGGAACCCCACCCGCACCGACCTATTGGGTCAGATCGAAGAAGCGGGCTGGCATCTTGAACACGCCTCGTGGGTGTACGTCCAAACCGGCCAGAACAGCCGAGACAAGTTTCTAGCATCGGGCCAACATGTCGTTGTCACCGGCGAGGTACTTGGCATATATCTGTTTCGCCGGGCTGACGCCCGCGCACGAATCAGCGGGCAAGTATGGGGGGCGTGGCAGCCGATGATTCCAGCCATGTCGTCTACGCCAATCGACAGGTGAGTAGCGTCGCAGTCGGCTGCCAACCTAAAATTCGCAGATGGGATCGAACGGACTACAGGTCGCTCTCGGCCAGGTAGCCGCGATGGCTGGGCAATGGCAGGGATTGAGCGCCCAGTTCACTACGATCACGCCGCCATCACCGGGCCAGCCATTCCAGCCCACCACAGCGGCCATCAGCATTGTTGACTCCGCTATCGGGACTGCCACCACGTCGTTGATCGCGCGGACGCAGCAGACCGCTGGCGGGGCGGTGAGCGCTGTCGAAGGGTACGGCAACCAAGAAGCCACCAACGCCGCCGACATGACTAACGTGACGGTGGTCTAGATGGCCGTCACCCTGTCGCAAATCCGAGCGTGGAGCACCGTGCCCCTGACCGATGCGGCCACTTATTGGAGCAAGACCGCCGATCAGTGGGACGACGTATTCTTGACGATGCGCAATCAGTCGCAGACCATCGCCTGGAAAGGTGCAGGCGGGGATGCGTTGCGGCAGCGCACCGCAGCCGACTTCTCCACGGTCAGCGGCAGGGCCGACAAATTGCGCCAGGCGGCCGGGGTCGCGCGCAGCGGCGCAAGTGACATCAGCACAGCCCAGCGCCGGGCGTTGTTCGCCATCGAGGACGCGCAGAACGCGGGATTCACTGTGGGAGAAGACCTTTCGGTGTCTTATACCGATCATGGCGGTACGGTCGCGGAGCAGGCCGCTCGCCAAGCACAAGCCGAGCAGATGGCTACTGAAATCTGGTCTCGGGCTGCTGGACTAGAGAGTGCAGATGCTAAGGTTGCGGGCCAAATCACCGCCGCCGCAGCCGATGTCGGCAATGTTGGGTTTGCGCCGGGCCGCAATGGCAACGGCAACGGCATCCAGTTGGTCGATTTCAAACAGGACGGTGGCCCCAAACCAGCCCCGCCAGGTCTGCCACAACCATTGAAAGACTTCATCAATTTTCAGCTGCAGGGTAAGCCGCTGCCACCGATGACTGGGCCACCGATTACCGAGATTGAGAACCGGATCAGGGTAATCCAACAAAGTCAGGAATGGCACGACTACCAGGCCGCGCATCCCAATGTGGCGGGCTGCAGCACCGGCGACATCATGACCGCACTGGGTGCGATGGGCGCAGGCGACCTATCGCTGCTTGCGGGTGCTGCCGCCGCCCCCGAAACATTTACCGCCAGCTTCTGGCTAGGACTGATGGCCTGGGGAGCTGGACAGGCGACAGCCATCGGCGGACTCGCACAGTGCGTGCCATAGGCAAGGGCTAAAGGATGCAAATCGTATTGCTGGTCGCTGGGGCGGTATTCATCATCTCGGCGTTGGCCGTTACCGTTCGCCGTTTGATTAAGGCGGCGCCGCATTCGAAAGCCAGGGCTGCGATGTGGGGCACGGTGGGTCAGTTGGGAGCTGTGACCATATTCCTGGTGTTGGCCGTTCAACGCCTGCACAGCGGCAACATGTTTTCGTGGTTGATACTGATCGCCCTGGCGCTCGCCGCGATCAATGTTGTTGCCACCCTGGTCATATCGAAGAAGCGCCACGAGTCCTCGGCATAACGGTGCATCCACATTGAGCGGTCTATTCAAACGCCCGCTGCGCTGGGTCTACAGCACGCAGGGCACGATCATCCTTAGTGTGGTGCCGCTTCTCATCGGCATCGCCGCCCTGTATGGCTTTTTCCGTTGGGGTGGCGCGATCTTTCTGATCACCGGCCTCGGCCTTTTGGCGCTCACGATCTACGAGTTGGTTCGGCTGCACCGCCGCGGGCCCCGCCGACCGGCATGGGTGCCAAGCGACGAGCCGCAACCGGGAAGCGTGGACAAGCCGAGCTGAAAACGGCCTAGGTGGTGGCCATGTCTTTGTGCGTGGGACAGAGCGTCATCTTTGGGTGCTCCTGGTCTGGAACTATTGCTACCCAACCGATCGCATACCACCCGAGTTTTCACGCTAGTTCATGCGCTGCGGTTGCGTCTCGTTCGTACACCGCCGCATCACAGCCTGGCGCTTCACAAGACAACTTGACGGCTGTTACCTGACTAATCATTCGATTCTCCACATGGCCAGCCCGGCGCCAGCCGCAGCCTCCAGCCTAGTCGGCACCGCGCAATTCCCCGGTGTCTCCGGTGGACCAATAGTTGCCAGCGCTCACCAGGTCACCGGGTGAATTGTGCGCCGTCTCCCTCATGACTGCTTGGCGCTTCGCTGGTGAACATTTCCGGATGCGCAATTGCTAACCAGTCCGTAGCCGGCTGCCGCAGCCCGTCCAGCACCACCGCGGCGGGCACGGACGTGTACCGCGCGAGGGCATGAAGATAGGCACCAACGCGCCCATTTACTGCAGCGATTTCGAGAAGGCCTGGGAGTACGGCGGGAGCTCCAGCGGCGTGTCGTTTGTGCGGCGCCTGCGCGCATCCTCCTAACAGCACGGCGAAGACCATTGCCGTCGCAAACAGCGATTGACGCAGCGGCATGGGGTGCCTCTTTGTGGCGGCGTCGAGCATTGAAAATGCCAGCGGCCCAGACGGTTTGCGTACCGTAGCTCAGCCCAACTGATCGGCGGGTATCGGCTCGGGCAGGGTGTTCTGCTTCGTCGTCATGTCGCGGCACTCGCCGTAGATGCTGATCGATCCGCCGGACTTCTGGACTGGCGAGTAGGGGTCGAAGACCGCCGTGACACCGTGCTTGCTCACGGCCGACGCATGGGTGTGGAAGTCCCCAGGGCCTCCCCAACCATGCTGTTTGAGCACCCCGATCATCTGCTGAATCTCGGCTCGGGACGCCTCGAGGGTGGGTGCGTGGTCGTACCTGATTCCCACGCGGCCCCGAAAAGGCGCCACGGCTTGGTCATTACACGAATCTCGGGTGAAGTTCGCGGACACTCCTTTGAGGCCCAGGATGGTAACGATTTCCCGTGCCGCATCGACCACCTGCGCCCGAGATTGTTCCGGAGTCATTGGATTAGGCACCCCTTCGCTCACATTCCTTACGGCGCTGCATGATTGAAGCGCGATCATCAGCACACCCGCTGCGATGTAGACAACAACCGACCGCCACATGGCGGCGCCGATCCTGTCGAAAGTGATCGTCGAATTTTTCAATGGTAATGACCTCCGGTAGGGCGCCGAAGCGACTCTGGGTCGAATTCATCAGGCAGCCAATAGGTGCCGCGATGGTCTGCGGTCATGCTGTCGTGGGCCAACGCGTCACCGTGGCCCGATGCTATGTCACCGATGCTGAACAACGATTCATTACCAGGAGTGAAGTAGGAACTGTGGTCCTTCAGCGGGAAGGTGAGCCCAGGGGCTTCGGCCTTGAAGCGCGTCGACCCGTACCCTTCGACGGCGGGGTCGGAACCGAGTCCGATGGTCACCCCCGTTCCCGGCATATGCCCCTGGATGCCGCCCAAGTGCGTGATCGGGTCCGTCGACGCGGCGCCCACGTAGACGTGTCCCCCGTCGGGCAGGTGGAAGTCGGCGGCGCTGTGGGCCAGATCGGTTCCCGGGCAGCCGACCAGCACGATGTCGTTGGCATGCATTCCCGAACCGGCCGCGGCGTCGGCCACGGTGGTCGACCCATAGGAATGGCCCATCACGGTCACGTGGGACGGGGCGCCGCCATGCGTCACCGCGAGAGCGTTGACATCCCCGGCCAGCAGACCGCCCCCGTTTCTCGCGAGCGTCGTCTGCCCGATTTGGGGGTCGATCGCGCTGTCGGGAGCGTGATAACCCATCCACACCAGCACCGAATTGGACCTGTTCGGATCGGCGCGCTGGGTCTCGTTGTAGACGTTGAGCCCATCGCGGTGCGTCAGGTAGCCGTCCCGGACGCTGCTGCCCGTCCCCGGCACCAGCACGATGGTGTTGTCGGCGGTGTCGGGATTGCCGATCGCGATGGCTTCCCTGCCTCGGCCCTCGAACGCCTCCGGGTCATAGGTCTGCAGGAAGACGGGGTCCTTGCCGCCATCCGAATCCGTACTGAGCCCGGCCTTGGTCTTCACCGCGTTGTTGTAGCGCGTGATGGCCGACGGCCCGAGGCCGTACAACTCCGGGTGTTGGGTCACCTGGTCCACCGACACGTGATGTTGTGCGGCGGCGTTCTCGACGCGGGAAATGTCGTCGTTCATCACCGCCTGGTTGACCGTGTCACGGGAGATGGTGTCGATGCCGTTCAGGTTGCCCAGCTCGGGCGGATGCTGGGCGAGCAGCTGATCTTTTTGCTGCTGGCTCAACGAATCCCACCACCGCTTGACGTCTTCGGGATTGGTACTGGGCGGCGGGATCGCGAACTCTTCGGGACCCGCCTGGGCGTCGGCCGGAGCAAGGGGCCTGGGGTCGTAGCCGTCGGCGCGCAGGGTGGTCAGTGAGTTCTGCAGCGTGCCCGAATAGCCGTTTCGTATTACCTGCAGTTGACTTAGAGCGCTTCGGGTGTCATCGGCGGCATCGGCTTTGGCGTCGTTGATCAACAACTGCAGCACGCTTCGCGAATTTGCGTCCAGGGCGGGATCTTGCAGATCATGGGTGGCCGCCCCGATGATGTTGTCGAGCTGCTGCAGCTGGGCCTCCAACGTGGCGATGTCGTTGGCGCCGGCTTTTTGCGCCTCGGCCAGGGTGGCGGCGATGTTTTGTAGGTCAACCGCGATCTTGGGGAGTTGAAGCGATTGCGCGCCAAGCGATTTGACGGTGCGCTGCACCTCGGCGGCATCGTTGATCGGGTGGTCGCCGTTCTGGTGATTCCAGGCGGCATCGAATCGGCTGCGGGCTTGCTGGAAGGCGTGGTCGGCCTCCTCGGTGCATCGGCCCGCTTGGTGGAACGCGTCCGCCAATTGAGAAATCTCGAATGGGCTACCGGCCTGCAAACTGCGGTTGATCTCCCAGGGATCACCCCCGGCCTGGGCGATCAAGTCAGCAACGCTTAGCCAGACCAGCTGCATCGCACCGCCCGCAAATCCGCTACCTGTTCTCTCAGAAAGCTATGACGCTACCCTTCGCTGGCGTTCGTTCAAGCCAGTCAAGTCTGACCGCGCGGCCGACTGTTGTTCCCGTCGAAGAGGACTGGCCGGGCTGACGATGAGGTGGATTCCCCAGAAGTCATCCGCCGGACGGGCTGGGCATGGGCATTTGGGGCATCGACGGCTTGCCCGGTCCCGGAGGCATTTTCATGTCTTTCATCATTGAGGCACAGCAATCCATCGATTGGGCTGCCGGCGGATCGGCTTTCATCATTGAGGGACAGCAGGCCGGCCGCGAGAAGAGCAGATAGAGAACGGCGACGATGACGACGATGCCTACCGCGGTGCCGGTGATGGCCAGGATTGGGTAGACCCAGCGGGTCCACGTCGGTGTGGTCGGAGTGCTAGCGGTATCGGTCATGATGGCTTACCTTTCGTGCGCGTAGTCCGATTATCCGCCAAACCGCAAGCCAGCCGCATCGGCAAAGTTCCGATTCCCGAGCCCGGTCGGTGCACTCAAACGGCCACTGGGCGCCCCGGCCTGGGGTTACGATCTGCGCACGGAGCTACAGATTCGAGGTGGCCATGTATCGCACCCGACGTTTCGTCACCACAGTCACCGCGGCCATCGCGCCGATGATCGTCGTCACCACGTTCGCCTCGTCGCCACCTGCCACGGCCGATCCGGTATGCGGGACGGCGGGAACGCCGCCCTGCGCGGGACCCGGACCGCTGACACCGGAACAGCAGTGCGCGTTCATCGCGTGGCGATCGATGATGCCGTGCAATTGGCTCGGAGTGCAGGTGCCCGCAGGCACGCCGGGGAGTTGGGATAACCCGCCGGCACCGCCGCCGGAGCCGTGATCCGCGCTCACCAACCCCAGTCGTCATCATCGAGGACGTCCACGGTGAGATCGCTATCGGCGGGGGCGGTGGTCCCGTAGGTGAAGGTGAGCAGGGTGCGGTCGTCGCCGAGGGGTTCAGTCGCGACGACGGTGGCGTGCCCGACCTTCATGCGGATCCTGTCTCCGGGCTGCAGTTCGTCAACGCGTTTCAGGGGCACACTCAACCCATCAGCACCGGTGCAACTGGCAATCCAACAGATACCGTGGTCATCATCGCCATCCTCTCACGGCTGGCAATGCCTTCAGCGGGTCGTAACGCGATGAGACCCTGCGCCGCAATCGAATACGATCAGAGACGCGGAAGATCGGCGCGGCTAAGGGGATTCGATTCAGTTCTCCACGAGATCGGGAATGGGTTCCGCGTCGGTTAGCCAGTGCCGCCCGATCTGGCGGGCGGCCTCCCACTTGGGGATGCTCAGCGCGTCGTCCTGGCCCAAGTCCTCAGGGGTCGGCCCGATTCGCTCGGCCAGCGGGCCGAGGGCATCGAGATCGAAGTTGTACAGCTCGGCCGCGGCCAGTCCCAGCATCTGCCGGGTCTCCTCGACGGGAATGTCCCAGAACGAGCGGCGCAGCCATTCGCGGGTGTGTGGCCAGGTCCCCTCGGGATGGGGGAAGTCGTTGCCCCACAGGATGTTCGAAACGCCGATCTCATAGCGCCGTGCCAGCTCCCGGCGCTCGGTGGTGGTGGCCCCGATGAAGCAGTTCCGGTCGAAGTAGGCCGACGGCGGCATCGTGAGGTCACCCTCCATCAGGTGGCTCATCTTCTTGGCCGAGTGCTCGCGCAGATAGCGGGTGTCCATCAGCCAGAGCAGATCGTTGGCCCAAAACGCCCCGCATTCGGTGACCCCCCAGCGCAGCCCGGGGAAGCGCTCGAAGACGCCCGACCACAGCGCGAACCACAGGGGCCGCGCACCCCACCAACGCACCTCGGTCACATAGATGCCCAGGTGCCCCCCGTACTCCTCCTGCGGTGCGGGGCCGGAGTGGGTGTGGATCGGCATCTGCAGGTCCTGGCAGGCGGCCCAGACCTTGTCGTAGCGGCGGTCGTGGTAGGGCGGGTAGCCGACCCAGCGCGCCGGAATCAGGATCCCGCCGCGCAGCCCGGATTCCGCGGCGCGGGTGATCTCGGCGACCGCCGCGTCGACGTCGGCCAGGATCGGCACCACCGCCACCCCGGCGCGTCGCTCCGGACTGTGGCTGCACAGTTCGGCCAACCACCGGTTGTGGGCCCGGGCACCAGCCATGGCGCGTCCCGGATCCAGGTCGCCCGACTGGCCCAGGCCGGCGCCGAACGGGGCCCCGGCCACCCCGGTCACGGCGTCGGCGTCGGGGAAGATGACCTCGCCCACCACGCCGTCGCCGTCGAGTTCCTTGTCGCGCAGACCGACGTCCCATCCCCCGGCGATGCCGTCGCCGTGCTCGGAGAACCACTCCTGCGCGAACTCCTCGTCGATGAATCCGCCGGCCTGCGCCGCGGCGGTCTTCTCCGCCAGGTAGGCCTCGAAGTCCTCCCGGTACTCGGGGTCGACGTATTCGCGGTACCGCTCCGTGGGGAGTTCGGCGTGGGTGTCCGCGGAGATGATGATGTAGGGATTCACGGGCGATCCTTCCTTACCAGGCGCGGATGGGGTCGGGTTCGAAGACGGTGCTGCGCGCGTCGGCGGGCACGGCTTCCAGCGGCTCGGCGACCTCGGCCACGGTCGGGCCGACCCGCTCGACGAGGGGCGCGAGGACCTCGAGGTCGAAGCCGTACACGGCGGCCGCGTTCCCGCCCAGCATGGCCGCCACCTCGTCGGCCGGGACGTCGCTGAAGGTGTGGCGCAACGCTTCCCGCGTGTAAGGGGCGGTGCCCTCGTAGTGCGGGTAGTCGCTTCCCCACATGATCTTCTCGACGCCGATGCCGTGCCGCTCGGCGCACTCGACGGGACGCATGAAACTGGCGCCGACGTAACACTGGCGGGCCCAGTACTCGCTGGGCCGCAGCCGGAGCGAGCCGGCGGTGGGCCCGGCGAAGCGGGCGATCGCCGAATTCTCCCGCCCGTAGCGGGCCGCGGCCACGTCAAGCGAGTCGAGCGTCGCCGGGATCCAGCCCGACCCCTGCTCGGTGAAGACGACGGTGAGGTCCGGATGGCGATCCAGCGCGCCACTGAAGATCAAGTGCCACAACGCCCGATGCGCCCACCAGTGCGTCTCGTACACCCACACCGCGAACGAGCTGCCCCATCCGTCCGTCGGGCTCGGCCCGGCGTTGCCGCCGTGGTGGTTGACCACGAGGCCGGCCTCCGCGCACGCCGCCCACAGCGGCTCCCAGTGCTCGGCGTAGAGCGCGGGAAGGCCCGTGCCCGGGGCGATCCCGGGCAGCAACACCCCGCCGCGCAGGCCCAGCTTGGCGATCTGCGCGATCTCGGTGACGGCTTCGTCGAGATCCGGAAGCAGGATCTGGCCCACCCCGGCGCGCCGCTCGGGTGACAAGGAGCAGAAGTCGGCGAGCCAGCGATTGTGCGCGCGCAGGCCGGCCCAGCGCAGCTCGAGTTCCCGGGGGGTCTCGGGTGGCGGGGCAGCGAGGCTCGCCTGGGGAAAGAACGGCGGCACGGTGTTGGGGAAAATGACTTCCCCCGCAATGCCTTCGGAATCCAGATCGGCGTTGCGCCGGTCGCTGTTCCAGTTGCGCTCGGCCTCGGGCTCGGTGAGATCGCCGAACGGGTTGACGTATGTCTGTGCCCAGCCGTCGAATTCGTCGCGGTACTGCGGATCGAGGTACTCGCGATAGGCGAGCAGGTCGGCGCCGGCGTGGCAGTCGGCCGAAATGACGGTGTAGCGGTCCATGTGCTAGGCCCGCGCCGGCTCGGGCCTGGGGGCCGCGAGCAGGGCGACGTCGTCGTAGCGCTGGTGCACGTAGGGCAACAGCCACTCCTGCGGCACCCGCGCCGCGATCCGCCCCACCTGCACGGTGCGCCGCCGGCACCAGGTGATCGACCTGATCTGGCGAACGGCGATGTCGGCCACCGGATCCAACGGCGACTCCCCCAATTCGAGGGTGCCGTCGATGTCCTCGAGCAGCTCGTAGTGGCGGTGGTACTCGCCGTAGACCAGATGCGGATCGGTGATGCCGCTGCCGTCGGGGGCGCGCAGGAACTTGAAGTAGAACTCGGTGTTCATCTGGTCGGGCGGCAATTCCGCGGGGCCGGTGATCTGTCCGTTCAGCCTGATCAGCTGGTAGCCCAGCCGGTCCACGGCGGCAGTGACGCGATCGTCGTCGCGCTCCACCTCGATGCGAGCCAATTTCTTTGGCTCACCGAATGTTTCGCGCCCTCCCGTGACCGACTGCTCGGTGGACTGGGGCATGAAGAGCGGGTAGTCGCCCTCGACGTCGCCGTGCCGGGCGGCCACCGAGAACACCGCCGACCCGAACGGCGCCATGCCCTCGATCCGCACCCGCTGCAGCTGGACGCGCACCAGCGGCTCGGCCGCCGGCTCCAGCGGCCTGGGCAGCACGGCCGCGACGATCTCCGGGTCGGTGAGGTAGGTGACGGTCACCGCCTCGGTGGCGATGGGCGCCTTGGTGGCGTCGATCTCGTGGTCGACCTGCGCCTCGGGAGCACGGGGACCGTACCGAATCACGTTGGTGTTCACCGCTTTTCTCCTTCCTGTTCGGAGTCCTTCCCGGCGTTTCGACCGAGGACGTCGACCAGGTAGTCGGGCTCGCCGCGCGCGAGGATCGATGCGGCCTTGCTGCTCACCACCTGATCGGCCGGGGTGGGCGGGCCCATCATCCAGAAACGGTCGGCGCGAATCCCGTCCACCACTTGGTCGGCGACCGTCTCGAGCGGGGTGAATTCGACTTGTGCGCCGGCGGCCTCGAAGCGGGCCACGACCTTCGCCAGTGTCTGGTCGGGGGTGTGACGCTCCTGGGTCGCGGCGTAGCGCTGCGGTCGATGCCGCCACGACTCCCAGATGCCGGTGTTCAAAAAGCCGCCGGGAAACAGCACGTGCGCCCGAACGCCCGTCCCCGTCATCTCCAGGTGCGTGTAGAGGCTCTCGGTGAGGCAGAGCACCGCCGCCTTGGTCATCGGGTAGACGGCCTGGCCCGGCCCGCCCATGGCGCCCCGGGCAATCGGCGCGAACCCGCCGTTGCCCGAGCAGGTGTTGACCACGTGTCCCTCGCGCTGCTCGAGCAGGATCGGTACGAAAGCCTTGATGCCATGGATGACGCCGAGCACGTTGACGTCGATCCCCCAGCGCCAGTCGGCCAGGTCGTGCTCCCACATGTAGCCCTCGGAGACGCCGCCGGTGCCGGCGTTGTTGCACACCACGTGCACCGTGCCGAACCGCGAAACCGCCTCCTTGGCCAGCGATTCCACCGACGAATAGTCGGTGACGTCGGTGAGGACCCCGGCCGCCTCGATGCCCTCGTCCGCCAGGGCCCGAGTCGCCTCGTCCAGCGGTTCGGCCAGGACGTCGGCCAGCACCACCTTCATGCCCTCGCGGCCGAAACGGCGACCCATGGCCCGGCCGATGCCGCCGGCCCCGCCGGTCACGACCGCCACCTTGCCCCGAAGGTCCATCATTGTGGCCATCGTCACACGGTCGCTTATATCACCGCAAGAAGTCGCACTATGCGACCATTGGCCCATGGCGCCGCGCCCCTCCCCGCAGACCGAACGGGTGGTGAACCTGTTCGAGCATCTCGCGGGCGACGGCAGCCGCGGGATGACATTGGCCGAGGTGTCGCGCCACCTGAGCGTGCACAAGGCCAGCTGCCACTCGATGCTGTCCGAGCTACTGCGGGCCGGCTGGCTGCTGCGCGACCCGGTGCGCAAGACCTATCACCTGGGTCCCGCTCTGGTCCGGCTCGGTCGCGAGGCCGCGGGCCGCTACCCGGCCCTGGTGTTGGCTCGCTCCGCGATGGCCGAGTTGTCGGCCGCGACGGGCGCGCACTGCGTGGCCTTCTCGGTGAGCGAGGACTACTCCACCGTCGTCGACCAGGTCCGAAGCCGGCATGGCGGTGGTCACCCGATGCCCATCGGCACCCAGTTCCCCCACCGTCCGCCGTACGGGGCGTCGACGGTCGCCTGGGCCGGTCCCGAGGCGCGGGAACGCTGGCTGGCCGCCCTGCCGGGCGACGTGCGCGATCGCTACCGCGAGGCCATCACCACGGCCCGCCGGCGCGGCTACGCGGTCGGCCTGCACCTCCTGCCCGACCTGCGTCTGCAGGAACTGGCCCTGCTCGTGCGCAGCGCCGAGGTGCGTTCCACGCGGCTGAGCCAGCTGGCGCAGGCGTTGACCGACGAATTGATCCACCAGGAGGAGTGGTTCCCCGCCACCCTGGCCCCGGAGCGCACCTACGAGGTGAGCCACATCGACTCCCCGATCCTGGGGCCCGGATCACGCATCGCCCTGATGCTCAGCCTGGTGCCCAGCGCCGAGCCGATGAGCGGCGCGGCGGTCACTCGGCTGGGGACGCAGCTCGCGTCGGCCACCCGCCGACTGAGCGCCGCCCTGAGCGACGAATCCGGTTAGCGCCGTTCGGGAGCCAGCCGCTTGAGGGCCAGTCCGCCCTCGAACGGTCGGTAGCCGAAGGCGGCCGGGGCGCGATAGCCCGTGTCCTCCAACGGAGTGTGCACCTCGGCGACGGTCGGGCCGATCTTGGCCGCCACCGGCACCAGCGCGTCGAGGTCGAAGCGGTACAGGCGAGCCGCGTTGCCGCCCAATATCTTTCGGCACGCGTCCTGCGGCCTGTCGTGCAGCGCCCACCGAATGGCCAACCTGGAGTGGGGCGCGAAGCCTTCCTCGTGGGGATAGTCGCTGCCCCACATGATGTGATCGGGGCCCATGAAGTCGATCATCGCGCCGTCGAAGGGCATCAGCTCAGTGGCCAAATAGCAGTTCCGCTGGACGTATTCGCTCGGCGTCATGCTCAGCTCGTCGACCGACGATCCGCCGAACATTCCGTAGGTTCTGTTGCCCGCGTCCGACTTCATGGTGGGCACCATGGCGTCGAGGACGCCGAGTTGCCCGGGCACCCACAGCGTGCCCTGCTCGGTCGGCACGAAGCGCAGCGTCGGGTGGCGCTCGAACACCCCGGCCAGGATCAGGTGGCCGAGGGTCCGCTGCGCCCACAACGCCATTTCGGTGATCAACACCGCGTTGGAGGCCGGTTGGTCCATCGGCATCTCGGGGCTGCCGGCGCCCGCGTGCTGCACCACGGTGAGGTCCAGTTCCGCGCACAGCGCCCAGAGCGGTTCATAACGGGTGTGGAACAGCGGCGCCACCTGCGAGTCGCCGGGCGAGACCGGCGGAATGAGCACGCCCCCAAAGCAATCCTGCTTTGCCCCCCAGCGGATCTCGTCCAGCGCCAATTCGACGTCGTTGGGGAAAATCTGGATCAGCCCGCGGCGCCGGGCAGGCGCCAGCGAACAGAAATCGACCTGCCACCGGTTGTGGGCCTGCACACCGGCCCAACGCTGCTCGAACTCCTCGCGCGTGCGCGGCAGGCTGATGGTGATGTTCGGGGTCGTCGGGAAGAACGGCGGAACGGTGTTGGGCAACAGCACCTCGGCGGCCACCCCGTCGGCGTCCATCTCGGTGATCCGAAGCTCGTGGTCCCAGTTCCGGTTGGCGGTGGCGATGATCAGGTCATCGAACGGGCTGGCGTAGGCCCGGGCCCACGCATCGAACTCCTCGTGCAGGCCGGCGGGCAGATACTGCTTGTAGTCGTAAAGATCCGCCCCGGCGTGGGTATCCGTCGAAATGACGACGTAGCGATCCAGCGTGTCCCAAGTTGTAGCCATCGCGACCTCCGTGAGAGTAGGTCGAGTATAGGAGAAACGGCTCGCCCCGCGAAGGGTCAATGTTCGCGACGGCGCCCGCGGTGCCGCGCATCGCCGCGGCCGTAGGAAGATGTCAGGCGTGAGTTGGACGAGGTACGACGGCAGGGCGCTCGCGGATATCGCCCTGGACGGCGAGGCGCTGCACGCCGAGCTCGAAGACTATATCCGCGTTGACAATCCGCATCTGACGGACGTTCGGCTGGAGCGGGCCACCCCGACCGAGACGTCCGAGGCCGAACCACACAAACGGTGGTATGAGGTCACTTATCTGGCGGAAGACCCGGAGACCAATTCGTAGCGCTGGACGCGCCCGGCCCGATTTCCCCGCGCGGGAGCCGACACCGACGCTAAATTCGCTCTTGAGCGTTGCAAAGGAGCGGGCCGGTGCGGTCAATCATCGCCGTCGTCGTCGCGGTCGGTTGCGCGGTCACCGCGCTCCCGGCGCCGACGGCCTGGGCCGACGACGACTTCGTTGCCCTGGCCGTGTCGGTCGGCAGCGGACGCGCCGCCGGTTGGGGCACCGGGGGCAGCCAGGACCAGGCCAACCAGATCGCGCTCGCCCACTGCACCGCCGAGGCCGGCGATGTCTGCGAAGTCGTGGCCGGCACGCGCAACGGCTGCGCCTCGGTGGCGTTCGACCGTTCGGGCCGGTTCCAGGGCGGCTCCGGCCCGGACACCACTGCGTCCAACGCGGACGCCCTGGCCAAGCTGGGCGCGCCCAACGGACGAATCAAAGCCTCACATTGCTCGTCCTGAAAACGCCAGGACAGCGGGGCGCCAATGACGAGATGGACACCGCGATTTCGGCTATCGTTCACATAAGTCGTCCACGACTTGCCGCCGATTGGCCCGCGCTTAGAGGGGAGGCCATGACTCGCCTGAAGGCCGGTTTTGCGACGCGGTCGACCGCCTGCGCGATCGCCCTGTTCACGGGCGCACTGGCCTGCGCGACACCGGCAGCGGCGGACGACGACGCCGACGATGCGTTCCTCGCCGGCCTCGACCGGGGCGGGATCACGATGTTCGACGACGACGATGCGATCGCGACGGCCCATGCGGTGTGCTCCAGCATCGAAACGAACCCGAACGTGTCGATGCTGGCCATCAAACTGACGAAGCAAACGCCCATGACTGCGAAGCAATCTGGATACTTCATCGGCCTTTCGGTGGCCAGCTACTGCCCGGAATACAGAGACGACGTCGACCCGTCGATGGGCTGGCTGATACCGCCCCCGATCCTGTGAGAGCGCCAGCGGCTCAGGGGGCCGGCGCGACGCTCTCGTAGGCCGTGGTCAACCAGAACACTGTGCGCTCGATGCCGGGCACGATCTCGGTGACGTCGATCTCCCCCTGAGTGAATCGCGTGAGGAGCCCGAAGACGACGCCGGTCAGAATGAGTTCGAGATCTTTGGCGAAACCCGGGTCAGCTTGGGCCAGAACGGCTTTGGCGAGCGGCACGACGGCGTCGACGCCGTGCTGGATGAGGCGTTTCCCGCCGGGCCCGGATCGCGCATGGAAGTAGGAGCGCAGCATCAACGGGTGGCGCTCCCACGGCTCGAAGATGGTCCGCATCACGTGCATCAGGTCCACATAGATCGAATCGCGGGGCAGGTCGTCGATCAGTGCCGGCAAGCGCGCATAGCGGTTGGCGTTCATCCACCCGTCGAGCGCGGCGACGATGAGCTCGTCGCGCGTCGGATAGCGCTTGTAGATGGTCGCCAGGGAAACGCGGGCCCGTCGCGCCACTTCGCGCAGCTGTACGGCCTCGTAGCCTTCGGTGTCGAGCATCTCGACCACGATGTCCAGGATCGGGTCGGCCGGCCGCGCGGACGCGTCGTCCACGGCCTGGGAGCCAGCCCCTGTTGCCTTCACAGTAACCATGTTACTGTGCGCGGGTGAGTAACGGCGTTACTCTGCCCTGATCTGGGCCGATGACGAAGAAACGAGGAAGCGCGCCGTGGGTTCATTAGATGGCAAAGTCGCCTTCATCACCGGGGTGGCGCGTGGCCAGGGCCGCAGCCACGCGGTACGGCTCGCCCGCGAGGGCGCCAACATCGTCGGCATCGACATCTGTGCCGACATCGCCGCCAACGGATATCCGATGGCCTCCCGCGCGGAACTGGACGAGACCGTCGCCCTGGTCGAAGAGGTCGGCGGCAAGATGCTGGGCACGGTCGCCGATGTGCGCGAGTTCGAGCAAGTCAAGACCGCGATGGATCGCGGCGTCGAGCACTTCGGCCGGCTCGACATCGTGTTGGCCAACGCGGGCATCGCGCCATTGGCGTTCCGCGAGTTGAGCATTGAGGAGGAGCTGGCGCAGTGGCGGGCGGTCACCGGCGTCAACCTCGACGGGGCGTATCACACGGCGTGGGCCGCCGTGCCGCACCTGCTATCCGGCAACCGCGGCGGGGCGATCATCTTCACCAGCTCGACGGCGGGCATCAAAGGTTTCGGCGGCCTGCAAGGCGGCGGCCTGGGCTACGCGGCGTCCAAACACGGCATCGTCGGCCTGATGCGCACCCTGGCCAATGCGCTTGCGCCCCTCAACATTCGGGTGAACACCGTGCACCCCACCGCCGTCAACACGATGATGGCGACCAACGACGACATGACCGACTTCCTGGAGAAGAATCCCGGCGCCGGCCCCCATCTGCAAAATCCGATGCCCGTCGGCATGCTGGAACCCGATGACGTCAGCGCCGCGATCGCCTACCTGGTCTCCGACGAGGCGAAGTACGTCACCGGCGTGACGTTCCCCGTCGACGCGGGCTTCTGCAACAAGGTGTGATTTCGGAATGACGACGAACAACGCAACGGGCCGGGTCGCCGGCAAACGCGTCTTGATCACCGGGGCCGCGCGGGGCATGGGACGCTCGCACGCCGTGCGACTGGCCGAGGAGGGCGCCGACTGCATCCTCGTCGACATCTGCTCCACCCCAGAGGGTTTGGAATACCCACTGGCCACCGAGGACGACCTGAACGAGACCGCCAAGCTGGTCGAGAAACACGGCCGGCGGGCGATCACCGCGGTCGTCGACGTCCGTGATGAGGCCGCCATGAAAGCGGCGGTCGACGCGGCCGTCGGTGGACTCGGCGGTCTCGACGGCGCGGTCGCCAACGCCGGTGTGCTCACGGTCGGCACCTGGGACACCACCACCGCCGAGCAGTGGCGGCTGGTCGTCGATGTCAACCTCATCGGGGCCTGGAACACCTGCGCCGCCGCGCTCCCCCACCTGGTCGCTCGCGGCGGCGGAAGCCTGGTCAACATCAGTTCCTCGGCCGGCATCAAGGGGACGCCGCTGCATGTGCCTTACACGGCGTCCAAGCACGGCATCGTGGGGATGACGCTCGCGCTGGCCAACGAGCTTGCCGCACAGAATATTCGCGTCAACACCGTGCACCCCACCGGCGTGGCGACCGGCATGGCTCCGCCGACGATGCACACGTTGATCGCCGAGCAGCGGCCCGACCTGGTGCCCATCTTCCTCAACGCACTGCCCGCGCCGCTGATCGAAGCGAACGATGTGAGCAATGCGGTGCTCTACCTCCTCTCCGATGAATCCCGTTATGTCACAGGGCTTGAGCTGAAAGTCGACGCCGGTGTCACCATCAGATAGCGACCACGACCGACACGCGCGCGGGGTGCGCACCTTCGCCGAAGTGATGACGTTCGACGCGCCGGGTTACGACGGCCCCTTCAGCGGCGGGTTGATCGACTTCGTCTTCGGCGAGGTGTGGTCACGTCCCGGGCTCAGCCGCCGCGATCGGCGGTTCGTGACGCTGGCCTGTGTCGCCGCCGCCGACACGCAGGCCCCCCTCGAACAGCACGTCCACGCGGCATTGAAAAGCGGCGACCTCACGATCACCGAGATGCGGGAAACCGTCCTGCATTTCGCCGTCTACGCCGGATGGCCCAAAGCCTCGCGGTTCAACATCGCGGTGGACCTGGAATGGGCCAAGATCGCCGAGGAGCGCGGGGAGGCGCCCCCGCCCCCGGAGCCGCTGCTGCCGCTGGTCACCGCCAGCGACCCCGAGCAGCGGCTGCAAGACGGCGAGAGCTCGTTCAAGGAGATCAACTGCCTGCCGTTCGCGCCGATCCGCGACAACCCCTATTCGGGCGCGGGCATCCTGAACTTCGTCTTCGGCGAAATGTGGCTGCGGCCCGGATTGGGCATGAAGGAACGCCGCCTCATCACGGTTGCCTGCGTCGCCTTCCAGGACGCCGAAATCCCGATCATGTCCCACGTTTACGCGGCGCTGAAGAGCGGCGACGTGTCATTCGAGGAGATGGACGAGGTGGCACTGCAGTTCGCGGCGTACTACGGCTGCGCCAAGGCCGAATACCTCAACCAGGTGATCGCGGAGCAGAAGCAGCGGGTGGCGGCCGAGAACCGGGCCGGTCCCACACCCGTCGGCTGACACAACAACGGAGGGCACTCGCATGACGGCAACGGCGTCGTCACCGCTGCTTTCGGGCGCGTTACTCATTGGCGGGGAACGCATTACCGAAGCGTCGGGTGGCACCTATCGCCACGTCTATCCGGGCACCGGCGTGCCCAACGCGGCCATACCCATGGCCGGCCACGGCGAGATCGATCGCGCCATCGACAGCGCATGGGAAGCGCACCGGGAATGGATGTCCTACCCGGTCGACCGCCGCCGCGATCTGTTGTTCGCGTTGGCCGATGTGGTGCGCGATCACTTCGCCGAGCTGGCCGAGCTCAACGTGCACGACTACGGCGTCCCGATCGCGATGGCCGGCAACTCCGTACTGACCGAACGGTTCCTGCGCTACTACGCCGGCTACGCCGACAAGACGCACGGTGCGAGCACGCCGGTCGCCGGTGCGTTCGACGTCAACATCGTCGAGCGCGAACCCTACGGTGTCGTCGGTGTCATCGCGCCGTGGAACGGGCCGCTGGTCGTCGCCGGCGCGGCCGTGGCGCCCGCGCTGGCGGCGGGAAATGCCGTCATCCTCAAGCCCTCGGAGCTTGCGTCGTTGGCGCCCTTGCGCTTTGGCGAACTCTGCCTCGAGGCGGGCCTGCCGCCGGGGCTGGTCAACGTGCTGCCCGCCGGCGCCGAGGGCGGTGACGCGCTGGTGCGGCACCCCCGCGTCGGCAAGATCCACTTCACCGGAGGCCAAGCGACCGCGCAGAAAGTGCTGCAGGCCGCATCGCACAACGTCACGCCCGTGACGGCCGAATTGGGTGGCAAGTCAGCTTATCTCGTGTTCGCCGACGCCGACCTCGACATGGCCGCCGTCATCGCGGCCCACCAGGGGCCCATCACGCAATCGGGTCAAAGTTGCGCCTGCGCCTCGCGGATCCTCGTCCAAGCCTCCGTGTACGCCGGCTTCGTGGAGAAACTGGTGGCCGCGGTGCAGGCCGCGAAGATCGGTGACCCGCTGCGGCCCGACGTCATGCTCGGCCCCGTGATCACCGAGGCCGCCGCCGAGCGCATCCTCGGTGTGATCGACCAGGCGGTCAGCGAGAAGGCCGGCGACCTGGTCACCGGCGGACGCCGGCTCGGCGGTGAGCTCGCGTCGGGTTATTTCATCGAGCCGACGATCTTCACCAACGTCGACAACCGCTCGACGCTGGCGCAGACCGAAACATTCGGCCCGGTGGCTTCCGTGATCCCCTTCGGCGACGAGGCCGAGGCGGTCAGGATCGCCAACGATTCCCGTTACGGTCTCAACGCTTTCGTGGCGACCTCCGATCTGGAACGCGCGCACCGGGTTGCGCGCCGGCTCGAGGCGGGTTCGGTGTGGGTGAACAGGCACAGCGACATCGAGCCTCAGGGTCCCTACGGCGGATACAAGCAGAGTGGGTTCGGCCGCACCGGTGGCGTGGAGGGCCTCTACGAGTTTTTGCAGGTGAAGAACATCCGCATCGGCATGAGCTGACGGACAGCGCTCCGAAATATCGCGTCCATCAGGTATTTCCGCTAGACGGGTACAGTCGCGTTCATGGATTTGGTCGAGTGGCTGCGGACGCCCCGCTATTTGCGGACACGCTTCATGATGGAAACGCGGCCCCTGAACCGTCTCGAAATGGAGATCGTGTTCCTGGAGGTCGCCGCCCGCGACGCGCTGGTGCGCCTCCCCGTGGCTTTCATGATCCTGCCCAAGACCGCCCGCCCGTGGCGCGATCAACCGTCCAAGCCGGAGCAGGACAAGTAGGGGTCCCTCCAGGCGCCCGTAAACCCTTGGGAGTCGCCGTCGCATCGGGCATGCTGACGATATGCACGTGATGAACGGGGTGCGTGACCCGGCGGCCGGCTTTCCCCTCGAGACCGCGGCGGACGACGCCGGCGAGCGACGCCAGGCCAACCGTGCGGTTGCCGTCAGCGCCGTCGGACTGGCGGTGACCGGGCTGGTGGAATTGGTCATCGCACTGTTGTCCGGTTCGGTGGCGCTGCTCGGTGATGCGCTGCACAACCTGTCCGACGTCTCCACCAGCGCGCTGGTGTTCGTCGGCTTCCGCGCCTCGCGCAAGGTTCCCACCGAGCGCTACTCCTATGGGTACGAACGCGCCGAAGACCTCGCGGGCATTGGGGTGGCCCTGGTGATTTGGGGCAGCGCCGTGGTCGCCGGTTTTGAGAGCGTCACCAAGCTGCTGCGTCACGGCGGCACCGGCTACGTGGGCTGGGGTATCGCCGCGGCCGTCGTGGGCGTCGTCGGCAATCAGCTGGTGGCCCGTTACAAACTGGTGGTAGGCAAGCGTATTCGGTCGGCGACCATGGTCGCCGACGCCAAGCACTCCTGGCTGGACGCGTTGTCGTCGGCCGGGGCGGTGCTGGGGCTGATAGGCGTGGCGCTCGGCTGGGGCTGGGCCGACGCGGTCGCGGGAATCGTCGTCACCGGATTCATCTGCCACGTCGGCTGGGAGGTCACCGCCGACATCGCGCACCGATTGCTCGACGGCGTCGACCCCGAGATCATCATCACCGCCGAGGCCGTCGCCGCCTCGGTGCCCGGTGTGACGCACGCGCACGCCCGGGCCCGGTGGACCGGGCGGACCCTGCGCGTGGAGGTGGAAGGTTTCCTGAAGGCCGACACGTCGCTGGCCGCGTCCGATCAGATCGGTCGCAGCGTCGCCGCGGCCCTGGCGCCACGGATCCCGGAGATGCAGAGCTTCACCTGGACGGCGCGCGCCGCCTGAGCGCTCGGCTCAGTTGGCTCAGTTGCCAGTGGCGCCTTCGGGCTTGGGGCCGCGGTCCTCGCCGGTGATGTACTTCGGGCAGTAATGGGCGGCCGAGAGAAAGGTGAACTTGGCCGCGCTGGCGCCCTGGAAGGCGGGGTTCTGGTTGCGCAGGTCCGTCACGATCTTCGCGTCCGACTGCCCGTCGTCGAGCAGCTCACACACCGACTTGCCGATGGTGATCGCGTTGCCGGCGTCCTGGTAGGTGATCCCGGCGTCGCGCAGGTCTTTGAGGAAATCCTGATCGTTGTCGACGTCCGCGTGGGCGGGGGCGGCCAGGGCGATCACGGCAGCGGCGCTGCAAAGCCCGAGGAAAAATCGCATAACGCCTAGATTCTTTCAAACCCGGCGGCAATTGGCATCTCGGCGCCGCTACGGGGTGTTCGTGGTGGAGGTGATCGTGTTGGGGCAGTAGGTGTTGGCGGCGATCGCCGCGAACTGGTTTGCCTTCTCCTCGCTGAGCCCGGAGTTCATCGATCGCAGCGTCGCGACGACCTGCGGCATCTGTTCGCCCCGGCCGGCCGTGTCGCACACCCATTTGCCCGCGCCCACGGCCCGGTCCGGATCGGCGAACGTAATGCCGACCGCGCGCAGCGACGCGATGAACGCATCGTCGGTGCCGTCGGCGTGCGCCGGCGCGGCCAGGCCGATCGTCACGGCGAGGCCAGCCAGGGCGAGCAGGAGCTTCATTGCTCACGAATTCTCCCAGAGGCTTCGCGCCCGCGCACCAACTTTCTGTCGTCAACCCTTGGTTGACAGGCGGTACGCGTCAACCTACCGTTGACGGCATGTCCGAGCCCATCCGCATCGCCTATCCGATCCGGCTCGACGAGCTGATCGGCGCGATCAAGAGCACCCACCCCGACGTCCTCGATCAGCTGACCGACGCCGTGCTGGCCGCCGAACACCTGGGCGAGATCGCCGACCACCTGATCGGCCACTTCGTGGACCAGGCCCGCCGCTCCGGCGCGTCTTGGACCGACATCGGCAAGAGCATGGGCGTCACCAAGCAAGCCGCCCAGAAGCGATTCGTCCCGCGCGCCGAGGCCGCCACCCTGGATCCCGAACAGGGCTTCGCGCGGTTCACCCCGCGGGCGCGCGGCGCGGTCGTGGCGGCCCAGAACGCCGCGCACGAGGCCGGCAACGGCGAGATCACCCCCGACCATCTGCTGATCGGGGTGCTCGCCGATGCGGCCGCCCTGGCGACGGTGTTGCTGCGCCTCCAACAGGTCGACACCGAGGCGCTGCGCGACGCCGCGGCCGCGTCGATCGCCGCGCTGCGCGTGGAAGACGAACCGCCTGAACTCATTCCGTTCAGTGGCCCGGCGCGCAAGGCGCTCGAATTGACCGTGCGCGAGGCACTTCGGCTCGGCCACAACTACGTCGGCACCGAGCACCAGCTGCTGGCATTGCTCGAGCTGGAGGCCGGCTCCTCCGCCCCGGGACCGCTGCACCGTTGCGGCGTCGACAAGGACCGGGTGGAGGCGGATCTGATCGCGGCGCTGGAATCGCTCGGCAGCGGGAAAAACGTTGCCCCGGACGCCGAGGGTGACGGTTGAGCGGTGCGGCCGACCCCTCCCTTGGCACTACCGCGTGTGCGATCATGCGAGGGTCCCCCGCAACGGTGCCAAGGAGGCAAGCAATGGCGAAGATGCGCCGCTGGCTCGTATCGGTGTCCGCCGTGTTGGTTGCCGCCGCGAGCATCACCGCCATCGTGCCGGTCCCCCGCGCGTGGGCCGGTGACGCGCCGATCGGCCACATCGGCGACACGCTGCGCGTGGACACCGGCAAGTTCATCGCGGACGTGACCGTGAGCGGCGTGGCGCCCTGCGATCCTCCGCCGGGATTCGGCTACACGCGCGAAGGCACCTACAAAGGCTTCCCCGGCAGCAGCGTCGAGCGCGCCGATGTGACCATTCGCGCGATCCGGGTGCCCAATCCCTACATCATCTCGACCGTTTTCAGTTTCAACGGGGTGACCCCGAACGCCGACGCGTACAAGCCGCGGGCCTCCGATGCGCCCGACGCGCTGGACAACGTGCTCGTCAACGCGCCGAACGGGGCGATCGTGCGCGGCGGCGTGTACTGGGATGCCTACCGCGATCCCGTCTCCACCGTCGTGCTGCTGGACAAGAAGACGGGCTATCACCTCGCCCAGTGGAATCTTTGATCGAAACCGTCCACGTCGCCGCGGCGGATGCCGCTGACGCCGCGGCGCTGGCCGTCCTTGCGGCACAGACCTTTCCGCTGGCGTGCCCACCCACGGCGGCCCCCGAGAACATCGCGGCCTTCGTAGAGGCCAACCTGTCGCCCGAGCACTTCGCCCAGTACCTCGCCGATCCGCACCGCGTGATCCTCACCGCCGCGCGCGGCGGCCGAATCATCGGCTACGCCATGCTGGTTCGCGACTCCGGCGCAGCCGAGCTGTCCAAGATCTACGTGCTGCCGGAATATCACGGCGGCGGGGTGTCGGTGGCGTTGATGGAGGCCGCGCTGGCCACCGCCGACGGCTGGGGCGTGCGGCGCGTGTGGCTGGGGGTCAACCAGGCAAACGAACGCGCGCAACGCTTTTACGCCAAGAGCGGCTTCAGGATCAGCGGCACCAGGACGTTTCAGCTCGGCGCCGACCTCGAGCACGACTACGTCATGGTTCGCGAGCTGGGCTAGCCGCCGTCAACGCCAGCAGCCGGGAAGTGGCCCGCAAGTACTTTTTTCGGTATCCACCGGCCAGCATCTCCTGGCTGAAGATCGCGTCCAGCTTGGTGCCCGACGCCACCACCGGAATGCCGGCGTCGTAGAGCCGGTCGGTCAGGGACACCAGCCGCAGCGCGACGTTCTGGTCGTCGATGCCGTGCACGCCGGTCAAAAACACCCCGCTGACCCCCTCGATCAACGTCAGGTACCGCGACGGGTGCATGGTGGCCAGGTGCGCGCACAACGCGTCGAAGTCATCGAGCGTCGCGCCGTCGATCTGCGCGGCGCGCGCCGCCACCTCGTCGTCGGACAGCGGCTGCGGCGCCGGCGGTAGGCCGCGGTGCCGGTAGTCGGGCCCCTCGATCCGCACCGTGGTGAAAATGCTTGCCAGCGTGTTGATTTCGCGCAGGAAATCCTGCGCCGCGAAGCGGCCCTCACCGAGCTGCTCGGGCAACGTGTTGGAGGTGGCGGCCACCGACACCCCGCGCTCGACCAGCGACGAGAGCAGCCGCGCGATCAGCGTGGTGTTGCCCGGGTCGTCGAGCTCGAACTCATCGATGCAGACCGCCGTGTAGGTGGCCAGCAGCTCGACGCATTCGGCGAAGCCGAACACTCCAGCGAGCTGGGTGAGCTCCCCGAAGGTCGCGAACGCCTTGGGGGGCGGGCCATCCGGTGCCCCGCCCGGTGCCCCGCCTGGTCCCTGGCCGGGCAGCTCGTAGTAGGCCGACGCCAGCAGGTGCGTCTTGCCCACCCCGAACCCGCCGTCGAGGTAGAGCCCGACGCCGGGCAGAATTTCCCTTCGCCCCAACAGTTTTCGCCGGCCCGCGCGGCGCTGCGTGGCCTGCCGGCAGAACTCTTGGCACGCCAGCACGGCGGCGGCCTGCGTCGGCTCGGCCGGATCAGGCTGGTACGTCGCAAAGCTCACGTCGGCGAACGTCGGGGGCGGCCTCAATTGGGCGATGAGCCGCTCCGGCGAGACGGTCGGCTGCCGATCCACCAGGCGCGCGACGGCGCCCGAAGCGCCCGCGGAGGTGGACCCGTGCATGCAGGAACTGTAACGGCGTGCTGCAATCAGACACATGCCCGAGCCGCCGCTGTCACTGCTCGGCTCGGTGCGCGAACTCGACGACGGCGAACTCCCCCGGATGTACGGCTATCCCGAGCACGACGCGACCTGGGTGCGGGCCAACTTCATCACCAGCGTCGACGGCGGAGCCACCTCGGGCGGCAGCAGCGGGGCCATGGGCGGGCCGGGCGACCGGTTCGTCTTCAACCTGCTGCGTGAGCTCGCCGACGTCATCGTGGTGGGCGCGGGCACCGTGCGGATCGAGGGCTACTCCGGCGCGCAGCTGAGCGTCGCCCAGCGTCAGCACCGGCAGGCCCGGGGACAAAGCGAGGTCCCGCCGCTGGCGATCGTGACCAAATCGGGCCACCTCAATCGGGACATGGCCGTGTTCACCCGCACCGAGGTGCCCCCGCTGGTGCTCACCTGCGCGGCGGCGGCCGCCCAGACGCGGCGGCTGCTCAGCGGCGTGTGCGAGGTCATCGACTGCTCCGGTGGCGATCCCGAGAAGGTCGATGAGGCCACCCTGCTGGCGATGCTCGGCGCGCGCGGGCTGCGCCGCATCCTCACCGAGGGCGGCCCGATGCTGCTGGGCTCGCTGATCGAACGCGACATGCTCGACGAGCTGTGCCTGACGATCGCGCCCTACATCGTCGGCGGCCAGGCGCGACGCATCGCGGCCGGCCCGGGCCAGCTGCTCACCGGGATGCGGTGTGCCCACGTCCTGACCGACGACGCCGGCTACCTTTACACCCGCTACGTCAGGGCCTAGCTACTGTGGTCGGCATGAGTCGGCCGTCCACGTGCGCCACGATCCTCGTTGCGGTGACCGCGCTGCTGGCCGGCTGCGTCCCGGGCCTGGCCGCCAACCCGCGCTTCGCCACCAATTCCGGTGCCCGCCCGCAGGGAGCGGCCACCTCGAAGCCGCCGCCCAGCGGCCCGCCCCCGATCGCCGCGCCCAAAAACGACCTCGCGTGGCACGACTGCACCTCGCGGGTGTTCGCCGACGCGGCGGTACCCGCCGCCGCCGGAGTGCAGCTGGACTGCGCGACCTACGACTCCGACCTGGACCCGGTCAACGGCGGGGGCGGCAGCCTGAGCATCGGCGTGGTGCGCGCGCGGTCGACCAAGACGCCCCACGATGCCGGCCCGCTGGTCTTCACCACCGGCTCGGATCTGCCGTCGTCGGCGCAATTGCCGGTCTGGCTGTCCCGGGCCGGCGCCGACGTGCTCGCCGCCCACCCGATCGTCGCCGTCGACCGCCGCGGCATCGGCATGTCGAGTCCCATCGACTGCCGGGACAAGTTCGACCGCCAGGAGATGCGCGACCAGTCGCAGTTCCAGACCGGCGACGATCCGGTGGCCAACCTGTCCGAGGTCGCCAACACCGCGACCACCAACTGCACCGACGCCATCGCACCCGGCGCCTCCGCCTACGACGACGCGCACGCGGCCTCCGACATCGAGCGGTTGCGCAGCACGTGGGACGTGCCCGCCCTGGCGCTGGTCGGCATCGGCAACGGCGCCCAGGTGGCGCTGGCCTACGCCGGATCTCGGCCGGACAAGGTCGCCCGCCTCGTCCTCGACTCACCGGTCGCGTTGGGCACCAACGCCGAAGCCGCCGCCGAGCAACAGGTCAAGGGGCAGCAGGCCGCGCTCGACGCCTTCGCCGCCCAGTGCATCGCCGTGAACTGCGCGCTGGGACCGGACCCCAAGGGCGCGGTCAGCGCCATGCTGGCCGACGCCCGCGCCGGCAAGGGTCCCGGCGGCGCGTCGGTGGCGCAGGTCGCCAACGCCATCACCGTCGCGCTGGGCTTTCCCTCCGGCGGGCGCGTCAACGCCACCACCGACCTGGCCAACGCCCTGGCCGCCGCCCGATCCGGTGACACCAACGGGCTCAACAGCCTGATCAACCACGCCAACACGCTGCAGGATTCCGACGGCCAGTTCGTCAACGTCTGCAGTGACGCCGTCAACCGCCCGACCCCGGACCGGGTGCGTGAGCTGTTCGTCGCCTGGGGCAAGCTCTATCCCCAATTCGGCACCGTCGCCGCGCTCAACATGGTCAAGTGCGTGCACTGGCCCACCGGCTCCCCGCCGCCCTCACCGAAGACCCTCAAGGTCGACGTGCTGCTGCTCGGCGTGCAGAACGACCCGATCGTGGGAACCGACGGGGTCGCGGCGACCGCGGCCAGCATCATCAACGCCAACGCGGCCAGCAAGCGGGTGATGTGGCAGGGCATCGGGCACGGCGCCAGCATCTATTCGGGCTGCACGGTTCCGCCGCTGGTCGGCTACCTCAGCAGCGGCAAATTGCCCAACACCGACACCTACTGCCCGGCCTGATACTGCCTTCAGGGGCACCGCTGCCCCGGTGTACGGTGCGCTGGTGACGGCAGCTGAATCGACCCGAACCGGCTCGCGCGAGCGGCTCCTGGCCGCCTTTCGTCCCCGCACCGGCGCGCCGAACGTGGCGAGCATCTTGCGGTCCGCGCTGTGGCCGATCGCCATCCTTTCGGTGCTGCACCGCAGCATCGTGCTCACTCTCAACGGCAATATCACCGACGACTTCAAGCCGGTGTATCGCGCGGTGCTGAATTTCCGGCACGGCTGGGACATCTACAACGAGCACTTCGACTACGTCGACCCGCATTACCTGTATCCGCCTGGCGGCACGCTGCTGATGGCGCCGTTCGGGTATCTGCCCTTCACCCCGTCACGGTTTTTGTTCATCCTGATCAACACCGTCGCCATCCTGATCGCGTGGTACCTGCTGCTTCGGATGTTCAAATTCACGCTGGGTTCGGTGGCCGCGCCCGCCTTGTTGCTGGCCATGTTCTGCACTGAGAGTGTGACCAGCACGCTGGTGTTCACCAACATCAACGGCTGCGTCCTGCTGGCCGAGATGTTGTTCCTGCGCTGGCTTTTGGACGGGAGGGTCAGCCGACAATGGTGGGCGGGCCTCGCGATCGGGCTCACGCTCACGCTCAAACCCGTGCTCGGCCCGCTGCTGTTGCTGCCCTTGCTGAACCGCCAGTGGCGAGCGTTGGTACCCGCGTTCGCGGTGCCCGTCGTCGTCAACCTGGCCGCCTGGCCGTTGGTCAGTGATCCGATGGACTTCGTCACCAAAACGGTGCCCTACTTCTTGGGCACCCGCGACTACTTCAACAGCTCGATCGAGGGCAACGGCGTGTACTTCGGCCTGCCCACCTGGCTGATCGTGTTCCTGCGAATCCTGTTCACGCTGATCGCCATCGGGGCCATGTGGCTGCTGTACCGCCACTACCGCACCCGCGATCCGCTGTTCTGGTTCACCAACTCGACAGGGGTGCTGCTGCTGTGGTCATTCCTCGTGTCGTCGTTGGCCCAGGGCTACTACTCGATGATGTTGTTCCCGTTCCTGGTGACGGTCGTGGTGCAGAACTCGCTGATCCGCAACTGGCCGGCCTGGCTCGGGATCTATGGCTTCATGGCGCTGGACGACTGGCTGATCTACCGGTGGATGAGGTACGGCCGCGCACTGCAGTACCTCAAGATCACCTACGGGTGGTCGCTGCTGTTGATCGTGACGTTCACGGTGCTGTACTTCCGGTATTTGGACGCCAAAGCCGAGAACCGGCTGGATGACGGCATCGATCCGGCGTGGCTGACGGAAGAGCGGGAGCGCGCTAGCGTGGATGCATGACCTCCCCCGACGTGTCGCAGCCCAAGGTGCAACTCAGCGACGACGAGTGGCGCAAGAAACTCTCCCCGGAAGAGTTCCACGTGCTGCGCCAAGCCGGCACCGAGCGACCCTTCACCGGTGAATACACCGACACCAAGACCGAAGGCGTGTACCAGTGCCGGGCCTGCGGGGCCGAATTGTTCCGCAGTACAGAGAAATTCGAGTCGCACTGCGGCTGGCCGTCGTTCTTCGACCCGGCGAAATCCGAGGCGGTGATCCTGCGGCCCGACCATTCGATGGGGACGACGCGCACCGAGGTGCTGTGCGCGACCTGCCACAGCCACCTGGGCCATGTGTTCGCCGGTGAGGGCTACCCGACCCCGACGGATCAGCGGTACTGCATCAACTCGGTCTGCCTGCGCCTGGTGCCGGCCGAATAACGTCGCCAGACTCTTCTCGCCAGGTGCCGCGACACTTAAACGGTTGCGACGACGCGCCGCACAGCCTCGCAACCCTTTAAGTTTCGTGGGATCCCACCGCCGCGTCGTTACGTCTTTGAGGTTGTGGACGACGTATTCGTGGGCAGCGAGGCAGTGCGGCTCGGGCTGGTGAGCGCCTATCAGCTGCGGACGGGCTTCCGCGCGATCTATCCAGACATCTATCTGTCGAACGCCGCGACACTGTCGCTGAGGACGCGTTCGGCTGGGACGTTTCTGTGGTCGCGGCGGCGCGGCGTGCTCGCCGGACTCGCCGCGGCGGCGCTGCACGGGTCGCGATGGATCGACGATGACGAGCCCATCGAGTTGATCTGGCGCAACCCGCATCCGCCGCGCGGTGTGATCACCCGAAATCAGCGCATCGAGCCCGACGAAGTCACCTGGCTCAGCGGTTTGCCGGTGACCACTCTTGCCAGGACCGCGTTCGACCTTGCCCGGCAAGGTCCAATCGGCGAGGCGGTGGCGCGGATCGACGCGTTGATGCGCGCCACGCCGTTCTCGCTCGAGAATGTGCTGCTGCTGGCCAAGCGATACCGCGGTGCGCGCGGCCTGCGTCGGCTGAGGTTGGCCCTGCCTCTGGTCGACCCGGGCGCGGCGTCGCCCAAGGAGACGTGGTTGCGCTTACTGCTGATCAACGCCGGCCTGCCCGTCCCGACCACGCAGATACCGGTGCAGTACAACTGGCGACTGATCGCGTTACTCGACATGGGCTGGGAGGAATACAAGGTGGCCGCCGAGTACGACGGCGATCACCATCGCACGAACCGTAAGCAGTACGCGCGTGATCAGAGTCGGCTACGAGAGCTAGAAGAATTTGGGTGGACCGTCATCCGGGTGATCGCCGACGACAAGCCGGGCGAGGTTGTGGACCGCGTGCGCCGTGCACTCATCCGCCGCGGATACCGCGACACGTAACCAATTGCGATGACATGCCGAAAAGCATCGCAGCGGTTTAAGTTTCGCGGTATGGGTGGCGCGCGGGCGGCCGGACGTCAGTCGATCCGCGTCGCGTGCAATTCCCAGAACGGCGCGTACACCGGGCTGCCATCGAGCCAGGGCTCCATGGCACGGAACCGTTCCAGCAACTTCTCCGCCTCGTCGGCCATGTCGGGATTGCGCGCGGCCATCATTTCGATGGACTCGGCGCTGATGTTGACCTGGTAGGTGGTCGGACCCAGATAGGTGATCTCCCAACCGGCGGCCGGCAGCACGTCGCGAAAGTCGCTCTCGGACAACGACCGCAACATCTTGAAGCCGTTGATGTTGTGTTCGCCGAACTCGAACATGTACAGCCGCGCGCCGGGCTTGGTGGCGCGCCGCAGCGCTTCGACGTAGGACCGTCGCAGCTCGGGCTCGGTGGCGAACGTGTGATAGAAGGCGCAGTCGACCACCGTGTCGAAGTGGCCGTCGAAACCATCCAGCTTCGTGGCGTCGGCCAGCTCGAAATTCACCGACACCCCGGCCTTTTGGGCGTTTTGCCGGGCGCGCTCGACGGCGCCCGCCGAGCCGTCGATGCCGGTCGCCGAATACCCCTTCGAGGCGTAGTAGATGGCGTGATGGCCGGGGCCGGTGCCCGGGTCGAGCACCTCCCCCCTGATCGCACCCACCGCCACCAGCTGCTGGACCACCGGTTGCGGGCCGCCGATGTCCCAGGGCGTGGCGGTGGGCAGGCCGTGCGACGTCCGGTCGTCGCGGTACATCTGCTCGAAGCGGGTGGGGTCGGTCGGATCGAATGCGGCTGTCATGGCAGGGATTTCACCAACTGCTCGACCGGCACCCGGGGGCCGGTGAAGAACGGCGTCTCCTCGCGCGTGTGCCGGCGGGCGTCGGTGGCGCGCAGTTCGCGCATCAGGTCGACGATGCGGTGCAGCTCGGGAGCCTCGAAGGCCAGGAGCCACTCGTAGTCGCCGAGCGCGAACGCCGGGACCGTGTTGGCGCGGACGTCCTTGTATTCGCGGGCGGCCATGCCGTGCTCGGCGAGCATGCGGCGGCGTTCCTCGTCGGGCAGCAGATACCACTCATAGGACCGCACAAAGGGATACACGCAGATGTAGGCGCCGGGCTCCTCGCCGGCCAGGAACGCGGGGATGTGGCTCTTGTTGAACTCGGCCGGTCGATGCAGGGCGACGCTGCTCCACACGGGCGAGCTGGCCCGTCCCAGCGCGGTGGTGCGACGGAAGTCGGCGTAGGTGGCCTGCAGCGCCTCGACGCGTTCGGCGTGGGTCCAGATCATGAAGTCCGCGTCGGCGCGCATGCCCGCCACGTCGTAGAGACCGCGCACCACGACGCCGCGCTCCTCCTGTTGCTTCAGGAACGTCGACACCTCGTCGATGATGTCGTCGCGCTGGTCGCCCAGCTCACCCGGCTCCACCGAGAAAACCGAGAACATCAGGTAGCGAATCTGGGAGTTGAGCGAGTCGTAGTCGAGCTTGGCCATGAAACCTATCGTGCCACTTGCGCGTCCGAGCCTCCGATGGCCCTGATCACACTTTCGGCCGCGCGCCCGGCCGCGCCGACGCAGGCCGGCACCCCGATGCCGTCGAGATAGCTGCCCGCCACCGCGAGCGTCGGCGGCAGACCCGCACGCACCTCGGCGACCAGGTCGGCGTGGCCGGGGCCGTATTGCGGCATGGCGTCGATCCAGCGCTGCACCCGGACGTCGACGGGGACGACGTCCAGCCCGAACACGGTGGCCACATCACCCAACGCCCAGGTCAGCAGCTCGTCGTCGGAGGTGCTGGCGGCTACGTGATCGCCGAAGCGTCCGAACGACAACCGCAGCAGCTGCACGTCGGCGCGGGCGCCCCACTTGCGGGATGACAGCGTGATGGCCTTGGCCCGCAGCCGCTCACCGGTGGCCACCAGCACGCCCGAGCACTCGGGGAACGCCGTGTCAGCCGGCACCGCTAGCGCCAGCACCACCGACGATGCGCTGGCGATGCGCCCGGCCGCGGCGACGCTGCGGGGCGCGATGTCGGCGAGCAGCCGGCACGACTCGTGCGCCGGGACGGCCAGGATCACCGCGTCGGCCCCCCAGCGGGCGCCGGTGTCGTCGAACACCGCCCAGCCCGGCTCGGCGCGCTCGATCCGCGACGCGGCGGCACGCACCCAGCGCGGCCGGGCGCGCGCGGCGAGCTCCTCGACCAGCACCCGGTACCCGCCGTCGAGCGCCCCGAACACCGGCGCGCCGGTGTGCGGCGGCAGCGTCTTCGTGACGGCGGCGGTCAGGCTGGCCGCGCCACGGTCCAGGGCCGCGGCCACGGTCGGGGCGGCCGCGCGCAGGCCGATGGTGGCCGCCGAGCCCGCGTAGACCCCACTGAGCAGCGGGTCCACCGACCGCGAGACCACCTGGTCGCCGAACCGGTCGCCCACCAGGTCGGCCACCGCGGGGTCGCTGCCGGCGTGCCAGTCCAACGGGCGGGAGGGCTCGGCATCGATGCGCCCGAGCGTCGCCTCGTCGACCAATCCCGCCACCGACGCCGCCGACGACGGGATGCCGACGACCGTGCCCGTGGGCAACGGACTCAGCTGCTGCCCGCTGTAGATCAGCGGTCGGGCGCCGGTCGAAACCAGTTGGCGCCCGGTCAGGTTCAGTTCGTCCAGCAGCGCCGGCAGCTCGGGGCGGCGCAGCACGAACGCCTCGGCGCCCAGGTCCATCGGCGCCCCGCCGACCAACTCGGTGCGCAGGATCCCGCCCAGCCGCTCCCCCGGGTCGAACAGCGTGATGGCCGCGTCGCCGCCGAGGGCCGTGCGCAGCCGGTAGGCCGCTGTCAGCCCCGAAATACCGCCCCCGACAACGCAATACGAACGGGACGTCATAGCGAATGGACCAGCGACACCAGGTCGGTCAACAGCGCGGGGTCGGTTTCGGGCAGCACGCCGTGGCCGAGGTTGAAGATGTGACCGGCGGCGCCGACGTCGACCGCGCGCCGGCCGTCATCGATGACCACGCGCGCCGCGCGTTCGGTCACCGGCCAGCCTGCCAGCAGGACCACCGGATCGAGGTTGCCCTGCAACGCCGTGCCCGGTTGCACCCGGGCCGCCGCGTCGGCGAGCGAGGTTCGCCAATCGACGCCTACCACGGACGCGCCGACCTCCGACATCGCGCCCAGCAGTTCGGCGGTGCCGACGCCGAAGTGCGTCATCGGCACGCCGCAGTCGGCGAGGGCGGCGAAGATGCGGGCGCTGTGGGGCTGCACGTACGCGCGGTAATTGGCCAGCGACAGTGTGCCGGCCCACGAGTCGAACACCTGGATCGCGTCCACCCCGGCATCGAGTTGCACCCGCAGGAAGCCGACGGTGACGTCGGTCAGCTTCTGCATCAACGCATGCCAGCTGTCGGGGTCGGCCAGCATCATCGCCTTGGTGCGCGCGTGGTGACGGCTGGGTCCGCCCTCGATCAGATAGGACGCCAGGGTGAACGGCGCACCGGCGAAACCGATCAGCGGGACGTCGCCGAGCGCGGACACCAGCAGCGACACCGCGTCGGAAATCGGCTGAACCCGTTGGCGGTCAAGGGGTTTGATCGCGGCCACGTCGGCCGCGGTGCGCACCGGCGACTCGATCACCGGCCCGACGCCGGCGACGATGTCCAGGTCGATGCCGGCGCCGAGCAGCGGCACCACGATGTCGGAGAACAAGATCGCGGCGTCGACGTCGTGGCGGCGCACCGGCTGCAGGGTGATCTCGCAGACCAGCTCGGCGTCGAAACAGGCCGACAGCATGTCGTGCTGGGCCCGCAGCGCCCGGTATTCGGGCAGCGACCGGCCGGCCTGCCGCATGAACCACACCGGAGCCCGGCGGGGTTTACGGCCGCCCGCGGCGGCCAGATACGGCGACTCAGGAAGGTCGCGGCGGGGGTCCGCACTGTTCGTCATCGGCCTCAATGCTGCCATGACCGGAGAACGCCCTAACGCCGCTGCGTACTATCGCGACCGCAACCGTTTGAACGTCAGGAGCCCGGATGCCAGTCGACCAGCCCCCAGCCAATTACGACGAGTTCCCGAGCCTGCGCTGCGAGCTCGCTGACAACGGCGTGCTGACGCTGGTCCTCGACTCCCCCGGGCTCAATTCGGTCGGGCCGCAGATGCACCGCGACCTCGCCGACATCTGGCCGGTGATCGACCGCGACCCGGCCGTGCGCGCCGTCCTGGTCCGCGGCGAGGGTAAGGCCTTTTCCTCCGGCGGCAGCTTCGACCTGATCGCCGAGACCATCGGCGAGTACGAGGGCCGGATTCGCATCATGCGCGAAGCCCGCGATCTGGTGCACAACATGATCAACTGCGACACCCCCGTCGTGTCGGCGATCCGGGGACCGGCCGTGGGCGCGGGACTGGTGGTGGCCCTGCTGGCCGACATCTCGGTGGCCGGCCGGACCGCGAAGCTCATCGACGGGCACACGAAGCTGGGTGTGGCGGCGGGCGACCACGCCGCGATCTGCTGGCCGCTATTGGTCGGCATGGCCAAGGCCAAGTACTACCTGCTGACCTGCGAAACCCTCCTGGGCGAGGAGGCCGAGCGGATCGGCCTGGTCTCGACCTGCGTCGACGACGACGACGTCCTGTCCACCGCCACCCGGATCGCCGAGAACCTGGCGCAGGGCGCGCAGAACGCGATCCAGTGGACCAAGCGCAGCCTCAACCACTGGTACCGCATGATGGGCCCCACCTTCGAAACCTCGGTCGGCCTGGAATTCCTCAGCTTCAGCGGCCCCGACGTGCAGGAAGGTCTGGCCGCCCACCGCGAGAAACGCCCCGCCCGTTTCACCGGCGGATCTGCCACCTGAGCAGCACATATACGTTTGGTGGAGGGCTGGTAACGGCTTGGTCGCGGCGGGTTTGAAACCCGGCGCGCCTGTCGCGGCGTGTCAGGCGATAGGTCTACCGTCGATCCCTGTGACCCGTGCCGTGACATCGCAGAACGGTCGGGATGAACAGGAGCGACGGCAAGTGACCTCATCCGAACCGGCCCCCTTCCGCGAGGCGGTAGCGGCGATGAACGCCGTTGCCGTGCGGCCGGAGATCGAGCTGGGTCCGATCCGGCCGCCGCAACGCCTGGCACCCCACAGCTACGCGCTGGGTGCCGAGGTCAAACATCCCGACCGCGAGATCATCCCCGAACGGTCCGACGGCGACGCCTTCGGCCGGCTGATCCTGCTCTATGACCCCGAAGGGGCCGACGCGTGGGACGGCACCATCCGCATGGTCGCCTACATCCAGGCCGACCTCGACCCCAGCGAGGCCGTCGACCCCCTGCTGCCCGAAGTAGCGTGGAGCTGGCTGGTCGAGGCACTGGAGTCGCGCATGGAAGACGTCGTCGCGCTGGGCGGCACCGTCACAGCCACCACCTCGGTGCGCTACGGCGACATTTCGGGACCGCCGCGCGCCCACCAGCTCGAGCTGCGGGCGTCGTGGACCGCGACGTCGCCCGCCGTCGGCGGGCACGTCGAGGCGTTCTGCGAGGTGCTGGAGCACGCCGCGGGCCTGCCGCCCGCCGGAGTCACCGACCTGAGCTCGCGGTCACGCGCCTAGCATGGGCGAACCGTCGCCGGACGGGCCGGGCAGCAGCGCGCCCGGCAGTAGCGAACCCGCGCCCACCCCGCTTCCGCATCCGGCCGAAGGCGTCCCACCCATCTCGGTGAGCGTGTACGAAATCGAGGCCGCGGCGGCGCGGCTGGACCGCGGGCGCGGACCGTTCGCGGTGGACGCCGAGCGGGCATCGGGTTTCCGCTATTCCAACCGGGCCTACCTGATCCAGATCCGCCGGGCCGGCTCCGGCACCGTGCTGATCGACCCGGTGAGCCACGGCCGCGACCCGCTCGAGGCCCTGCGGCCGGTGGCCGAGGTGCTGGGCTCCGACGAATGGATCCTGCACTCGGCCGATCAGGACCTGCCCTGTCTGGCCGAAGTGGGCATGCGGCCGCCGGCGCTGTATGACACCGAGCTCGCCGGACGGCTGGCCGGATTCGAACGCGTGAACCTGGCCACCATGGTCGAGCGGCTGCTGGGTTTCGGGCTGGCCAAGGGCCACGGCGCCGCCGACTGGTCCAAGCGGCCTCTGCCCGCCGATTGGCTCAACTACGCCGCCCTGGATGTGGAACTGCTCATCGAGATGCGGCAGGCGATCGCGGAGGTCCTCGCCGGGCAGGGCAAAACCGATTGGGCCGCACAGGAATTCGATTACCTGCGGGACGCGGGCACGAAGGATCCGGGCGCCGCCGTGCGGCCGGACCGGTGGCGGCGAACGTCGGGGATCCACAAGGTGCGCGATCAGCGTGGCCTGGCCGCGGTCCGCGAATTGTGGTTGACCCGCGACCGGATCGCGCAGCGCCGCGACATCGCGCCGCGGCGCATCCTTCCCGACTCGGCGATCATCGACGCCGCGCTGGCCAACCCGATGACCGTCGAGGAACTGGTCGCGCTGCCCGTGTTCGGTGGGCGCAATCAGCGCCGCAGCGCCGCGACGTGGCTGGCGGCGCTGGACGCCGCGCGGCAGAACAAGAATCCGCCCGTGGACGCCGAACCGCCGAACGGGCCGCCGCCCCCGGCGCGGTGGAGCCGGCGCAAACCGGAGGCGGCCGCGCGGCTCGAGGCCGCGCGGGCGGCACTGTCGGAGGTGTCGGAGCGGGTGCACGTCCCCACCGAGAACCTGGTCTCGCCGGATCTGGTGCGACGGCTGTGCTGGGACTGGGAGGCCGCCCCGGATCCCTTCGAGGCCGTCGAGGCGTTTCTGCGGGCCGGGCAGGCCAGGCCCTGGCAGCGCGAATTGGTGGATCCCGCTCTGGCCCGCGCGCTGCAGGCGCCAGAAGACACCGATTAACGTCGCGGATTAACTTCGGGGCCGACGCCGAACGTGCAACCACTGCGAGAAATCGCGCTCCGAATCGCACTGAGTACACGTTCGGCGAAAGACCCGAGAGGGCAGGCGCCGAAGTCGAGTCAGTCCAGGTGCTCGCGGATCTCGGCTTCGGCCTCGCTGCTGCCCAGCGCGGCGACCCACCCGGTGATGCGGCGTGCCACGTCCTGATCGGTCAGCGTCAGGTCCGCCAGCAGCTCGCCCCGGGAGGCATGCTCGTAGAACCGCTGCGGCAGGCCGACATCGCGGCAGGGAACGTCGATCTCGGCGTGGCGCAGCGCGGCCGACACCGCCGAGCCCACCCCGCCGTTGACCCCGTTGTCCTCGCAGGTGACGACCAACTTGTGCCGCCCCGCCAGGTCGAGAAGCTGGTCGGAGACGGGCAGCACCCACCGCGGGTCGATGACCGTGACGCCGATCCCCTGATCCTGCAACCGCTTGGCCACCGCCAGCGTCATCCGCGCGAACGGCCCGACCCCCACCAGCAGCACGTCGTGGTTGCATCCACTGGCCGGCACGGCGAGCACATCGACACCCGAGATGCCCGACCCGAGGCGCTCGATCGCCGGAATGTCCTCGCCCACATCGCCTTTGGGGAAGCGCAGCGCCGTCGGCCCGTCGTCGACCTCGAGCGCCTCGCCGAGTTCCTCGCGCAACCGGGTGGCGTCGCGGGGGGCGGCCACCCGTATGCCGGGCACGATGCCCAGCAGCGACAGGTCCCACATCCCGTTGTGGCTGGCGCCGTCCGAACCGGTGATCCCGGCCCGGTCCAGCACCATGGTGACGGGCAGCCGGTGCAGCGCCACGTCCATCATGATCTGGTCGAAGGCGCGGTTGAGGAACGTCGAATAGATGGCCACCACTGGGTGCATCCCGCCCATGGCGAGGCCGGCCGCCGACGTCATCGCGTGCTGCTCGGCGATGCCGACATCGAACAGGCGGTCCGGGAACTGCTGCCCGAACGGCGTCAGCCCGGTGGGGCCGGGCATGGCCGCGGTGATGGCCACGACGTCGCGGCGCTTGCGGGCGTAGCCGATGAGCGCATCGGAGAAGGTCGCCGTCCAGCCCGGGCCCGCGACGCTGGTCGCCTGGCCGGTCAGAGGATCGATCACCCCGCACGAATGCATCTGCTCGGCTTCGTCGTCCTCGGCGGGCGCGTAGCCCATCCCCTTGCGGGTCACCACGTGCACGATCACCGGGCGCCCGAAGCCGCGGGCATGGCGCAGCGCGGCCTCCACCGCGCGTTCGTCGTGGCCGTCGACGGGGCCCACGTACTTCAGCCCCAGGTCGGTGAACAGCAGCTGCGGCGACAACGAGTCCTTGATGCCGGCCTTGACGCTGTGCATGACGCGGTAGGCCAGCCTGCCGACCAGCGGCAGCGCCCGCAGCGCGTCGCGGCCCCGTTCCAGGGCCTGCTCGTACACCGGTTGCAGGCGCAACGTGGCGAGATGGTCGGCCACACCGCCGATCGTCGGGGCGTAGCTGCGGCCGTTGTCGTTGACGACGATGATCACCGGGCGGCCCGAGGCGGCGATGTTGTTCAGCGCCTCCCAGCACATGCCGCCGGTCAGCGCCCCGTCGCCGACCACCGCGACCACGTGCCGATTGCGGTGCCCGCTCAGCTCGAAGGCCTTGGCCAACCCGTCGGCGTAGGACAGCGCGGCGCTGGCATGGCTGGACTCCACCCAGTCGTGCTCGCTCTCGGCGCGCGACGGATAACCGGACAGCCCACCCTTTTTGCGCAGGGTTTCGAACTCGTGGGAACGCCCCGTCAGCATCTTGTGGACGTAGGCCTGATGGCCGGTGTCGAAGATGATCGGATCGTGCGGCGAGTCGAACACCCGGTGCAGCGCGAGGGTCAGTTCGACCACGCCGAGATTGGGCCCGAGGTGTCCCCCGGTGGCAGCGACCTTGTGAATCAGGAACTCGCGAATCTCGGCGGCCAATTCGCGGAGCTGATGCGCAGAAAGGTGCTGCAGATCAGCGGGCCCGCGGATCTGTTCCAGCATCCCGTCAGTCTACGCAGCCGGCGCCGCGGCGCACGGACGGCGAGTTGCGAGTTCCACCCGTGATCGCCGTGGCCGCGCCTTTGGTAGCGTCAATGCGCGGTGAGCCGGGAAGCCTGGTCGGCACTTCTACTTCCGACCCAGGAGCACGCCATGAGCATCGAGGCCGCCGCACCATCCACTCCCCGCGGACGTATCGTCGCAGTGTGCGCGCCGAGCAGATCGCCGAGGACTTCCCCGTCGTCAACATCGACGCGGACGCGCTGGAAGCCGCCCGGATGCTGGCCAAGCACCGGCTGCCCGGGCTGTTGGTCACCGACGGTTCGGGGCGCCCCTACGCGGTGCTGCCCGCCTCCCAGGTCGTCCGCTTCATCGTGCCGCGTTACGTGCAGGACGACCCGTCGCTGGCCGGCGTGCTCAACGAATCGACCGCCGACCGCTGCGCGGAAAAATTGAGCGGCAAGAAGGTGCGCGACGTGTTGCCCGACCATCTGGTCGACGTGCCCCCGGCCCACGCCGACGACACCATCATCGAAGTGGCCGCGCTCATGGCGCGACTGCGCAGCCCGCTCGTCGCGGTGGTCAAGGACGGCGGACTGGTCGGGGTGATCACGGCATCGCGGGTGCTCGCCGCCGCGCTGAAAACCTGATGCCCCAGGCACATCGATGAGCTTCATCGCGATCCTGGTCTTCGTGGTCGCCTATGTCCTGATCGCCAGCGACCGCGTCAACAAAACATTCGTGGCCCTCGCCGGCGCCGCGATCGTGGTCACCCTGCCGATCATCCGATCCGACGACGTCTTCTACTCGCACGAAACCGGAATCGATTGGGACGTCATCTTTTTGCTGCTCGGCATGATGATCATCGTCAGCGTGCTGCGGCAGACCGGCGTGTTCGAGTACGTGGCGATCTGGTCGGCCAAACGCGCCCGCGGCTCCCCGTTGCGCGTCATGATCCTGCTGGCCCTGGTGACCGCGATCGCCTCAGCCCTGCTCGACAACGTCACCACCGTGTTGCTGGTCGCCCCGGTGACGCTGTTGGTGTGCGAACGACTGGCGATCAACGCGGCGCCGTTTCTGATGGCCGAAGTGTTCGCATCGAATGTCGGCGGCGCGGCAACGTTGGTGGGCGATCCGCCCAACATCATCATCGCCAGCAGGGCCGGTCTGACGTTCAACGACTTTCTCGTTCATCTGGCGCCGATCGTGGTCATCGTCCTCGGCGTCCTGATGGTGTTGTTGCCGCGCCTTTTTCCCGGGGCGTTCAGCGTCGACCCCGATCGGGTTGCCGACGTGATGTCGCTGGAGGAAAAGGAGGCCATCCGCGACCCCCGGCTGCTCGTCACGTGCGGGATCGTCTTGCTGGCGGTGTTCACCGCGTTCATCGCGCACTCGCCGCTGCATATGGAACCCTCCATGGTGGCGCTGCTGGGCGCCGGGATCCTGGTCGTGGCGTCACGACTCAAGCCGTCCGATTACCTGTCCAGCGTGGAGTGGGACACGCTGCTGTTCTTCGCCGGCCTGTTCATCATGGTCGGCGCGCTGGTGAAGACGGGAGTCGTCAAAGAGCTTGCCCGCGTGCTGATCTCCGCCAGCGGAGGTAACACCTTGGCCGCGACGATGATCATTCTCGTCGCGTCGGCCGTCATCAGCGGGGTCGTGGACAACGTCCCCTACGCCGCGACGATGGCGCCGGTGGTGGCCGACCTGGTGCCCGCCCTGACCGATCACGCCAACCCGGGCGCCCTGTGGTGGTCACTCGCGCTGGGCACGGACTTCGGCGGCAACCTGACCGCCATCGGCGCCAGCGCCAACATCGTCATGCTCGGGATCGCCCACCGCTCCGACAACCCCATCTCCTTCTGGGAATTCACCCGCAAGGGCGCGCTCGTCACCGCCGTCACCATCGCGCTGGCGGCGCTGTATGTGTGGCTGCGGTATTTCGTGATGGGCTGAAACTCCGGTGTTCCGCAGAAACTCCACGGATTGCCCGTTTGACCGTCGAACGGTGGGGTGGTTTAGCGGACTCGTCCGGTGCTCAACGCCGTCTCCAGCCATCGGTCCAGACCGAGCATGTCGTCGGGACCGCCCCGCCAACAAAGGTGCGCGTCCGGTCGAACCAGCATCAGTTCCTCACCTTTGTAGCGCAGCACAGTCAAATGATCACCGAGCCGATTGCGAGCAGCCTCAGCGGCCATCACGTCGGCATCGTGCGGCGCGAGCAACCCCCAATGACCGCCCAGTTCGGCGTGTAGACGCGACGCTGCGCCGTCCTCGCGCACGCACGCCACATCACCGATCCGATCACCCGGCCTTGGCCTTCGGCCCCGGCCCCCGAGCGGTCCTTTGCGGTAACTCACCCACAGCTGTGACGCGGAGTAGGTTGCCAACCGCTGCACCGCTGCCAATCCGAGCAACCGCACAACGATCCGATCTCGCACAAACCGGCCAATAGGGTTGCTTACCACGTTGACTCGGGTCATCGCGCTGGTGCCGCGCAGCACCTCCCTTGCCAACGGGCGGCGCTCGGACTCGTAGCTATCCAGCAGTCGATCAGTCGCGCAACCACTGAGGACCAGAGCAAGCTTCCACGCCAGGTTCTCGGCATCGCCGATACCGGTGAGCATTCCCTGCCCTCCGAAGGGAGAGTGCGCGTGCGCCGCATCGCCGGCGAGCAGGATCCGGCCGCGACGGTAGGTATCGGCAAGCCGCCGATGCACCGTAAACTGCGAAAGCCACACTGCATCGCCGATGTGCGCGGGGCGCCGCGTTCGCTCCGGCAGGATCTGCCGAAGACGGTCGAGAATCGCGGTTTGGCTTGGCTTTTCGTCGAATCCCGGGTCGTAGGCGATTACCCGCCACAAGTCGTTGCGCCCGTGCGGACAGGGCATCGGCATCACGCCAATCAATCCCTCGGGGTGAATCCACCCGGTCGTGCCGCCACGGTCCAGGTCCCAATCAATGTGCACATCCGCCAGGAGAAAACGCTCGCTGAGTTTCACGCCCGGAAAGCCGATTGCCGCCAGGTCACGGGTGGCACTACCAGTGCCATCGCAGCCCACCACCCATCGCGCCCGCACGTCCTGATCGCCACTGAGCACCGCGGTGACACCCTCGCCTTCGGTCGTGACAGCTTTGAGCGACCGGTTCCATTCCGGAACACGGCCTAGCTCAGCCAACCGATTGCGCAGGGACTCCTCGACCTTGGCCTGCGACACCAGCATCGGCGGTGCGGCCGTGCGCAGCCCAGGATCACCGAACTGCAGCCGCATGACCGGTCGGTCGCCGAGGTAGGTCGTAATGCGCATCGCTCGTAGCGACTCCTCGGGCAGCGTCCCCAAGGCGCCTATCCGATCGAGCACCTCCGAGCCGCGGGCGTGCAGGAAATTGGCGCGCGACGTCACCGCCGGACCCGGCGCGCGATCGACCACACGCACGGAGACGCCGTGCAACAACAACCCACACGCCAACGTCAGGCCCGTAGGGCCTGCGCCGACCACAATGACGTCGACGGTGTCCACACAGGCAAAACTATGAGGCATCGAAACGCGCGTCAATTTCACGGATGCGTCACGAATTTCCGGGCACTAACGGTCAGCCGCCAGCAGCAGTCGTACCGCTAGCGTTGTTCGCGAGGAAGCGACTAAACAATGGCCAGGCGATCGCCAGGTTGTACACGACGCCGCCGAGCAGGTATGGCCACCACGTGCCGTGGTCGCTGGCGACCCAGAACGCCTTGGCGGCCCAGTAGGGCGGCAGGAGCCCGAAGGCCAGGTTCCAATGGGAGTCGATGAACCACGGGAGGCATGGCAATCCTGCGATGAGCATACCCAGGGCGCGCACGGCCGCGAGGCCCTGAATCTTGTTGCTGGCCATGGCCAGTATCAGCAGCAGGGTCACCACCGCGGACAGGCCGGCAAGTAATCCGATGGGGATCAAGGCGCCGATCAGGCTGGGCTCCAGGATCCCGCTGAACGACATCGTCGCGACCACGTAGATGGTGGTCACCCCCATCACCGTTGCGGCCCGGTAGCCGAAGAACAGCGACAGCGGAACCGGTGTCACCCGCAGCGCGGTCAGTGTGCCGGCGTCGACCTCGTCCAACACGAGGAACGCCGCCAACGCCCCGGCGATGATGATGCTGGTCAGCAGCAGGAATGCAGTCAGGATCAATGGGTAGTACGGTGCCAGGTCAAACCCGTTACGGCGCAACAACATCCTGGAGATCCGCGGCGTAAGCACGGCGACACCAGTGGTCCAGATGATCGGTGCAACCACGATCATCACCAGAAGCGGGTCGCGGTACGAACCGCGAACATCATTGCGGCCGAACGCCAACAGCGCTCGTACACCCGACATCACAAGCCTCCCGAGGGCGCGACAACGTAGTGGTCAAACATCGCCTTTGCCACCCGAAACAACCCCGCCAGGAACACCGTCGGGTACAGCACCGCATACCCAATCTGCCACGGCTGCAGCGCAACCTGCTCGAACGCGGCGCCAAACATCAGCAACGGTCCCTGTGTCGGGATGGCATACAACAGCGGAGTCGGCCACAAACCCGAGTAATTCAGCACTGGCAACGTCATCACTGCGAGCGGGATCGTCGCTGCCAGAAACCAGTCACTGATTGACGCGAACGGCAGCGAGGTGGTGAAACCTACCAGCAACATCAGCAGTGTCCCGAGCACGGCCCCGACCACCAAGGGCGGCACGGCGTATGCCGAACCAGAGGTCGTCGTCGCTACCACCACCGCAACCAGTAGCGAGATCAACACCAGCAGAGCGAGTTTCGCGGACAGATACTCCCAGAATCGCAACGGAGTGGAGATTACCGCACCCAGTGTGCGTTCCTGCTTCTCGAAGAACACCGTGCCCGCGATGAAGAAGAAACCGATGATCGAGATATCACCCGTCAGCACATAGGGTTCGGCGACGGGGCGCAGGCTTGCCGGCATCGGCAGCAGTACGGCTAGCCAGATCAGTCCCGAAAAGACAGCGGCGTGCAGGAACTTTTGCCGCACTTGCAGTGTAAGTTCCAGCCGCAACGCGCTCACGAGCCGGCTCACGACAGCCGCCGTCCAGTGGTCTCCACGAAGACGTCATCCAGCGAAGCTTCCTTGCTGTGAATGGTCTCGACGTGGTGATCACGCAGCACGGCGTGGAACGCAGGATCGTCCGCCAGCCCATCCATCGGAAAGTCGGCGGTGTCAAGCCGGCCGTTCTCGCCGCGGTACTCCACGCGTACCAGCCGCTGACCGCGCGCGATCTTCAGCTCTGTCGGGGTGTCCAGGGCGACGATTCTGCCGTCGACCACGAAGGCGACCCGGTCACACAGCTCATTGGCAGTGGCCATGTCGTGGGTGGTGAGGAAAACTGTGCAGCCGCGCGCCTTGAGGTCTAGCACCATGTTCTTGACCTTGCGCGCGTTCACCGGGTCCAGCCCTGACGTGGGCTCGTCGAGGAACAGCAGCTCCGGGTCGTTGATCAGCGCCCGGGCGAACGTCAGCCGCATCTGCATGCCCTTGGAATACTTGCCGACGCGCGTATTGGCGTCGTCGGTCAGCCCCACGGCCTCAAGCAGCTTCATCGGATCCAGCGTCACGACGTCGTACAGCGACGCGAAGAACCGCAGATTCTCGCACCCGGTCAGTTTCTGATAGTGGTTGGGCAGCTCGAAGGAGACGCCGACACGCTGGTAGTAGTCCGGTCCCCACGCCAGCGGATCCCTTCCCCAGACCGAAACCTCGCCACCGTGACCGCGCAGTAGGCCGATCAGGATCTTTTGGGTGGTCGATTTACCCGCGCCGCTGGGGCCCAGAAACCCGAAGATCTCGCCCCGGCCGACGGTGAACTCCATGCCCCGGACCGCGGGCTGCGATGCCTTCGGATATGTGAAGGTGAGGTCGCGGACGTGGATCACTTCGGTCGTGAGTTCCGTGGATGTGGCGACGACGGAGACGTTCTGCATGGAAATCGCCCAAACCCCTTTCGGGTCGAGGGCAGTGCACCAATCGTCGCACCGCACAGTCGGATGTCACATTTGCCGACCAGGCTTCCCGGCGCACCACAAGTTACTATACTGAATATTCAGAAATCTTTGAAGTCTCTGGAAGGGGTTGCCGTGGCCGCGGACCAAGGCGATGCGGCCGAACAGCTCGCGCTCGTACTGGTCAATCACGGGCTGCAACGCATGACCGCCCGGGTGCTGGCCACCCTGCTGTTCACCGAGCAGGCCAGCATGACGATGGGCGAGTTGGCCGAGCGGCTACAGGCCAGTTCGGGCGCGATCTCGGGCGCGCTCAAAATGCTCACCTCGGTGGGGCTGGCCGAGCGGGTGCCCGCCCCCGGCAGCAGACGGGATCACTACCGGCTGCGCGACGACGCCTGGGCGACGCTGTTCACCAACCAGAACGTCGTGATATCTGCCATGCAGAGCGCGGCCGACGTAGGGATCGCGGCGACCGGATCGGATAGCATTGCCGGGCAACGGCTCACACGGATGCGCGACTTCTACGCCTTCATGCTCGACGAGATCCCGGCGATGCTCGAACGCTGGCAGCAGCAGTCACCCGGCTAGGAGGGTCGTGTCAGCAGCGCGACGCATTCGGTGTGATGGGTCAGTGGGAACGCGTCGAATACCTTGATCTTCTCGACGGCATAGCCGTGGCCGACGTAGATCCCGATATCGCGCGCGAAAGATGCTGCCTCACAACCGATGTGCACCACCCTCGGGACATCGGCCGCGGCCAGCAGATCGATGATCTCGCGCCCGGCGCCCGCCCGGGGCGGATCCAGCACCGCCACATCAGCTTTTGAGGCGCGCCCCCGCTGCGCCTCCAGCGCGCGGCGCACCGAGTCCGTGACGATCTGCACCTGGGTGAGATCGGCCAGCGCGGTCCGGGCGGCCCGTGTCGACGCGCGCGAGGTATCCACGCTCAGCACCCGCCCCGAGGGACCCACGGCCTCGCCGAGCACGGCGGCGAAAACGCCTGCGCCACCGTAGAGGTCCCAGGCACTCATGCCGGAGCCGGCGGCCGCCCACTCGGCGACCAGGCCGCTGTAGGTCGCCGCGGCGTCGCGGTGCGCCTGCCAGAAGGCGGTCACCGGCACCTGCCAGGTGCGCCCCGCCACCCGCTGCACCGCCTCGTAGCGGCCCTCCATCACCTTGGTCGCAGTCCGCCTGCCCTGCCGCAGGGTGCGCACCACGTGGCGCGCGCCGTCGTCGTCGACGGCCACGTGCAGCTGGGCGGCCGCCGGCCACTCGGTCTGGGCGATCCCGTCGAGCATGCCGTCCGGCAGCTGCGCACAGCGCAGGTCGGTCACCAAATCGTCGCTGTGGTAACGGTGAAACCCCGGACGGCGGTCGGTCCCCACGTCGAGGCGAACGCGGGTGCGCCAGCCCGTGGGACCTGACGACAGCGATTCGGCCTCGCCGCTCCAGCGGTGCCCGCCCAGGCGCTCCAGCTGATTGGCCACGACCTCGGCCTTGAGCGCACGCGCCAGCTCGGGAGTGGCGAACGCCAGGTCGCAGCAGCCGGCGCCGTCGACGCCGGCGATCGGGCACAGCGACGCCGTACGGCCATCCGCCGGCTCGAGAACCTCGACAACCTCTGCGTGCCAATAGGATCCGCGATCCGCGGTCACCCGGACCCGCACCCGCTCACCGGGCAGTGCGTACCGGACGAACACCACCCGGCCCTCGTGATGCGCCACGCAGCTGCCACCGTTGGCCGGGGCGCCGGCGGTCAACGTCAGCTCCCCCATCGCGGGCGATGCCCCGCGCGGTGCGCGGGTCGATTCGCGGGTCAATCGAAAATACCCCGACGTGCGTCGCCCGGCGCCACGTGCGGCTGCAACGTCTTGCGCCGTTCCGACGAGCTGAGTTGCCACGGAACCGAAGTCACCATGACGCCGGGCATGAACAGCAACCGGCCCTTGAGCCGCAGCGCGCTCTGGTTATGCAGCACCTGCTCCCACCAGTGCCCCACCACATACTCGGGGATGAAGACCGTAACCACGGTGCGCGGCGACTCCTCCCGGGCCCGCTTCACGTATTCCAGTACGGGACGGGTGATTTCGCGATACGGCGAGGCGATGACCTTGAGGGGAACGCTGATATCGCTTTCCTCCCACTTGTGCACCAGCTCCCGGGTTTCCGCGTCGTCGACGCTGACCGTCACGGCCTCGAGGACGTCGGGACGGGTCGCCCTGGCGTAGGCCAGCGCGCGCAGCGTCGGCAGGTGCAACTTCGACACCAGCACCACGGCGTGGTTACGGCTGGGCAACACCACGTCCTCCTGGTCCTCCTCCTGCTTCGTCAATTCGCGGTTCACGGTGTTGTAGTGCCGGTGAATCATCTTCATGATGCCGAACACCAAGCTCATCGCGAACAGGGCGATCCACGCCCCGGCCACGAACTTGGTGACGAGCACCACCAGCAAAACCGTGCCGGTGGAAAGCAATCCGACCGTGTTGACCACCCGCGAGCGCATCATCTTGCGCCGCGCTCCCGGATCGGTCTCGGTGCGCAGCAACCGGGTCCAGTGCCGCACCATGCCGATCTGGCTCAGCGTGAACGAAATGAACACACCGACGATGTAGAGCTGGATCAGCGCGGTGACCTCGCCGCGGAACGCCACGATCGCCAGCACCGCCACGCCGGACAAAAACAGGATTCCGTTGGAGAACGCCAACCGGTCTCCGCGCGTGTGCAATTGGCGCGGAAGGTAGCTGTGCTGGGCCAGGATCGAACCGAGCACCGGGAACCCGTTGAACGCGGTGTTGGCCGCCAGCACCAGAATGAGTGCCGTCACCGTGGCGATCAGCAGGAACCCGACGTGAAAGTTGCCGAACACCGCCTGCGCCAGCTGGGCGACCAGAGTCTTCTGGTAGTAGCCCTTCGGTGCCCCGCTCAGCTGCGTCGCGGGATCCTCGACCAGCTGAACGCCGATCTTCTCGGCCAGCACGATGATGCCCATCAGCAGGGTGACCGCGATCGCGCCCAGCATCAGCAGCGTCGTCGCCGCGTTGCGCGACTTGGGTTTCTGAAATGCCGGCACCCCGTTGCTGATCGCCTCGACACCCGTGAGCGCCGCGCACCCCGAGGAAAACGACCGCGCCACCAAGAACGCCAGGGCGAAGCCGACGACCTGCCCGTGCTCGGCGTGCATCTGGAACCCGGCGGATTCCGCCCGCAACGGATCACCCAGCACGAAGATCCGGAACAGGCCCCAGCCGATCATCACGAGCACCCCGACGATGAACGCATAGGTCGGGATGGCGAACGCCACCCCCGATTCGCGCACCCCACGCAGGTTCAGCGCCATCACGAGCAGGATGGAGGCCACGCAGAAGAACACCTTGTGTTCGGCCACGATCGGGATGGCCGAGCCGATGTTCGCCATCGCCGAGGCCGTCGAAACCGCCACGGTCAGAACGTAATCCACCATCAGAGCGCTCGCCACGACCAGGCCCGCCGTCTCGCCGAGGTTGGTGGTGACCACCTCGTAGTCCCCGCCGCCGGACGGGTAGGCGTGGACGTTCTGGCGGTAGCTGGCCACCACCACCAACATGACCGCCGCCACGGCGAGCCCGATCCACGGCGTCAGCGCATACGCCGACACCCCCGCCACCGAGAGCATGAGGAAGACCTCCTCGGGCGCGTAGGCCACCGAGGACAACGCGTCGGAGGCGAACACCGGCAAGGCGATCCGCTTGGGCAGCAGCGTGTGGCTGAGCCGGTCGCTGCGAAACGGCCGACCGATAAGCAACCGACGAGTGGCGGTTGAAAGTTTGGACACGAGAGCCAAGAGTAAGCCCAGACGGGTTTGACGGTAGCGTTCGTGGACGAGAATGTTCGCCGACCGAAACGGCTTGCCCACGTGCGTTGCCGACGAAGGGCGCAGGACGCGGCCGAGAGGACCAGCAAGTGCGAGTAGTAGTGATGGGCTGCGGCCGTGTCGGCTCCTCGGTCGCCGACGGGCTGTCCCGCATCGGTCACGACGTGGCGGTCATCGACCGCGACAGCACGGCCTTCAACCGGCTCAGCCCCGAATACGCCGGCGAGCGCGTCCTGGGGCAGGGATTCGACCGAGATGTACTGCTGAGGGCCGGTATCGAAGAGGCGGACGCGTTCGCCGCGGTGTCTTCCGGTGACAACTCCAATATCATCTCGGCGCGCCTGGCGCGGGAGACGTTCGGCGTCAAGCGGGTCGTGGCGCGCATCTACGACGCCAAGCGCGCCGAGGTCTACGAGCGCCTGGGCATCCCGACCATCGCGACCGTGCCCTGGACCACCGATCGCCTGCTCAATGCGCTGCTGCGGGAGACCGAGACGGCCAAGTGGCGCGACCCGACCGGCACGGTCGCCGTCTCCGAGGTGGTCCTGCACGAGGACTGGATCGGTCACCGGGTCACCGATCTCGAGCAGGCCACCGGCGCCCGGGTGGCCTTCCTGATCCGATTCGGGGCCGGCGTCCTGCCCGAGCCCAAGTCGGTGATCCAGGCCGGCGACCAGGTCTATGTCGCGGCGATATCCGGCCGCGCCGCCGAGGCGGTGGCCATCGCCGCGCTACCGCCGAGCGAAGACCTGTGATGAATTCGAGGGACAGGCTTTGAGGAGACGGCGCATATGAAGGTAGCGGTTGCCGGTGCCGGTGCGGTCGGTCGCTCGGTCACGCGGGAACTGATCGGCAACGGCCACGACGTGACGTTGATCGAGCGCAACCCCGACCACGTCGACGTCGACGCCATCCCGGCCGCGCACTGGCGCCTGGGCGACGCGTGCGAGTTGACGCTGCTGGAATCGGTGCACATGCAGGAGTTCGACGTGGTCGTCGCCGCCACCGGCGACGACAAGGCCAACGTCGTGCTAAGCCTCTTGGCCAAAACCGAATTCGCGGTGCCCCGCGTAGTGGCCCGGGTCAACGACCCGCGCAACGAGTGGCTGTTCACCGACGCCTGGGGCGTCGACGTCGCGGTGTCGACGCCGCGCATGCTGGCGTCGCTCATCGAGGAGGCCGTCGCCGTCGGTGATCTCGTGCGGCTGATGGAGTTCCGCAAGGGGCAGGCCAACCTCGTCGAGATCACCCTGCCCGACGACACGCCGTGGGGCGGCAAGCCGGTGCGCAAACTGCAGCTGCCGCGCGACACCTCGCTGGTGACGATCCTGCGCGGCCCGCGGGTCATCGTGCCCGAGGAGGACGAGCCGCTGGAGGGCGGCGACGAGCTGCTCTTCGTGGCGGTCGCCGAGGCCGAAGAGGAGTTGCAGAAGCTGCTGTTGGGCTAATCGCCCACCGTGCGGGGCGCCAGTTCGGCCCCCGCGGCGATGGCGCGCTGGGCCGACTTGATCGCCGCGTAGGTCGCCAGCGCGGCCAGCACGGTCAGCGGCCAGCCCATCCCGATCCGCGCCGCCGCGAGCCACCCGGTGCGATCGGCGTCGTAGAGCAGCCCCTGGACCACGAAGCGGGCGGCGAACACCAGCACCCAGCCCACCGACGCGATGTCGAACGCCAGGACGGCCCGGGGAACGCTGCGCCAGGCGTCGCCGCGCCCGCTGGCCCAGCTCCACGCGTAGCCCACCAGCGGCCGCCGGATCAGCACCGACGCCGCCACGACCACCGCCCACACCAGCGACATCCAGATGCCCAGCAGGAAATAGCCCTTGGACTCCCCCAGCACGTAGGCGATCAGCGCGCACAGCGCCACCCCGAAGAACCCGGAGAACGCGGGTTGCGGGGAATCCCGCCGAATCAGCCGCCACACCAGGACCAGCGCGGCGACCCCCAGCGCGGCCGCGATGGCCGGGACGAGCCCCGACACGCTCGAGGCGATGACGAAGACGATCACCGGGAGCGAGGAGTAGATGACGCCGCTGACACCGCCCGCCTGCGCCAGCAGGCGCTCGGGACTGATGCGGCTAGCGGTTTGTTCCGATGTGCCCGGCTCCCGGCCGGGCGGGGTTGGCCCGCCGAAGCCTTCTGGGACGGTCACCGTTGAATTTCGTAGTGCGGGTTGTAGATCGCCTTGGTTCCGTTCTCGAGCTTGCCGAGGCGACCCCGCACGCGCAGGGTGCGGCCCGAGTCGATGCCGGGGATGCGGCGCTGGCCCAGCCACACGAGCGTGACGGTGTCGCTGCCGTCGAACAATTCGGCGCGCACTCCACCGGCGCAGGCCCTGCCGTTGCATTCCACGCTGCGCAGCGTGCCGACCATCGTGACCTCCTGGCCACGCTCGCAATCGATAGCCCGTTGCGCTCCGGTGCTTGCGACTTCGTCGGACAGTTCCTCAGAGTCGCGCTGCTCCGGATCCTCTGTCAACCGACGGGTCAGCCGGCGCAGATACCCTTGGGCCCCCATGGCCACTCCTGACAATGCTGATAAGCCTCGACGCTTCCATTTATGCCAACGGACACCGTAGACCTCTTGGTTCCCCAGCGCCAACCGACTCAAACGTGATGTTGGACCGCAGGTCAACGCCGTGCACTATCGAGGGGTGGTGGTCGATCTGAACCGCGTCACGACGGTGTTGTTGCCCGGCACCGGCTCCGATGACGACTACGTTCACCGGGCGTTCTCGCGCCCGATCGCCGAGGTTGGGGGCGTGCTGGTGACCCCGGCGCCGCGCCCCGACCAGCTGGTCGACGGCTACCTGGCGGCCCTGGATGCCGCGGCGCGCGAAGGCCCGATCGCCGTCGGCGGCGTGTCGATCGGAGCGGCGGTGGCGGCGGCGTGGGCGCTGGCCCATCCGGACCGGACGGTCGCGGTGCTGGCCGCGCTGCCGGCGTGGGCGGGCGCGCCGGGTGAGGCGCCGGCCGCCCTCGCGGCGCGGTATTCGGCCTCCCAATTGCGCGCCGACGGCCTGGCGGCGACGACCATCCAGATGCGGGCGTCCAGCCCGCCGTGGCTGGCCGACGAGCTGACCCGATCGTGGGGCGCCCAGTGGCCGCACCTGCCGGACGCCATGGAAGAGGCGGCCGCCTACGTCGCGCCGAGCTGCGACGAGTTGGCCGGGCTGGCCTCGCCGCTGGCGGTGGCGGCCGCGGTCGACGATCCGATCCATCCGCTGCAGGCCGGTGTCGACTGGGTCGCCGCGGCGCCGCGCGCGGCGCTGCGCATGGTGACGCTGGATGAGATCGGGGCGGATCCCGCCGCGCTGGGCGCGGCCTGCCTGCAGGCGCTGGCCGAGCTGAGCTAGCCGGCCCGCTCGGAGCTCAGCCGCCGGTGGTGGTGCGCAGCTGTTGCATCGCCGACCCGTCGGCGCTGCGGCGCGCGGCGGGCTCGTCGGCAGGGGGCTGCTGCTCCTCGGCTTGCTGCGCCTCCGCTTGTGGTGAGGCCTGTTGCGCCGCGGCGGCCTCGCGCAGCTGTTGCGCCATCGGCTCGGGCAGCTGCACGGCCAGCGGTGTGCGCACCGGAAGGGGTGTGTCGCCGCGGCGAACCACGGTGTCCGCCAACGCCGCTCGCGCCTCCTGCTCGAGCGCCTCCATCGTCTCGTGGGCGCCGTTGATGACGCAGCGGATCATCCAGCGGTATCCGTCGACACCGATGAAGCGCACCACGCCGGTGGCGGTGCCGACCACTTCGCGCCCCCACGGCCCGTCCTTGATGCTGACCTGGGCCGAGTCATTGCGCAGCGACTCGGCGAGCTCGCCGGCGACCTCACGCCACAGCCCGCCCGTCTTGGGCGCCGCGTAGGCGGCGATGGTGAAGCGTCCGTTGGGCGTGACGACCCAGACCGCGCTCGGGACACCGGTTTCGGTCAGCTCGACCTGCAACTGGCCGGCCTCGGGCATGGGGATCAGCACCGAGCCCAGGTCGAGCCGGGCCAGCTCGGCGACGGCGGGGTCGTCGAAGTCCTCGATGTCGAACGGGCCCTCGAGTTCCTCGGCGGCGGGCTCGTCGGCACCGGGCATCACGGCCCCGTCCGGCTGCGCGTCCGCGGCGGGGACGCCGTCGTCCTTGCGTGAGCGTTTACCGAATGCAGCCATCAGCGCCGCTCCTTTTCATCGCTTCGCCCTGCTCGCCGGCGCATCACAGACTCGCGTGTCCGCCGGAGGAACCGTGACCACCGTCGCCACGGGACGTGTCGGCCAGCCCGGCCTCGTCGAACGACGAGACCTCGACCAGCTCCACCAACTCGACCCGCTGCACCAACAGCTGCGCGATGCGGTCGCCGCGATGCACCACGATCGGCTCGGCCGGATCGAGGTTGATCAGCGCGACCTTGATTTCGCCGCGGTAGCCGGCGTCGATGGTACCGGGACTGTTGACGATCGAAAGCCCAACGCGCGCAGCCAATCCCGACCGAGGGTGCACCAGGCCGACCATGCCGAACGGGATGGCGACCGCTACGCCCGTGCGCACCAGGGCGCGCCGCCCGGGCTCGAGTTTGACGTCTTCGGCGCTGTAGAGGTCGATCCCCGCGTCGCCTTCGTGGGCGCGGGCGGGCAGCGGAAGCTCGGGGTCAAGGCGGACGATGGCCAGACTGGTCGACACGGGGCCACAGACTACCCTTGACTGCGTGTCCGATACGCGCGTCGCGCCGCACAACGTGCGGTATCGCGAACGATTGTGGGTCCCGTGGTGGTGGTGGCCGCCGGCCCTCGCGCTCGCCGGCATCATCGCGTTCGAGTTCAACATGGGCGTCACCCGCCACTCCTCCTGGTGGCCGTACGCCACGCTGTTCGCGGTGGCGGCCGCGGCGCTGTTGTGGCTGGGCCGCGTCGAGATCCGGGTCACCGCCAACCCGTCCGTGCCCGGGGAAGTGGAACTGTGGGCGGGCCACGCGCACCTGCCGGTCACCGCGATCGCCCGCTCCGCACCGGTAGCGCCGTCGGCCAAGTCCGCGGCGTTGGGCCGCCAACTCGACCCGGCCGCCTACGTGCTGCACCGGGCATGGGTGGCGCCGATGATCCTGGTCGTCCTCGACGACCCGGACGACCCGACGCCGTACTGGCTGGTGAGCTGTCGTCACCCCGATCGGGTGCTGTCGGCCCTGACAAGGTAAGGGCAGCTATCAGGCCGCGCAGTCGGTACAGATCATCACGCCGTTCTTCTCGCTGGCCAGCCGACTGCGGTGTTGCACCAGAAAGCAACTCGAGCAGGTGAACTCGTCAGCCTGCTTCGGAACGACACGGACCGAGAGTTCTTCACCGGACAGGTCGGCACCGGGCAGTTCAAAATTCTCAGCGGATTCAGATTCGTCGACATCGACGACAGCCGAGGCCGCCTCGTTCCGTCGCGCTTTGAGCTCCTCCAGCGAGTCCTCCGAAACGTCGTCCGTTTCGGTACGCCGTGGAGCGTCGTAGTCGGTAGGCATATCTATTCCCCTGCCCTATTGCCTCTGCTTGCCTCTGCATGCCCTCGTAAATCTCAAGCATCGCTTTGTACCAGCGTCGAACGCATCCACCAAATGATTCGTGCCCGTATCGCGGCCCATTAAGGTGTGATTTACGTCACAGCACCATTTTCACCCTTGCGCTCGCTTCTGAACAGTGGGTTTGTGGTGCGGTTAGAGTGCAGCTGTGGTCACACAAATCACCGAGGGTACTGCCTTTGACAAGCATGGTCGGCCCTTCCGGCGGCGCAACCCCAAGCCCGCAGTCGTCGTGGTGATTTTCCTCGCAGTGGCCACCGCCGTCATCTGGACCGTGGCCCTGACGCGGCCCGCCAAGGTGCACGAGGCGGCGGTGTGCAATCCCCCGCCGCAGCCGACCGGTTCGGCGTCGGCCCAACTCGGTGAGCAGGTGTCGCGCAGCGCCATGATGGACGTCGCGCCCGCCAAGCTCGCCGACACCAAGGTCCGCGTCCTCAATGCCAGCGGCCGGGGCGGGCAGGCCGGCGACGTCGCCGGGGCGATGAAAGACCTCGGCTTCGCGCAGCCGACCGCCGCCAACGACCCGCTGTATGCGGGCACCCGGCTCGCCTGCCAAGGCCAAATCCGTTTCGGCACCGCCGGACAGGCCACCGCCGCGGCGGTGTGGCTGGTGGCGCCGTGCACCGAACTGTTCAACGACAGCCGCGCCGACGACTCCGTCGACCTCGCCCTGGGAACCGACTTCAGCGCCTTGGCCCACAACGACGACATCGACGCCGTGCTCGCCACCCTGCGGCCCGGCGCCAGCGAGCCGTCAGATCCCACGCTGCTGGCCAAGATTCACGCCAGCAGCTGCTGAGGCCGTCAATCCAGGATCGGGTCCAGGCCGTTGAACCGCTCCAGGACGGCCAGCAGCTCGTCGGCGATCCCGGGGGCGGCGGCCAGCACCAATCCCGCCCCGGCGGCGTCGTGCGCGGGCAGCACCACCCTGGCCCCCGCCTCGGCGGCGATCAGCGCCCCCGCGGCGCGGTCCCACACCTTCAGGCCGTGCTCGTAGTAGGCGTCCAGCCGGCCCGAGGCCACCATGCACAGATCCAGCGCCGCCGAGCCGATGCGCCGAACATCGCGGACCACCGGCAGCATGCGCGCCAACAGCGCCGCCTGCGCCGCGCGGCGCTGCCGCGAATAGCCGAAACCGGTGCCCAGCAACGCCATCGACACGTCCTCGACCGCCGCGCACTGCAACGGCTGGGTCCCCTGGCCGTCGGTGACGTGCGCGCCGAGGCCGCTGGCCGCCGAGTACACCCGGTCGCCCACGACGTCGGCGACCGCCCCGGCCACCGACTCCCCGTTGACCTGTGCGGCGACCGACACCGCGTAGGCGGGGACGCCGTAGACGAAGTTCACTGTGCCGTCGATGGGATCGAGCACCCAGGTCACCGAGCCGGCCGGCGTGGCCGCCGGGTCGGTCGGGCCGCCGCCCTCCTCGCCGAGAATGGGGTCCCCAGGCCGTAATTCGGCCAGCCGGTCCCGCAACAGGCGCTCGGTCTCGGTGTCGACCACCGTCACCGGATCGGTCGGGCTGCTCTTGGTCCGCACCGCGCCGCTGTCCGGGCCTGCCACGCCGGCAGCCTCGGCGCCGAACACCTCGGCGCGCCGGCGCCGCACGAACGCGGCGGCCTCCGTGGCCACGGTTTCGGCCACCGAACGCAGCCGCACGAGCTCCTCATCGGAATGGGTCACCGGTCTATCGGACCACAGTCGCCGGGGGCGCGCAGACACCGCGGGCTCCCCGCGGCGCGGCGTTAAGGTGAGCGGACAGCCTTCGTCACGCCGAGGAGATTCGATGACCAGCACCGACTCGACCACGGACACGCCCGGCACCGCACCGGCCGACGGCGCGCCACAGCGCCGCGGCTTCGGCATCGACGTCGGGGGCAGCGGCATCAAGGGCGGCATCGTCGACATGGACACCGGGCTGTTGATCGGCGAGCGGGTCAAACTGCTGACCCCGCAACCCGCGACGCCGTCGGCGGTCGCCAAGACCATCGCCGCCGTCGTCAACGAATTCGGCTGGACCGGGCCCCTCGGGGTGACCTATCCCGGGGTGGTCACGCACGGCGTCGCGCAGACCGCGGCCAACGTGGACAAGTCCTGGATCGGCGCCAACGCCCGCGACATCATCAGCGCCGAGCTCAACGGCCAGGACGTCACGGTCCTCAACGACGCCGACGCGGCCGGCCTGGCCGAGGAGCACTACGGGGCGGGCAGAAACCAGACTGGTCTGGTGATTCTGCTGACCTTCGGCACCGGCATCGGCTCGGCGGTCATCCACAACGGCACGCTGATCCCCAACACCGAGTTCGGGCACTTGGAGGTCGGCGGCAAGGAAGCCGAGCAACGCGCGGCCTCCTCGGTGAAGGAAAAGAAGGGCTGGTCCTACGAAAAATGGACCAAACACGTGACCGAGGTGCTGGTGAGCATCGAGAACGCGATGTGGCCGGATTTGTTCATCGCCGGGGGCGGCATCAGCCGCAAGGCCGACAAATGGCTGCCGCTGCTCGAAAACCGCACCCCGGTGGTGGCCGCCGCCCTGCTCAACACCGCCGGGATCGTCGGCGCGGCGATGGCCGCCACCTCGGACGTGACCCACTGAATTTCGCCCGGCAGAGCTGTAGTACCGCGCACTGTCGTTACAATGGTGATCGGCGAACGCCCAACCGATAGCGTGCGACTACGCACGCTGATACCAACGCCGACATCGACATAGCAGACACTTTCGGTTAACCATGCCCACTACCCACCGAAGGTGAGCCCAAACGAAGGGGTGTAAGTGGCAGCGACCAAGGCAAGCCCGGCAACCGATGGGCCGGTGAAACGCACCGCCACGAAGTCTCCGTCGTCCCCCGCCAAGCGTCCGGCGGCCAAGGCCGCCAATGGCTCCGCGCCCGCCAAGCGGGCCGCCAAGACCGCCTCGCGGTCCACCAAATCCGACGCAGCCGAACCCGCCAAGAAGGCCCGCGCCAAGGGAGCCGAGGCCAAGGGGCGCGGCACCAAGGCGGCCAAGGGCGGACCCGCGGATCCCGACGCGCTCGATTCCGACGGCGCCGTCGAGGATCTCGACAACGAGCCCGACCTCGAGGGCGAGCCCGGCGAAGACCTCGACATCGACAGCGACCTGAGCCTCGACGACCTCGAGGACGACGTAGCGACCGACGGCGAAGACTCCGACAGCGCATCGGCCGACTCCGACGAGAGTGACGACGAGGAGAAGCCCGCTCCCGCGGCGACCACCGAGGTCGCGGCCGAAGAGGACGACGAGATCGCCGAGCCCACCGAAAAGGACAAGGCCTCCGGCGATTTCGTCTGGGACGAGGACGAATCCGAGGCGCTGCGCCAGGCCCGCAAGGACGCCGAGCTCACCGCCTCCGCCGACTCGGTTCGCGCGTACCTCAAGCAGATCGGTAAGGTCGCGCTGCTCAACGCCGAGGAAGAGGTCGAGCTGGCCAAGCGCATCGAGGCCGGCCTTTATGCCACGCAGCTCATGACCGAGCTGACCGAGCGCGGCGACAAACTGCCTGCCGCCCAGCGCCGCGACATGCAGTGGATCTGCCGCGACGGCGACCGGGCCAAAAACCATCTGCTCGAGGCCAACCTGCGGCTGGTGGTGTCGCTGGCCAAGCGCTACACGGGCCGCGGGATGGCGTTCCTCGACCTCATCCAGGAAGGCAACCTGGGTCTGATCCGCGCGGTCGAGAAGTTCGACTACACCAAGGGCTACAAGTTCTCCACGTACGCCACGTGGTGGATCCGTCAGGCCATCACCCGGGCCATGGCCGACCAGGCCCGCACCATCCGCATCCCGGTGCACATGGTCGAGGTGATCAACAAGCTGGGCCGCATCCAGCGCGAGCTGCTGCAGGACCTGGGCCGCGAGCCCACGCCCGAAGAGCTGGCCAAGGAAATGGACATCACGCCCGAGAAGGTGCTCGAGATCCAGCAATACGCGCGTGAGCCGATCTCGCTGGACCAGACCATCGGCGACGAGGGCGACAGCCAGCTGGGCGATTTCATCGAGGACAGCGAAGCCGTGGTGGCCGTCGACGCCGTGTCGTTCACCCTGCTGCAGGACCAGTTGCAGTCGGTGCTCGAGACGCTGTCCGAGCGCGAGGCCGGTGTGGTGCGCCTGCGGTTCGGTCTCACCGACGGCCAGCCGCGCACCCTGGACGAGATCGGGCAGGTGTACGGGGTGACCCGTGAGCGCATCCGCCAGATCGAGTCCAAGACGATGTCGAAGTTGCGCCACCCCAGCCGTTCGCAGGTGCTGCGCGACTACCTCGACTAATCCGGTCGGTCGTTCGCGAGAACGATTGGCGCACAAGCTGTTTTGCGGCGCGCTGAACGCAGGCCGGCCAAACGGCCGCTGCGGCGGGGAAATTCGGCTGCGCCGACGGCGCCGGCGTCGTACGGTGAGGCGCATGCCAGCACACCGTCACGTGGTCCTCTCCGGATCCGACTTCGAATCGGTGGTCGGTTACTCGCGCGCGGTGCGGGTCGGTCCGCATGTGTGGGTGGCCGGGACAACCGGCACCGGGCCCGCCGGTGACATCGCCGCCCAGGCGCGAGATGCGTTGCGGCGCATCGACATCGCGTTGCAACAGGCCGGCGCGTCACTCACCGACGTGGTGCGCACGCGCATCTACGTCACCGATGTCTCGCGCTGGCGCGAGGTGGGGGCCGTGCACGAGGAGGTGTTCGGCGCGATCCGTCCCGCGGCCACCATGGTCGAGGTCTCGGCGCTGATCGCGCCCGAGTTGCTGGTGGAGATCGAGGCCGACGCCTACGTCGACTCCACCGGCGGACCTTGAGCCGGGCCGATCGGCGCGAAGCCGCCGTCGGGGTCCGGAGGGTAGGCGGTGACCCGGGTCACCGCCGCGACCGGCAGGGTGCCGTACAGGTGCGGGAACAACATCGACTCCGGATCGGTTGCCACTCCCGGCTCCCAGCGCACCGGTGCGTCGAGCCGGCCCGGGTCGATGTGCAACAGCACCAGGTCGCGCCGGCCCCGGTAGAGCCGGTTGGCGGGCAGGTGGACCTGCCGGGGCGACGACAGATGGATGAAGTCGCCGCCGTCGGCGGGGCTGATCGCGCCGTCACGGCGGGCCTGCGCCCACTGCTCGGCCCCGCACAGGTGCACCAGCACGTCGGCAGCGAACGTCACGACCGCCACCTTAGAGACCGTCCAAACCAAACCTGACCAGGTCGTGAGAAACGACACACCCGATAACGATCGGGGAACAAGGCGAAAACGCCATACGTCTGAGAAAGTGAATGTACGAGAACGGAGAAGCCATGAATGCAACTCTGACGAGTCCTGAACTGACACGGGCCGACCGCTGCGACCGCTGCGGTGCCGCGGCTCGTGTACGCGCCAAGCTGCCTTCCGGCCTCGAGCTTCTCTTCTGCCAGCACCACGCCAACGAGCATGAGGCCAAGCTGACCGAGCTGGACGCCGTGCTGGAGGTCAGCGGAAGCTAGGCCGGCTCCCCCGAACTCGCCCGTCGCCAATGTGGGCAGCGCGCGCGATCTTCGGTAATGCTGGACTGGTATGAGCGATCAGGTCGCAAAACCGTCGCGCCACCACATTTGGCGAATCACCCTGAGGGCGCTGTCCAAGAGCTGGGACGACTCAATCTTTTCCGAGTCGGCTCAGGCGGGTTTTTGGTCCGCGTTGTCACTGCCGCCGTTGCTGCTCGGGATGCTGGGCACCATGGCCTACGTGGCGCCGCTGTTCGGTCCGGACATGCTGCCCAACATCCTGCGGCAGCTCATTTCGACCGCACACAGCGTGTTCTCCCCCAGCGTGGTCAACGAGATCATCGAGCCGACGGTCCGCGACATCGCCAACAACGCCCGCGGCGAGGTGGTGTCGTTGGGTTTCATCATCTCGCTGTGGGCGGGGTCGTCGGCCATCTCGGCGTTCGTCGACTCCGTCGTCGAGGCCCATGACCAGACGCCGTTGCGCCACCCGGTGCGGCAGCGCTTTTTCGCGCTGTTTCTCTACGTCGTGATGCTGGTGGTCGTGGTGGCGACGGCGCCGCTGGTGGTGGTGGGCCCGCGCAAGGTGGAAGAGCATATCCCGCTCGGCCTGTCCAACATGCTGCGCTACGGCTACTACCCGGCGCTGATCATCGGCCTCACGCTCGGGGTGATGATCCTGTACCGGGTCGCACTGCCCGAACCGCTGCCGTCCCACCGGCTGATCCTCGGCGCGATGCTGGCGACCACGGTGTTCGTCACCGCGACGCTGGGCCTGCGGTTCTACCTGCGCTGGATCACCAGCACCGGCTACACCTACGGCGCGCTGTCCACCCCGATCGCTTTCCTGCTGTTCGCGTTCTTCGGCGGCTTCGCGATCATGCTCGGCGCCGAACTCAACGCGGCCGTCCAGGAGGAATTTCCCGCGCCCACCACGCACGCCCACCGGGTGCGCAACTGGTTGTTCTCGCGTTCGCCCGCCCTGAAGCGGACGGTGGAGACGCTGGCCAGCCCGATCGCGAATCCCGCGACACAACAACGCGATACCGCGCCGGCGAAGCCGCCCGGGTGATCAGCCCTTCTTGAGCCGGTCGTAGATCTGCTTGCACTCGGGGCAGACGGGCGAGCCCGGCTTGGCCGCCTTGGTGACGGGGAACACCTCGCCGCACAACGCCACGACGTGGTTGCCCATCACCGCGCTCTCGGCGATCTTGTCCTTCTTGACGTAGTGGAAATACTTGGGTGTGTCGCTGTCGGTCCCGTCGTCGACGCGTTCGTCGGTCTCGGTGCGCTCGATCGTCTGGGTCTGCATACCAGACATTCTTGCACTGCCCGGTGCGCTGCCCAGCTGACCCGAAACCGGCCAAGCCGGATTCGTCCAGGTGTGGGACAGTGGAGAAATGAAGCACGGCTCCGACGCGGGGTTCGACGGCAGCTTCGATGACTTCGCCGGCAACAAAGGCCGCCCGGTACTGATCACCGCGGCCGAGCCCTCCTATGAGGAACAGCATCGCGCGCGGGTCCGTAAATACCTGACCCTGATGGCTTTCCGGATTCCGGCGCTGATTCTCGCCGCGCTCGCCTACGGCGCGTGGCACAACGGCCTGATTTCTCTGGCGATCGTGGCGGTGTCGATTCCCCTGCCCTGGATGGCCGTGCTGATCGCCAACGACCGGCCGCCGCGCCGCCCCGACGAGCCCCGCCGGTTCGACAACGCTCGCCGGCGCACCCCTCTGTTCCCCCGGCCCGAACGCCCGGCGCTCGAGGCTCCGCGACACCCCGAGCCGGGGTGGCCGCCCGACGCGCGGGGCGGAATCAACGACGGCTAGCCGTCGTTGCCGTTAGGTGCCGTCGCGGCGCACTTCTCAGGACATTCTCAGGTCTTCGGCACATTTGTGCACGTCAAGACGTGTGAGATGGGGAACCGCTGGGAACTCTGAAACCTGATCGGTCGTTGAACTCGATGACAGTACAAGCCGAACGGGAGGTCGCTATGGCGAACGCCAGCACGAGCAGATTTGACGGCGATCTGGATGCTCAGAGCCCCGCGGCGGATCTAGTGCGCGTGTATTTGAACGGGATCGGCAAGACGGCGTTGCTGAACGCGGCGGGGGAAGTTGAACTCGCGAAGCGCATCGAAGCGGGGCTCTATGCCGAGCACCTGCTCGAAACGCGTAAGCGCCTCGGGGAGAACCGTAAACGCGATCTAGAGGCCGTGGTGCGCGATGGTAAGGCCGCACGCCGTCACCTGCTGGAAGCGAACCTGCGCCTGGTGGTGTCGCTGGCCAAGCGGTACACGGGTCGCGGGATGCCGCTGTTGGACCTGATCCAGGAGGGCAACCTCGGGCTGATTCGCGCGATGGAAAAGTTCGACTACACAAAGGGATTCAAGTTCTCGACCTACGCGACGTGGTGGATCCGTCAGGCCATCACCCGCGGCATGGCCGACCAGAGCCGCACCATCCGGCTGCCCGTCCACCTGGTGGAACAGGTCAACAAGCTGGCGCGGATCAAGCGGGAGATGCACCAGAACCTGGGTCGCGAGGCCACCGATGAGGAACTGGCCGCCGAGTCCGGCATCCCGGTCGAGAAGATCAACGACCTGCTCGAGCACAGCCGCGACCCGGTGAGCCTGGACATGCCGGTCGGCTCCGAAGAAGAAGCCCCGCTGGGTGATTTCATCGAGGACGCCGAAGCGATGTCAGCCGAGAACGCGGTGATCGCCGAGTTGTTGCACACCGACATCCGCAGCGTGCTCGCCACGCTCGACGAGCGCGAGCACCAGGTCATCCGGCTGCGGTTCGGCCTCGACGACGGCCAGCCCCGCACGCTGGACCAGATCGGCAAGCTGTTCGGGCTGTCCCGTGAGCGGGTCCGCCAGATCGAGCGGGACGTAATGTCCAAACTCCGCAACGGGGAGCGCGCCGACAGGCTACGGTCGTACGCGAGCTGACAACTCACTCAGACTAGGTAGCAAGACGGTATGCCCGCCGCGTCAGCGGCGGGCATACTGCTTGCCTGGGAGGCGTTACACCCATTCATGCAGCTGGCCAAGTAGACTCAGCGTCGATGGAAGGTGCTGAATGAACGACCTGGTTGACACCACCGAGATGTACCTGCGGACCATCTACGACCTCGAAGAAGAGGGCGTAACGCCGCTACGTGCCCGAATCGCCGAGCGCCTCGATCAGAGCGGGCCGACTGTCAGCCAAACCGTGTCCCGGATGGAGCGCGACGGGTTGCTTCACGTGGCCGGTGACCGCCACCTCGAGCTCACCGACAAAGGCCGCGCGCTGGCCGTGGCCGTCATGCGCAAGCACCGCCTCGCCGAGCGACTGCTGGTCGACGTCATCGGCGTGCCCTGGGAAGAAGTGCACGCCGAGGCGTGCCGCTGGGAGCACGTGATGAGCGAGGAAGTCGAGCGGCGTTTGGTCAAGGTGCTCAACCACCCCACCACGTCGCCCTTCGGCAACCCGATCCCCGGGCTTCTGGACCTGGGCGTCGGCCCCGAGTCCGGCGCCGAGGAGGCCAACCTCGTCCGGCTGACCGAGCTGCCGCCCGGCTCCCCGGTGGCCGTGGTGGTCCGGCAACTGACCGAACACGTCCAGGGCGACACCGACCTGATCACCCGCCTCAAGGACGCCGGTGTGGTCCCCAACGCGCGGGTGACCGTCGAGACCGGCCCCGCCGGCGTGACCATCGTCATCCCGGGCCACGAAAACGTCACCCTCCCCCACGAGATGGCCCACGCGGTCAAGGTCGAAAAGGTCTGACCCACCACCCCATCGCCCCCGGCTAGCCCGCCCTGCGGCCGAACGGCCGCCGCGGCGGTAGCCGCACCCCGAACTGTTCGGCAAGCCGGTACCCGGTGAGCGCGAGATCCCGGATGTCCTCGGGCCGCAGGCCCGACTGCAAGGCGGTGTCCAGCATGCCCGCCATCCGATGCTCGGGCTCACACCGCAGCGCCTCCTGGAGCGACACCCCGGCCAGCGGGCCGTCGCCGCGGGCGTAGGCGCTGAACGCGAGCAGGACCAGCGCCTCGACCCGCCACGGCGGCGGCAGGGTGCGCGCCAGCACCGCCCACAACGATTCGACGTCGTCGGCGCCCTCGCCGACGGCGAGCGCGTACAGGATGTCGCGTACCTGCGGGTCGCTCAGCGCGCAGCCCAACGCCGCCAGTTCGGTGTCGGGCAGCGATTCACCCGAGGCGACCCGGGCGGCCGCCGCCATCGCGCCCTCCACGTCGGCGCGGGTGCAGCGGACCGGATGCGCGCGGTGGGCGGCCCGGCGGCGGGTGGCCTGCCGGCCGACCGCGCCGGCCAGCGCGGCGCTGCGCGTCGGGTCGTCGGGTGCGATGACCGCCTGCAGGTCGGCGCGGCGTGGGTAGAGCCGCCTGCCCTCCAGCACCGCCGCGGCGGCCAGCGGTGACGCCGAGGGATCCTCGACGAGGCCGCTCGACCCACAGCCCTCGACACAATGCCACCGCCCGCCGAGGGCGACCCGGTCGACCACGTGGGTTGCCCAGAGCTCAATGTCGTGCTGCGCCAAGGACTCTGCGAGCGCCTCACACAGCTCCCGGTACTCCTCGTTGCAGCTGGGACAGTGCGCGCCGTCCGCGTCGACGATCACCGCGATGACGGCCTGGGGCCGCGCCGCCGCGGCGACCTCCGCCAGATGACCGACCCGGCCGGTCAACTCGTCGGAGAGGTCGACGCGCATCACCGACCCGAGCTGCCGATCCTCCAAAGACACTAGTACCAATGAATTTTCGGGAATGAAGCCGAGAACGGCGGGCAGCGCGGCGATGAGCGCGCCGGGGCGGGAAAGCTCGAAGTCGGGTTGTGCATGCGTGGTCATGAGCACCAACGCTGACGGCCGCCCCCGTCAGCAGGTGCTCGCGCGCATCGGCGCGGCGGCGCCGCTGTGGATGAACCCGGCACTGTGAGTTGTGCTGCTCTACTGTTTAGCCCATGGGCTCGGCGCAAGAGTACGACATGGTGGTCATCGGTTCGGGGCCCGGCGGGCAGAAGGCCGCGATCGCTTCGGCCAAGCTGGGCAAGTCGGTCGCCATCGTCGAACGCGGCCAGATGATCGGCGGCGTGTGCGTGCAGACCGGCACCATCCCGTCAAAGACGTTGCGCGAGGCGGTGCTTTACCTCACCGGGATGAGCCAGCGTGAACTCTACGGCGCGAGCTATCGGGTGAAAGAGAAGATCACGCCGGCCGATCTGCTGGCTCGCACCCAGCATGTGATTGGCAAGGAAGTCGACGTGGTGCGCAACCAGCTGATGCGCAACCGCATCGACCTGCTGATCGGCCACGGGCGGTTCGTCGACCCGCACACCGTCGAGGTCGAAGACCCGTCGCGGCGCGAAAAGATAACCATCAGTGGCAAATACATCGTCATTGCCACCGGCACCCGGCCGGCGCGGCCGTCCGGCGTCGAGTTCGACGAAGAGCGCGTGCTCGACTCCGACGGGATCCTCGACCTCAAGACGCTGCCCGCCTCGATGGTGGTCGTCGGCGCCGGCGTCATCGGCATCGAATACGCCTCGATGTTCGCCGCGCTGGGCACCAAGGTGACCGTGGTGGAAAAGCGCGGCGACATGCTGGACTTCTGCGACCCCGAGGTGGTCGAGGCCTTGAAGTTCCACCTGCGCGATTTGGCGGTGACGTTCCGGTTCGGCGAGGAGGTGACCGCGGTCGACGTCGGCTCAGCGGGCACCGTCACCACCTTGGCCAGCGGCAAGCAGATTCCCGCCGAGACCGTGATGTACTCGGCCGGACGCCAGGGCCAGACCGACCATCTGGACCTGCACCACGCCGAGCTGGAGGCCGACAACCGCGGCCGAATCTTCGTCGACGACAACTTCCAGACGAAGGTGCCCCACATCTACGCCGTCGGGGACGTGATCGGTTTCCCGGCGCTGGCCGCCACCTCGATGGAGCAGGGCCGGCTGGCCGCCTATCACGCGTTCGGGGAAGCGTGCGACGGGATCACCGAGCTGCAGCCGATCGGCATCTACTCGATCCCCGAGGTCTCCTACGTCGGCGCCACCGAGGTGGAGCTGACCAAGGACTCGATCCCCTATGAGGTCGGGGTGGCGCGGTACCGGGAGCTGGCCCGCGGCCAGATCGCCGGGGACTCCTACGGGATGCTCAAGCTGCTGGTGTCCACCGAGGACCTCAAGCTGCTCGGCGTGCACATCTTCGGGACCAGCGCCACCGAGATGGTGCACATCGGGCAGGCGGTGATGGGGTGCGGGGGCACAGTGGACTACCTGGTGGACGCCGTTTTCAACTACCCCACGTTTTCCGAGGCCTACAAGGTGGCCGCGCTCGACGTGATGAACAAAGTGCGTGCGCTCAACCAGTTTCGCCGCTAGCCAGATGGCGGCGACCCGCTGCGCCCGGCTCCGCCGCGCTGGCGATCGCCGCTAGCCAGATGGCGGCGACCCGCTGCGCCCGGCTCCGCCGCGCTGGCGATCGCCGCTAGCAGGCGTCCTGCAGGTCGCTCGGTACGGGATCCCCCGGGCCGCCGACCTCCGCGCGGGCCAGCAGCTCCGCGGTCTGCGCGTCGAACGGCGCCGAGTACGACATGTCGGCGCCGCACCCACCGCGCTCCAGGCCGCCGATCAGTCCGGTCAGCGTGGTGCCGCTGACCCAGGGGGCGCCGCTGGTGCCGTCCACCAGACCCTCGCAGGCCAGCGCGGGGAATCCGGTGTCGCTGACCGAGGTGGTGCCCTGGCACCCGATGGGCGCCCCGCCCACACCGACCGGATAGCCCAGCACGGTCACGCGACTGCCCGGTGGGGGCGTCACGCCCAGCGTCAGCGCCAAACCGGCGCGGGACTCGACGTCGGTGCCGGTGTCGTTGCTGACCCGCGCGATCGCGTAGTCGGCGTGCGGGTCCTTGCTGGCCACCCAGCGCGGATCGAGGTAGACCGCGTCCGCCTTCCACACGTCGGTGGGAGCGGGAGCGGCGTCGCCGACGAAACCGGGAACGAAGGTGATCAGCGACGCTCCGGCCAAGCAGTGCGCCGCGGTCATGATCAGGTCGCCGCCCTTCGAATGCACCACCGAGCCGGTGCAAACGTGGAGCGGCCCGCCGTCAATGAAGATCGCCCCGATGCGCCGATCCGGCTCCACCGGAGCCGCCGCGGCCTTCTGCTCGGGCTGGCTGAGCCGCTGGACGGGGCCACTGGTCCGCGGCGCCGACACCGGCGCGCCCGACACCTGCTCGACGGGCCGGTGACACGACGTCAGCGACGTCGCCACCCCCACCACCGAGCAGAGCACCAGGATCGGTATGCGCATCGCCTTCATCATGCCCGACCATGCGATGACGAGCCGACTTCCGCGCGACGCGCTGCGCCAAGGGGTTTGCTGACGCGCCGGCGGGGCCGACCGATATGTTCGCACCGGATTACGTCCGAGCATTATCGCGTTTCTGCCTGTAAGCGCGGACCCGAGTTCGCTGTTCGATGTGGGTGCCGCCTGATTCGGGGGACACTGGGTAGGGCACCCTAAAGAGACCTGCGAGAGGAGGCGACCGAAGATGGATCACCATCAAGACCCAGGTGATCAGTACCAGCCAGGGCAACCGGGCATGTACGAGCTGGAGCTGCCGGCGCCGCAGCTGTCGACGTCCGACGGGCGCGGTCCCGTGCTGGTGCACGCCCTGGAGGGCTTTTCCGACGCCGGTCACGCCATCCGGTTGGCGGCCTCGCATCTCAAGGCGGTGCTGGACACCGAGCTGGTCGCGTCGTTCGCGATCGACGAATTGCTGGACTACCGCTCACGGCGGCCGCTCATGACCTTCAAGACCGATCACTTCACGAACTATGACGATCCGGAACTGAGCCTCTACGCGATGCGCGACACGATCGGCACGCCGTTCCTGCTGCTCGCCGGGATGGAGCCGGATCTCAAGTGGGAGCGCTTCATCACCGCGGTGCGCCTGCTGGCCGAGCGCCTCGGCGTGCGCCAGACCATCGGCCTGGGCACCGTCCCGATGGCGGTTCCGCACACGCGACCGACGACCATGACCGCGCACTCCAACAACCCGGAGCTGATCGCGACTTTCCAGCCGTGGATCTCGGAGATCCAGGTCCCCGGCAGCGCATCGAACCTGCTGGAATACCGGATGGGCCAGCACGGCCATGAGGTGGTCGGCTACACCGTGCACGTCCCGCACTACCTCACGCAGACCGACTACCCGGCCGCCGCGCAAGCGTTGCTCGAGCAGGTCGCCAAGACCGCGTCCTTGGAGCTGCCGCTGACCGCGTTGACCGAAGCGGCGGAAGTGATTCGGGCCAAGATCGACGAGCAGGTCGAGGCGAGCGCAGAGGTTGCTCAGGTGGTGGCCGCGCTGGAGCGCCAGTACGATGCCTTCATCGACGCTCAGGAGAACAGATCGTTGCTGGCTCGCGACGAGGATCTGCCGAGCGGCGACGAGCTGGGCGCGGAGTTCGAGCGTTTTCTGGCCCAGCAGGCGGAGAAGAAGTTCGACGACGACGACCAGGCCTGACCTCCTAGCGCAAGCCCTTAGCCACCGCCCTTAGCCCGGCCCGACAGCAAGGTTGGCCCTATGACCGAGCGGAAGCGCAAGAACAGGCTCCGCCCGGTGCGTGAAGTGACCGCACCCAAACTCGAGTTCCGCACCATCCACGGTTACCGGCGCGCGTACCGCATCGCCGGCTCCGGGCCGGCGATCCTGCTGATCCACGGCATCGGCGACAACTCCACCACGTGGAATGCCGTGCAGGCCAAGCTCGCCCAGCGCTTCACGGTCATCGCCCCGGACCTGCTGGGTCACGGCCAGTCCGACAAGCCGCGCGCCGACTACTCGATCGCGGCGTACGCCAACGGGATGCGGGACCTGCTCAGCGTGCTCGACATCGAGCGGGTCACCATCGTCGGCCATTCGCTGGGCGGCGGTGTGGCCATGCAATTCGCCTACCAGTTCCCGCATTTGGTGGAGCGGCTGATCCTGGTGGGCGCCGGCGGCGTGACCAAGGACGTCAACTTCGTGTTGCGGTGGGCATCGCTGCCGATGGGCAGCGAGGCCATCGCCCTGCTGCGGTTGCCCCTGGTGCTGCCGGCGGTTCAGGTCGTGGGCCGCGTCCTGGGCGCCGCGCTGGGCAGCACCGGCCTGGGCCGCGACCTGCCCAACGTGCTGCGCATCCTTGATGACCTGCCGGAACCGACGGCGTCGGCGGCGTTCAGCCGAACCCTACGGGCGGTGGTGGACTGGCGCGGGCAGATCGTCACCATGCTCGACCGATGTTATTTGACCGAGGCCATCCCGGTGCAGATCGTCTGGGGCACCAAGGATGTGGTGGTTCCGGTCCGGCATGCATGGATGGCCCATGCCGCGATGCCCGGTTCGCGGCTTGAAATCTTCGAGGGCTCCGGCCACTTTCCGTTTCACGACGATCCGGCCCGCTTCATCGAGGTCGTCGAGCGCTTCATGGACTCGACCGCTCCCGCCGAATACGATCAGGCCGCCCTGCGCGGGCTGCTGCGCACCGGCGGCGGCGAGCAGGCCGTCACCGGCCCGGCCCCCACCCGCGTCGCCGTGCTCAACGCGATGGGGTCCGACGAACGCAGCGCCACCTGATCCCACCTTGATCGAGGCGGGCGGGTTCCGCGTCGTACAGTCGGGCCATGGGTATCGACGTCACGGTGTTGAGAGTGTTCACCGATGCGGACGGCAATTTCGGCAATCCGCTCGGCGTGGTGGATGCCGGCCAGGTCCGGGTCGCGGACCGGCAGCGGGTGGCGACCCAATTGGGTTACAGCGAAACGGTTTTCGTTGATCTTCCGGCCGCGGGCTCCGCGACCGCGCACGCCACCATCTACACGCCCAGGACGGAACTCCCGTTCGCCGGGCACCCGACGGTGGGCGCCTCGTGGTGGCTGCGGGAGAACGGATCACCGATCAACACGCTGCAGATACCGGCAGGAATCGTGCAGGTGGGCTACGACGCCCAACACACCCGCATCAGCGCACGCGCGGAATGGGCGCCCGAGTTCGCGCTGCACGAATTCGGCTCGGCCGACGATGTTCTCGCCGCCGACCCGACGGACTTTCCCGACGATACGGCGCACTACCTGTGGGCCTGGACCGACCGGGATACCGGGTCGCTGCGGGTGCGCATGTTCGGCGCCAACCTCGGCGTGCCCGAAGACGAGGCGACCGGTTCGGCCGCCATGCGGATCACCGACTACCTGAGCCAAAGCCTGCGGATCACCCAGGGCAACGGTTCCGTCATCGAAACCACGTGGAGCGCCGAGGGCTGGGTGGCAGTGGCCGGGCGGGTGGTCAACGACGGTGTGCGACAGCTGGACTGACGGCGCGGACGCTCAGCGCTGCCGATGCAACACCGCGGCGAGGTGGTCTTGCAGCGGCTGGCCTACCGCGCCCATCTGCACCGTGTAGGAGAGCTCATCGCCGTCGATGCGGAAGGAACGCCCTAGTCCCGTCACCTCTTTGGCGGTAGGCGTCAGGCCGACCGTCGTGGTGGTCATCTGCATTTCGATGCGGTCGCCGGTGACCGAATAGGTGCCGACCTCGATCTCGGTGATGCCACTCGGATGGGCCAGCACCAGTTCGACGTGGCCCGGCTGCGGCACGCGGAGATATCCCGTCTCGGCGTGTAACGGCTTGCCATCGGCCACCGCCTTGGTCTTCTGGGCGTAGGCCAAAAACGGTTTGCCCACATGGGCGAACGTGACTTCTTCGAGGTAGTCGAAGGGCGGGATCGTCGGGTACTTGCCCGCACCCTGACCGGCCCAGGTGCCGAGGAGCGGGGCCAGGGCCGCGAGGTCCGGATGCAACTCAGGGGGCATCCTTCGAGCCTAGCGGGCCGCCCGGCCCGGGCTCGCGCGATCCATCAGCCCGGAGTCGCCACTCCGCGGTGCTCACGCAGCGCCTGGATCTCGCGCTCGAAGTCGTCCGCGGACTCGAAAGACCGGTACACCGACGCGAACCGCAGGTACGCCACCTCGTCGAGATCGCGCAGCGGCCCCAGGATGGCCAAGCCGACCTCGTGGCTGGGGACTTCCGGGGAGGCCACCGCGCGCACCGTGTCTTCGACCTGCTGGGCCAGCAGATTCAGCGCGTCGTCGTCCACCTGGCGGCCCTGGCAGGCCCGGCGGACGCCGCTGATGACCTTTTCCCTGCTGAAGGGTTCGGTGACGCCGCTCCGCTTGACCACCGCCAGGACCGCGGTTTCCACGGTGGTGAAACGTTTTCCGCACTCCGGGCACGATCGGCGGCGCCGGATGGCCTGCCCCTCGTCGGTTTCGCGCGAGTCGATCACCCGGGAATCCGGATGACGGCAGAAGGGACAGTGCATGACCGCTCCTCACCGTGCCGACAACCAGGTAACGCAGAACTTTGAGCGTACCTGTGCGCTGACCTGCACGGCTAACGGAGCCGCCGTCCCCGGGCCGGGACCACGCCGGCCGGACACCTCACGAGCCGGAGCCGTTGGGGCACAACCGCTGTCAGCCGATCGGAGCGATCAGCGTTTGGCCGGCGACCAGTGTCGGCGAGTTCAGGTCGTTGAGCTCACGGATGCGGTCAGCCACCTCGGTGGCCGGCGCGTCGGGCGCCACGCGGTGAGCGACATCCTGCAGCGACTCCCCCGCGTCGACCCGCACGACGGCGAGCCGGTTCGGAACGGGCGCGGCCGCGTTTGTCGCGTCGCCGTTGAGGGCCTGCCCGACGTTCGCGACGAGACCCAGCCACAAGGTGATCGCCCCGGCGGCCAACGCCAGCCCAACCGTGGTCGCCCAGGTGACGACGCGCCTGCGGTGCGGAGCGACAGACATCGCGACCCCGGTGCCGTAGTAGCGTGTCGCCGCGCCCGCCGGCCGCGACGGGGCGGGCCTGCGGGAACGGGTCGCACCGTCCCTGCCGTACCGAACGCCCTGAACCGGTCCGTTGATCGGGCGCCGAAGACTGCTGGTACGCGGCGCAAGCGTGTGGATGACTGTCATCTGCGTTCCTCCGGTCAACTAGCTCTCGCTCGTGTGTTCGACTCTAATCGCTTGTGTGTTCGAAACCCGAACATTTGAGCGAAGCGTGTCGCACGAGCAAAACGCTAGATCACACCACCGACAACTCCGTCGGCCTCTACCACTGTCACAAGGCCCAAATACCCGGTCGCGGCAAGAGTTACACATTTGTGATTCGGCCGATGGCGGCGCTTTTCCGACCTTTTCCGACGGGCGGCGCCCGGGCGACACGCTAGTCGAACACATGTTTGATTCTTGTCGTCGGTGCGGCTACATTCAGTGGCATGGGCGACAGCAACGACATTTCCCCGAACGACGCTGGCCCGGCCGCGGCGGACGGCCGGCTGCACTCCGTGGATTCCGCGCTGACCGAACGGCAGCGCACCATCTTGAACGTCATTCGCGCCTCGGTGACCAGCCGCGGCTATCCCCCGAGCATCCGGGAGATCGGCGACGCCGTCGGGCTGACGTCGACGTCCTCGGTCGCGCACCAGCTGCGCACCCTGGAACGCAAGGGGTATTTGCGCCGCGACCCCAACCGCCCCCGGGCGGTCGACGTCCGCGGCGCCGACGACGACGTGGCCGCGCCTGCCACCGAGGTGGCCGGGTCGGATGCGTTGCCGGAACCCACGTTCGTCCCGGTTCTCGGACGAATCGCGGCCGGTGGACCGATCCTGGCCGAAGAAGCCGTCGAAGATGTGTTCCCGCTGCCGCGTGAGCTGGTCGGCGAAGGCACGCTGTTCCTGCTCAAAGTGGTGGGCGACTCGATGGTGGAGGCCGCGATCTGTGACGGCGACTGGGTGGTGGTGCGCCAGCAGAACGTCGCCGACAACGGTGACATCGTCGCGGCGATGCTCGATGGCGAGGCCACGGTCAAGACGTTCAAACGCGCCGGCGGTCAGGTGTGGCTGATGCCGCACAACCCGGCGTTCGACCCCATTCCGGGCAACGACGCGACCGTGCTGGGCAAGGTCGTGACGGTGATCCGCAAGGTCTGACGACCCGCGCGCGAACCGCTAGTCGGCCCTGGTGAATCCATTGGCCAAAGCGACCTCTTCGCTGGCCAACCAAATCTCGGGAAGCGTGTCCTGGTACAGGTCGCTGCCCGGCGTGTAGTACAGGCCGTACCGGGCGCTCGCCTTGATCGGGTAGCCATCGGGCGGCTGGTACGGGTCGTCGAGCGGCAGATGAATGGTCGGGCGCCCCTCCGGGCCCGCCAGCCCGTTGTCCGAGCCGTCTTCCTCATCCGCGGCGGCGTGCCGTCCGCCGGATCGCTGCGCGGCCCCGGCGACGAAGGCCCCGGCCGCGACGGCGCCGGTCTCGGCGGCCCCGGTCTCGGCGGCCCCGGACACGTCGGGCCCCGCGGCGACATCTGCGGGTTCGGGTTCGATGTCCGCATCCGGCACGGCGACGTCCGGATACTCGTCCTCGGGTGCCGCCGTTTCCAGGGCACCCGTCACGGCATCGGCGTCCGGCGGCGTGTGCGGGACGGCGACGTCGGGATACTCGTCCTCGGCGCCGTACTCCTCCTCCACGTAGTCGGCGTCCACATAATCGGCATCCACGTAATCGGCGTCGACGTAGGCGGCGTCATCCGCGGTCTCGGCCTCGGCGACCTCGGGAACGGCGTCGGTGTAGTCCGTGTAATCGGCTCCGGCATCGGAATAGTCGGCCTCCGACAGCATCTCCTCCGAGACCACGGGGATGGAGTCGGTGTCGATCGCGTCGGGATCTTCCTCTTCGACGCCGTATTCGCTCTCCGCCGGAACCTGACGCTGCCAGCTGACCCGCGCGGTGGACGCGGCGTCCGTCTGTTGCTCGGGTTCTTGCGGCCCGCCGAGCGCGAAATGCTCGGTCGCGAGGTCGGGGTCCTCCGGTCCCCACGGCGCGTCGGCCGCGTCATAGCCGCGCTCGGGCGCGTAGCCGGCCGCATCGTCGCGCTCCGCGCGGCGCCGGCGCCATCCGAACAGCACCCACGCCAACACCACCAGCAGCACCAGGACCGGAAGGACGGCCAACCACCACCACGAGTGCCAACCGAACTTGTTGGCGTGCGAGGGCGTGGCCGAATTGCTCGGCTGGTTCTGCCCCGACACCTGCAGGCCGCTCAACAGCGGCGCCAGGTTGGACGGATCCGTGGTGAACGTGTTCTTCGCCCGGTTCCACGAAATCTTGCCGCCGGTGAACTGCTGCGAGATCACGTCGCCGTCCACGGCCTGATCGCCGACCGGCGCCCCCAGCTTGCCTGTCGGGCCGCGAAGTTTGTCCCAGGCGGCCTTCATCGCCCCGCGCACGACGAACGCGCCGTGCTCGGCGGTGCGGAAGATCACCGGCTTGTCGGCGGCCGAGAAGGTGCAGATCCGGCTGGACGGACCGATTCCGCCGTCGGTCTCGTTGGTGACGGGGAAGCCGAGGCCGCTGCCGACGGGCCCGCCGAGCGACTCGTATTTGGCCAGGATGTCGGTCTCGAGCGCGTTCGCGCCGGTGGCCGGGGTGAAGAACACCTTGCCGCCGGCGTAGGTCTGGACGATGCCGTCACCGCCGAGTGCGGTCTGCCCGCCCTGTTTGGCGCCCAGGGGTCCGTTGGGTCCCCCGGCCGCCCGCCAGGCCATGTTGATCGCCGCGGTGGGATCGATCGCCACCTGCAGTCCCTTGAGCTGGTCGGCCAGCCCCGGCGGTTCGGTGGTGAACTGCTTGGTCTGCCGGTTCCACGAAACCTGGCCGCCGCTGAACTTCTGCGAGGACACCTCGCCGTTGTAGGTCTCGTCGGCGACCGGCACGCCGAGCACCCCGCCCGAACTGCCCAGCTTGTCCCAGGCGGAGTTGATGGCCCCGCGCACCACGTACGGGCCGTGGTCGGGCGTCCAGAAAATGACCGGCTTGTCGGTGGCCGAGAAGGTGACCACCCGGCTGTCGGGGCCGGCCAGGCCGGGCACCTCGTTGATGGCCGGGAAACCCAGATCGCTGCCCGCTGGGCCGCCCAGCATCTCGTATTTCTCCAGGATGGGCCCGTAGGCGAATTTGGCTCCGGTGGCCGGGGTGAAGAACATTTTGCCGCCGTCGAAGTCGAGGGCGAACCCGTCCCCGGCGGGGTAGACGTCACCCTTGCGGGGGCCGAGCGGGGAGGTGTCGCCACCGGCCTTCTCCCACGCGGCCATCATCGCCGCTTCGGCGTCGCCTATCGGGCTTGCGGTCGCGACGGGCGCCAGCAACACGGCGGCTAGTGCTGTGGTCGTCAGGCTGACCAGCGCGCTTCCGATCAGCTTGCGCATGTGACCTCTGTGCACCTTCACCAAGCCTTCCAGCCTCGGGTCGCGGCTCTATCTGCGGCTACGCCCTTACCTGCATAACCGGCGAGCGGGCCGTTCTTCCGCGGGGAATGGACCCGCTCACGATCCGCCTTATCGCCGGGCTCGCATAACTTTGCTCCAGCCAACAAGAAATGCGAAGTCAAATCACAAATTTTACAAAAAGGGATACCACACCGATGTCGAAATGATGCCGGGCCACGGCCGAATCGCGACTTTCGGCGGGTGAGCGGATATCGCCCCCAAAGCGGCCGGGACCCGGTCAGCGAGCGCGGCCTGCGGACCGCCGACGCGCCCAACGCATTTGCGCCCGACGAGGTTGCCGGTGCCGCGAAGCGTCCTGCGCGCGCGGATCGTGGATCCGGCTATGCGTGGTGGCGCGGTCGGCGCACCGACGCCGACGGTGTTCGGGAAGGGTCGTGAAAGCGCCCGAATTCGGGCGCAAAGTCAATGCCGTTACCCGGCACCGTGTTCGCCGCCTGGACGACGATCCAGCAAACGAAAAGCTATACCCCGAGACTGCGGCCGATGATTTCCTTCATGATTTCGGTCGTGCCGCCGTAGATGGTTTGCACCCGGGCGTCCAGATACGCACGCGCGACGGGGTATTCGCGCATGTAACCGTAGCCGCCGTGCAATTGCAGGCAGCGGTCGATCAGGTGGACCTGCTTTTCGGTGCAATACCACTTGGCCATCGCGGCCTGTTCGGCCGTCAGCTTGTGGTCCAGGTGCAAGCGGACGAATTCGTCGACCATCATGCGCACCACGGTCGCCTCGGTCGCCAGCTCGGCGAGCACGAAGCGGCTGTTCTGGAAGCTGCCGATCGGCTTGCCAAAAGCCTTGCGCTCCTTGGTGTATTGCAGGGTCTGATCGAGCACCTGCTCCATCGCCGCGGCGGCCATGATGGCGATCGAGATCCGCTCCTGGGGCAGGTTCTGCATGAGGTAGATGAACCCCATGCCCTCTTGTCCCAGCAGGTTTTCGGCCGGCACCTTCACGTCGGTGAACGACAGCTCGGCCGTGTCCTGCGCGTCCAGCCCGATCTTGTCCAGGTGCCGGCCGCGCTCGAAGCCCTCCATCCCGCGCTCGACGGCGAGCAGCGAGAAGCCCTGGGCGCCCTTGTCCGGATCGGTCTGCGCGACCACGATCACCAGGTCGGAGTTGATTCCGTTGGTGATGAACGTCTTTGACCCGTTCAGCACGTAGTGGTCGCCCTGCTTGACCGCGCGGGTCTTGATGCCCTGCAGGTCACTGCCGGTTCCCGGCTCGGTCATCGCGATCGCCGTAATCAGTTCTCCGGTACAGAATTTCGGCAACCAGCGCTGCTTCTGCTCCTCGGTCGCCAGCGCCAACAGGTACGGCGCCACGATGTCGTTGTGCAGGCCGAAACCGATGCCGCTGTAGCGACCGGCGGTGGTCTCCTCGGTGATGATCGTGTTGTACCGGAAATCCGGGTTGCCCCCGCCGCCGTACTCCTCGGGCACCGCCATGCCCAGGAAGCCCTGCTTGCCGGCCTCGAGCCACACACCGCGATCGACGATTTTCGCCTTCTCCCACTCGTCGTGGTACGGCGCGACATGGCGCTCGAGGAAGGCCCGGTAGGACTCACGGAACAGGTCGTGCTCTGACTCGAAAAGAGTGCGCTGGTATTTGATGGCGCTGCTCATGGGAAAGACCTCCGGCGACTGGGATTTCTGCAGCCCAACATATACCAACCGGACGGTTGGTCGGCAGCTGGCGGGTCGCCGACGGCGGTGGGCTGCGGGAACCGCCCGCTACGCCCGGCCGCTCAGCGGGCGGCGAATTCGCGCAGCCGGCCGGCCAAGGCCACCGGGACTCGGGCCTTGATCCGGGTGCCCTCGGCGTTGTGTTCTTCCTCCTGGACGCGCCCGTCGGCGTGCAGGCGGGCCACCAGGTCGCCGCGGTGGTACGGGATCACCACATCCACGGCGGTGTCGGCGGGGACGGCCAACTCGGCGATGCGGCGGCGCAGGGCGTCGATACCCTCACCGGTGCGGGCCGAGACGAACACCGCGCCGGGCAGCGCATGGCGGAGCTTGGCCAACGCCAAATCGCTTGCGGTGTCGACTTTGTTGACGACCAGCAGCTCGGGCGGCGGGGCGCCATCATGGTCGGCGACGACGTCGGAGACCACCTGCCGGACCGCATTGATCTGCGCCAGCGGGTGGACGTCGGAGCCGTCGACGACGTGGACCAGCAGGTCGGCGTCGACGACCTCCTCGAGCGTGGAGCGGAAGGCCTCGACGAGCTGGGTGGGCAGGTGCCGGACGAAACCGACGGTGTCGGTGAGCACGAACGAGCGTCCCTCGTCGAACTCGGCGCGCCGCGTGGTGGGCTCCAGGGTGGCGAACAACGCGTCCTGCACCAGCACCCCGGCTCCGGTCAGCGCGTTGAGCAGGCTGGATTTGCCCGCATTGGTGTAGCCGACGATGGCGATCGACGGCACGTCGCTGTGCAGCCGGCGGCTGCGCTGCGTGTCGCGGACCTGCTTCATGTCCTTGATCTCGCGGCGCAGCTTCGCCATCCGCTCGCGGATGCGCCGCCGGTCGGTCTCGATCTTGGTTTCACCGGGGCCGCGCAGGCCCACGCCGCCCCCGCTGCCGCCGGCGCGGCCACCGGCCTGCCGCGACATCGACTCACCCCAGCCGCGCAGTCGCGGCAGCATGTATTCCATCTGGGCCAGCGACACCTGCGCCTTGCCCTCGCGGCTGGTGGCGTGCTGGGCGAAGATGTCCAGGATCAGCGCGGTGCGGTCGATGACCTTGACCTTGACGGCCTTCTCCAGTGCGGTCAGCTGCGCCGGGGACAGTTCACCGTCGCAGATGACGGTGTCGGCGCCGGTGGCCAGCACCACCTCACGCAGTTCGGCGGCCTTACCCGAACCGATATAGGTCGACGGGTCGGGCTTGTCGCGGCGCTGGATGAGCCCCTCGAGCACCTGGGAGCCGGCGGTTTCGGCCAGCGCGGCCAGTTCGGCCATGCTGGCCTGGCTGTCGGCGGCGGTGCCGTCGGTCCACACGCCGACCAGGACGACCCGCTCGAGCCGAAGCTGGCGGTACTCGACCTCGGTGACGTCGGCGAGCTCGGTCGACAGGCCGGCGACGCGGCGCAGCGCGGACCGATCCTCGAGGGCGAGTTCGCCCGTACTGGGCTCCGTGGCCGTCGGGGCGTGATCGCGAAATTCGGGATGTGTCATAGGCAATAAGTGATGATGCACGCAGATTCGGTGGCGCGCATCTGAATTAACGCTACTGTGCGTGCCACCATTCCTCGCTGATTTCTCCGTGGGCCACCAGCACCGAGGGCCCGCGCAGGTAGCTGGTGGCGTCGGTGATAGTGACGACGACCTCGCCGCCGGGCACCCGCACGGTCAGCGTGCCGGTGTCCGCCCCGGCGGAGGCCAGGGCGGCGACCGCGGCCGCCACCGTCCCGGTGCCACACGAGCGTGTTTCGCCGACTCCCCGTTCGTGGACGCGCATGTGCACGGCCCCCTGGGCCGGCGCGGTGAGGATCTCGACGTTCACCCCGTCCGGGAATTGGGCGGGGTCGAAGCTCACCGGCGCGGCCACGTCCAGCGCGGCCAGCGCGTCGGCGGTCAGGTCGGGGTCGACGCAGGCCAGGTGGGGATTTCCCACGTCGATCGCCACGCCGGAAAACCGCCGGCCGCCCAGCACGGCGTCGCCCGGCCCCAGCGTGTTGGCCTTGCCCATGTCGACGCTGATGTCGGCGCCGGTCGCGTCGACGCGATGCACGGTGACGGGCCGGGGACCGGCCAGGGACCCGACCACGAAGTCGTCGCGGCCCTCCAGCCCGCTGGCGCGCAGGTAGTGGGCGAAGACCCGCACGCCGTTGCCGCACATCTGGGCGACCGACCCGTCGGCGTTGCGGTAGTCCATGTACCAGTCGTCGGCGGCCACGCCGTCGGGCAACCGGTCCAGCACGCCGGCCGCGGCAACGGCGCCGGCGGTGGTGACCCGCAGTACGCCGTCGGCGCCCAGCCCGCGCCGCCGGTCGCAGAGCGCGGCCACCCGCGACGCGGTCAGCCCCAGCTCGGCGGCCGGGTCGGGCAGCACCACGAAGTCGTTCTGGGTGCCGTGGCCCTTGGCGAATTTCACCTGTTCAGGATACGTGGCGCCACGCCCGCATCGCGCCGTCGACGAGCCCGTCGCGGTCCGCGGCGTCCAGCCAGTGCACGCGATGGTCGCGCCGAAACCACGACCGCTGCCGTCGCACGTAGCGCCGGGTGCCCACGAAGGTCTGCTCCCGAGCCTCGCGGAGTCGATCCGGGCCGCCACCGGCGTCGAGCGCCGCGATCACCTGTGCGTAGCCCAGCGCTCGCGAGGCGGTGACCCCGTCGCGCAGGCCGCGCTCGAGCAGCGCGGTCACCTCGCCGACCAGGCCCTGGTCGAACATCGCGTCGGTCCGCTTGGCCAGCCGGTCATCGAGAATCGTTGTGTCGCAATCCAACCCGACGATGACGGTGTCCCATCTCGGAGCGCCGATTCGCGGGGCGGAGGCGGCGAACGGCTGCCCGGTCAGCTCCACCACTTCCAGGGCGCGCACCGTGCGCCGGGCGTCGGTGGGCAGGATCGACGCGGCCGCGGCGGGGTCGCGACGGGCCAGCTCGGCGTGCAGCTCCCCCACCCCGACCTCGGCCAGCCGCCGCTCCCAGCGTGCGCGGACCTCGGGATCGGTGGCGGGAAACGACCAGTCGTCGAGCAGCGACTGGATGTAAAGCATCGAGCCGCCCACGATGACCGGCGCCGCGCCGGCGGCCGCGATCGCTTCGATGTCCGCCGTGGCGGCGCGCTGATAGCGGGCGACGGTCGCCGCCTCGGTGACGTCGAGGACGTCGAGCTGATGATGCGGAATCCCGCGGCGCTCCTCGACCGGCAGCTTGGCGGTGCCGATGTCCATGCCGCGATAGAGCTGCATCGCGTCGGCGTTGACGATCTCCGCACCGGGAGGCTCGAGGCGTTCCGCGATGTCGAGGGCCAGCTGCGACTTGCCGGTTCCGGTGGGACCGATGATCGCCAGTGGTCGCGCGGCCACCGTCACAGCTGCCAGGCGCCGGCGAAGTAGCCCACCCCGTAGGGCGCCCCCCGGTAAAGCTCCTTGGCCGATCGCGGACCCGGCTCGGACAGGCCGGCCAGCACCTGAAAGGCGACCCGCCCCAGGATCTGGTGCGGCAGGCGCGTCAGCGCCGCGACGTCGCCGCCGGCCAGCGCGTCGTCCAGGGCCTCTTGCGCGGCGGCGTTGTCCGGGTCGTGGCCGCCGGGAGCGGACTGGGTCAAGGTGTTGGCGCCGTCGGCCACCACCAGCACCCCGACCGGCTCCGGCAGCCGGTCGATCTCGGCGCGCAGCGCGCGGCCGCGGCGCAGCGCGGCAGCTACGTCGTGGTCATCGCGATAGACACGGGCCCGCGTGCCGGCCTGCGGCTGCACCTGGCCGCGCACCCAGCCGCCCACCAACACGCAGACCGGGAGCGCCACCGGCTCGGGCTCGTCGCCGGTGTGTGCGGACAACCGGACACGCACGTCGGCTCCGAAACCCGCGAACGTGCCCGCGGTGTCGGGACCACAGTCCTCGTCGGCCGGGCCCGTCCCGATGATCACCCAGCGCTCAGGCAGCAGCGCGGCGGCCGCAAGCGTCGCCGCAACCAGGTCGGCCACCTCGGCGGCGGCCGCCCCGGCGAGTTCGGGAACGAGCACGGGCGCCGACGGAACGATGGCAATGGCGCTGAGCACGCCACCAAACTAACGTGGCCGGGCCGCGGCCATCGCATTAGTGGCGGTCGCAAGCGCGGCGAAGCCGGGCGCAGCGGGCCGTCACCATCGAATTAGTGGCGGTCGCAAGCGCGGCGAAGCCGGGCGCAGCGGGCCGTACCGGCACGCCAGTCAGCAGCGTGAGCCGTCGGCGACCACCAGACAGTCGCCGTAGGGGCCGAAGCCGTCGTCGGTGGCCGCGTCGCGGGACCGCGCCCGCCGCGGCGCGCCCCCGCCGGGTTCGGTCCGATCGACGGCGGCGGCCTCGCCGCGCGCCAACGCGATGGTCGCGACGATCACCACCGACACGGCGGCGATCAGCACGAACGCCTCGGCCCCGCTGGCGTTGACCGTCTCGCCCAGCACCAGCACCCCGAGCAGCCCCGCGACCACCGGCTTGGCCACCGTCATCGTCGGCAGCGACGCGGTCAGCGTGCCGGCGCGGAAGGCGGACTGCTGGAAGATCATCCCGGCCAGCGCCACCAGCAGCCAGGGCACGAACTCCGGCGACGTCAGCACGCGCGCGACGCCGTGCTCGGACATCTCGACGATGCCCTTGGTCAGCACCGCGAACAGCGCCAATGAGGAGCCCGCCACCACCGCGAGCAGCATCGCCGCGAACGGGCTACCGGACCAGATTCGTGCGGCTACCACGCAGCCCACCAGCAGCGGCGCCATGATCAGGGCCACGATGATCCAGGTCTGCAGCGGCGCGCGCTGGTGGCCGGACTCCGGGTCGCCGACGATGATGACCACCGCCAGCCCGGCGGCCAGGATCAGCGCCCACATCCACTCCCGCGGCTTGACCCGATGATGGGCGAGGCGCGCATAGATCGGCAGCGCGAACAGCAACGCGGTCACCTGCAACGCCGTCACCAACACCACCGAGCCCCACGCCAGGGCCGCGGCCTGCAGGCTGTAGTTCGTGACCGCGGCCATGCCGCCGAGCCACCATCGGGTGTCGCGCAGCGACATGCGGAACAGTTCGAGGTGCCCGACCTCCCGGTCGGTGATTTCGTGTGCGGAGCGCTGACGGATCACGTCGCCAATCGCCGATGCCAGCGCCGCGCACAAGGCAATCAACGCCGCGACATCAACTTTGGACATATTCCCGACCCCCCAAGCTCACGACCGTCCGACCCAGCCTTCCCCGGGGCGCAAGCAAATACACGCACATTTCGCGTTCAGTTCAGATACAAAACTATGACGTTTCACACGTCTCGACCGCGCCGCGGGCGACCTCTCGATTATTACTTCAGCAATCTATGTGACCGCTTGGATAACTCTAAGAGAACCTCACAGGTAGCGCGAGTTGCCGGGTCGCGCAGGTCCGCCGGCCCCGAATTCCAAGGCGGCGGCATGTGGCGGCGCAAGCTGCTTGAATACTGTTAGGCACCTGCTGGGAAAACCCGGAGGGGTCGTCCGCAGATGCAGGAGACGGTGCCGCTACGCGCGGCAGGCGCGCGGAACACCAACCGCGCAAGGTTGCGAAAGGGTAGTGACGAGCGCATGACGGCTGACCAGCCTCGCGACGATTCAGCCCGGCCGGTGCCGCGCCCGGGACCGCGTCCCGGTCCCCGGCCCGCGAGCCCGGGAGCGCGGCCGGCCGCTCACCCGGTGGTGGTGCCGCCGCCACCAAGCAATCCGCACCAGTTCGGCCGCGTGGACGACGACGGCACGGTGTGGCTGATCAGCGCGGCCGGCGAACGCGTCGTCGGCTCCTGGCAGGCCGGCGACCGCGAAGCGGCGTTCGCGCACTTCGGCAGGCGGTTCGACGACCTCGCCACCGAGGTCACGCTGATGGAGGAGCGGCTGGCCTCGGGGACCGGGGACGCGCGCAAGATCAAGGCGCACGCGTCCGAACTGGCCGAGACGCTGCCGACGGCCGCCGTGCTGGGCGATATCGATGCGCTGGCCAGCCGGCTGGCCAGCATTGCCGAACACGCCGAGGCCACCGTCGCCGCGGACCGCTCCCGGCGCGAGGAGCATCGGGCCACCCAGACCGCCCGCAAGGAGGCGCTGGCCGCCGAGGCCGAGGAGTTGGCCGCCACGTCGACGCAGTGGAAGGCCGCCGGCGACCGGCTGCGCGCGATCCTCGACGAGTGGAAGACCATCAGCGGGCTGGACCGCAAGGTGGACGACGCGCTGTGGAAGCGCTATTCGGCGGCCCGGGAGGCGTTCAACCGGCGGCGGGGATCGCATTTCGCCGAGCTGGACCGGGAACGCTCCGGAATCCGCCAGGCCAAGGAACGGCTGTGCGAGCAGGCCGAGGCGCTGTCCGATTCGACCGACTGGACGGCCACCAGCGCGGAGTTCCGCAAGTTGCTCACCGAATGGAAGGCGGCCGGACGGGCGACCCGGGAGGTCGACGACGCCCTGTGGCGGCGCTTCAAGGCCGCCCAGGACGTGTTTTTCACCGCCCGCAACGCGGCGACCGCCGAAAAGGACGCGGAGTTTCGCGCCAACGCGACGGCCAAAGAGGCGCTGCTGGCCGAGGCCGAAAAGCTGGATACCAGCAATCACGACGCCGCCCGGGCGGCGCTGCGCGCGATCGCCGACAAGTGGGATGCGATCGGCAAGGTCCCGCGGGAGCGTTCCGCCGAGCTGGAGCGGCGACTGCGCGCGGTCGAGAAGAAGGTGCGCGACGCCGGCGAGGCGGACTGGGCGGATCCCCAAGCGCAGGCCCGGGCCGAGCAATTCCAGGCCCGCGCCGAGCAATACGAACAGCAGGCTCAGAAGGCCGCGGCGGCGGGCCGGACCAAGGAGGCCGAAGAGGCCAAGGCCAACGCCGAACAGTGGCGGCAGTGGGCGCAGGCGGCCGTGGAGGCCCTGACCCGCAAGTCCTAACGGCCGCCGTCGGATCCCGCGCCGCTACCGGGATCGTCGCGCGGGCGGTCCAGATCGTCGAGCAGCGAGGCCGACTGCTGCTGGGCGGCGGCGCGGCGGCGCTGCTCCTCGGCGGCGAGCTGCACGATGGTCCGCTGCCACACCACGCGCGCCCAGTGGTAGATGAGCAGGAGCACGGTGACCCAGGCGATGATCAGACCCCACCCCGGGCCGGGGTGCCCCGCGGCCACCGTCTGACGCGACCAGATCGCCAGCATGCCCGCCGCGCCGGCGATCGCCGAGCCCGCCAGCGCAACCCAGGCCAGCGCCCAGCGCCGGGTCACCAACGCCAGCATTGAGAAGCCGACGCCGAACACCAGCGCCAGCCAGGCGAACACCCGCGAGGGCAGCGCGACCGCGGCCGCGCCGGCGCCGTGGCTGCCGAACAGCACGTCCCAGCCGCGCACATCACCGGTGTGCGGCAGGATGAACGACCCCAACAGCACGAACACCAGGATCGACACGAAGAAACCCCGTGGACCCGGGTCGAACCCGCGTGCCACCCGCCGTTCGGCGGCCTCGATCTCGGTCCGCAGCGCGCCGAGGTGTGTGTCTTCTTTTTTCATCGTGCACATCCCAGGGGTTGGGCCGGACCGGCGGGCGGCCCGACGGCGGGCATGCCCAGGCCGGTGCCGCGCGGGCGCCGCCCGGCGGCGTGCGCGTCACCCGCCCGGGTACGGCGATGGGTCAGGAGGCCCGCGTCGGCGATGAGGTGGTGGGGCGCGGCCCCGGTGATCACCGTGGTGATGATGTCGCCGGGGCGCGGACGGGTGTCGGCGGATTCTTGGGCCGCTTCCCCGACGGCAAAGTGAACCAGCCGGCCGTCGCGGGCCCGCCCGCTCATCCGCGCGGTGGCGGTGTCCTTGCGCCCTTCACCGGTGGCGACGAGCAATTCGACGGTCTGCCCGACCAGGGCCTGGTTGCCCTGCAGCGAGATCTCCTCCTGCAGCGCGACGAGCCGCTCATAACGTTCCTGCACAACGGCTTTCGGTATCTGGCCGTCGAGGTCGGCGGCGGGGGTCCCGGGTCGCTTGGAATACTGGAACGTGAAGGCCGCCGAGAACCGGGCCCGGCGCACGACGTCCAGCGTGGCGGCGAAGTCCTCCTCGGTCTCACCGGGGAATCCGACGATCAGATCGGTGGTGATGGCGGCGTGCGGCATCGCGGCCCGGACACGGTCAATGATGCCGAGGTAGCGCTCGGCGCGGTACGAGCGCCGCATCGCGCGCAGCACCCGGTCGGATCCGGATTGCAGCGGCATGTGCAGGGCGGGACACACATTCGGCGTCTGGGCCATGGCCTCGATGACGTCGTCGGTGAATTCGGCCGGGTGCGGCGAGGTGAACCGCACCCGCTCCAGCCCGTCGATGTCGCCGCAGGCGCGCAGCAGGCGGGCGAACGCGCCGCGGTCCCGGGGCAGCGCGGGGTCGGCGAAGGACACCCCGTAGGCGTTGACGTTCTGGCCCAGCAGCGTGACCTCGAGCACACCGTCGTCCACCAGCGAGGCGACCTCGGCCAGGATGTCGTCGGGGCTGCGGTCGACCTCTTTGCCGCGCAGCGACGGCACGATGCAGAACGTGCAGCTGTTGTTGCACCCGACTGAGATGGAAACCCAAGCGGCGTAAGCGGATTCGCGCGCACTGGGCAGCGACGACGGAAACTCCTGCAGCGCCTCGGCGATCTCGACCTGGGCGACCTTGTTGTGCCGGGCGCGCTCGAGCAGCGTGGGCAGCGACCCGATGTTGTGGGTGCCGAAGATGACGTCGACCCACGGCGCCTTGCGCAGCAACGCGTCCCGGTCCTTTTGGGCCAGGCAGCCCCCGACCGCGATCTGCATCTCGGGATCTTCGCGCTTGCGCGGGGCCAGGTGGCTGAGGTTGCCGTACAGCTTGTTGTCGGCGTTCTCGCGCACGGCGCAGGTGTTGAACACCACCACGTCGGCGTCGGCGTCCTCGGCCGCCCGCTGGTATCCGGCCGCTTCCAGCAGGCCCGCCAGCCGCTCGGAATCGTGGACGTTCATCTGGCAGCCGTAGGTGCGGACCTGGTAGGTGCGCGCCGGTGCGGCGTCGCGCGCCACGGCCCCTCGCACCATCGAAGTCACGGGGCCATGGTACGGCGGGCGGCCGGTGCGGGAGAAACCGCACGTCACCGCCCTAGACCCGGCGGCGCTCCCGCTCGGCCGCCAGCTCGGCGAACACCACCTCACACGCCAGGTTCTGGCTGTAGCCGCGGCGCGCCAGCATCCCCACCAGCCGGCGCGTGACCCGAGTGTCATCGTCGTTCAGCGCCTCGCGGCGCAGCTTGGCCCGGACCAGCTCCTCGGCCCGGTCCCGCTCGGCATCGGTGTCGATGCCGGCCAGCGCGGTGGTGATCACCTCGTTGTCGACGCCCTTGGTGCGCAACTCGGCGGCCAAGGCGCGCTTGCTCTTTCCGGCGTGCACGTGACGGGACCGCACCCACTGCTGGGCGAAGTCGGTGTCGTCGACCAGACCGACGGAGGCCAACCGGTCGAGGACCCGCTCACTGACGTCGTCGGGATAGCCGCGTTTGGCCAGCCGGCCGTGCAATTCGGCCCGGGTGCGCGCTCTCGCGGTGAGCAGGCGCAGGCACAGCGCCCGCGCCTGCTCTTCGCGGGAGGGCTCAGAAGTCGACGGGGGCGGGCAGGACGCTGTCATCGGACAGGTCATCGGTCACGACCGCGCCAATGCCGAGCTTTTCCTTGATCTTCTTCTCGATCTCGTTGGCGATTTCGTCGTTTTCCTTGAGGAAGGTGCGGGCGTTCTCCTTGCCCTGGCCGAGCTGCTCGCCCTCATAGGTGAACCAGGAACCGGACTTGCGGATGAAGCCCTGCTCCACACCCATGTCGATCAGCGAGCCTTCCCGGCTGACCCCTTGGCCGTAGAGGATGTCGAACTCGGCTTGCTTGAAGGGCGGCGCCACCTTGTTCTTGACGATCTTGACGCGGGTGCGGTTACCGACCGCGTTGGTGCCGTCCTTGAGCGTCTCGATCCGGCGCACGTCCATGCGCACCGACGCGTAGAACTTCAGCGCCTTTCCACCCGTGGTGGTTTCGGGGCTGCCGAACATCACCCCGATCTTCTCGCGCAGCTGGTTGATGAAGATCGCCGTGGTGCCCGAATTGTTCAGCGCGCCAGTCATTTTCCGCAGCGCCTGGCTCATCAGCCGGGCCTGCAGGCCGACGTGGCTGTCGCCCATCTCGCCTTCGAGTTCGGCGCGCGGCACCAGCGCGGCCACCGAGTCGATGACCAGGATGTCCAGGGCGCCGGAGCGGATCAGCATGTCGGCGATCTCGAGGGCCTGCTCCCCCGTGTCGGGCTGGCTGACCAGCAGGGAATCGGTGTCCACGCCGAGCTTCTTGGCGTACTCCGGATCCAGGGCGTGCTCGGCGTCGATGAAGGCCGCGACGCCGCCGGCGGCCTGGGCGTTGGCCACCGCGTGCAGCGCGACGGTGGTCTTACCCGAGGATTCCGGGCCGTAGATCTCCACGACCCGGCCGCGGGGCAGCCCGCCGATGCCCAGGGCCACGTCCAGTGCGATGGATCCGGTCGGGATGATCGAGATCGGCTGACGCGTCTCGTCGCCGAGACGCATCACCGAGCCTTTGCCGTAGCTCTTTTCGATCTGGGCCATCGCCAGTTCGAGAGCCTTCTCGCGATCGGGGGCTTGCGCCATGGTGCCTCTCCTATAGTCGGTGTTCGTCTGACCGGTATCGGTCGGTTGGCGGTGACACTAGAGAGGGCCACCGACAAGTTGACTGGCCGAACGCTCCCCACACTAGCCGAACAGATGTTCGATTCAAGTTCGACACGCCGTTCGCCGCCCTCGCGTGTGGCAACATCGGCTATCCGACAGGCGTCGACGGGCGCTCCCACCGGGAAGCCCGAGGAAACCGGTGTGAATCCGGTGCGGTCCCGCCACTGTGATCGGGCACATCCCGGCCCGAGAGCCAGACCCTCGCCGTTCGATGCGCCTCACCCACGACCGGAGACCACGACCGGAGACCACGACCGGAGACCACGACCGGATCCACGACCGGGGCGGATTTCCCCAAGAGGCGGACGCGACGCGATGGACATCTCCACCGAGCTGGCCGAAACAGCTTCCTACGGGGGCTTTTTCGCTCTGACCGTCGGGGGTGACGCGGCGGGATGGCATCCGGTCGCGCACTCCTACGCCGACGGCTGCGCCGACCTGATCGACGCCACCGCCCGGCGCTACCGCACGACCGACCTGCGGATCGCCGCCTCGCTGGTTCATCTCGGCCACGCCACGCGGCTGTGGTCGCCGGTGCTCGCGTGCGCGATCGGCCACGGTGTCCTGCCCGACCTCGACGACCTGCACCGCGCCGACGACGGCGCACAGCTGCGGCTGCCCAGGCCCGTCGGGGTGCCCGCCGATTCGCCGGGCGCGCTGTACCGCGTCGTGGTGAGCGAGCACATGCGTCCGCTCGCCGCCGGCCTGCGGCTCAAGCTGGCGCCCGCGCTGCTCGCGGGCAACATCGCCTCCGCGCTGGTGGGCGCCGCGCGGGCGTTGCTGACGGCGCGGCCCGATATTCGGCGCGCGATCGTCGAGACGACCCGGGACCTGCTGGACACCGGCGTGCTGGCCGGATCCGGGGTGATCACCGACCCGCGCCTGGGCTTCCGGCGCAACAGCTGTTGCCTGTTCTATCGCCTACCCGGGGGCTCGCTGTGCGGCGACTGCGTGCTGCACGGGACGCGGCGGTAGGGCCCGGCGCCGTTTGGTGCGGCTGCCCCGGGGTATTTGGCCACCATGTCCTCACCTGCAGCGCAATCTCTGCGCGCCCTCGCCCTGGTCTGCTCGTTGAAGAAGAGTCCGGCGCCGTCGAGCAGCGAGCTGATCGCCAACCAGCTGCTCGATCAGCTGCGCGGCGCGGGCGTCGAGGGCGAGACCGTGCGGTGCGTGGACCTGGCGCTGCTGCCGGGCGTCGAGGCCGACATGGGTCCGGGCGACGAGTGGCCGGCGCTGCTGACCAAGGTCAAGGCCGCGGACATCGTCATCGTGTCGACGCCGACCTGGGTCGGGCACATGTCCAGCGTCGCGCAGCGCGTCCTGGAGCGCCTCGACGCCGAATTGTCCGACACCGACGACGCGGGACGGCCGGCGATGGTGGGCAAGGTGGCCCTGGCCGCGGTCGTCGGCAACGAGGACGGCGCGCACAAGATCGTGGCCGACCTCTTTCAGGCGCTCAACGACATCGGGTTCTCGATCGCCGCGCAGGGCTGCACCTACTGGAACGGCGAGGCCATGCAGGGCACGGACTACACCGACCTCGACGACGTCCCGGATCCGGTCGCGTCGGCCACCGCCAACGCGGTCCGCAACGCCGTGCACCTGGCCACCGTGCTGCGCCAAAACCCTTACCCGGCCTACGAATAACACGCGAATAATGCGCGGGAATCACCACTGCTCGTGGGGCACGTCGAAGTCGACGCACAGCGCCCGCCAGACGTCGCGGGGCTCCATGCCCGCCTCGATGGCCTGGGCGGCCGTGCGTCCGTCGAAACCGGTCAGCACGTGATCGACCAAGACCGATGACCCGTAGGTGGTCCCGAAGCGCAGGACCACCCGCTCGTGAAACTCCGTTAGCCGCACGCCAGTGAACATACCCAGCGGGCATGGATCGGACACCCGGGCGCGCTACCGCCAGCTGGCCGGTAAATCGATGATGTGATTTGGGCAGTCCTCCTGGGCCGCCAGAGACATGACGTCGCGGGCGTGCTGCGCCGACATCGAGGCGCGCAACCGCATGAAGGCGTATTCGGCCGGCGCGAGTCCCTGTTCCGCGGCGGCCGGGTCGTCCATCAACTGGCACGCCTGCTGCTCCTCGGGGCTGTCGGCGCGCGCGACGCCGGCCCCGAAGACCCAGCCCGCCAGCAGGGTGCCGGCCGCGATCATCCTCATTGCGCGCCTCCCGCCGAAACGTAAGACGGTGCGGCGCATCATCCGGCCACCGCCAGCGCATCGCGGCACACCGCGACCGGATCGGCGACGTCGGCGATGCCGGCGGCGGCCCGCTGCGCCGCGGCCCGGTAGCTCGGCGATGCCAGCACCTCGTTGACCGCGGCCGCCAGCGCGTCGGGGCTCAGCGGCCGGACCAGCCGCGCGCTGCCCTGGCGGACGATTCGGTTGGCGATCTCCCACTGGTCGCCGCCGCCGGGCACCGCGACCAGCGGCACGCCGGCCAGCAGCGTCTTGGCCACCATGCCGTGCCCGCCGCCGCAGATCACCACGTCGGCGTGCGTCAACAACTCGGCCTGGCTGCCCAATCCGACCACCGCCCACGGCGGCACCGTCAGCTCCGCCCCACCCAGCCGCGAAACCACCACCCGCGCGCCCTCCGGCAGCGTGGCCCCCGGTATCAGGCCGGCCAGCGCCACCTCGGCCAGGCCTTCGGTGCCGGTCAACGCGGTCGACGGCGCGACCACCACCACGGGCCCGGACCCCGCGGGGATGTCCAGCGCCCGCTCGGTCGGTTCGAAGTGCAGGGGGCCCACCACCACCGCCTCCGGCGGCCAGTCCGGGCGGGGCACCTCGCAGGCGGGCAGCGTGGCGATCAGCCGTCGCAGCGGGCCGGGGTCGTCGGCCGGCAATCCGATCTCGGTCCGCACCTCCGCGCGCTGACGGAGGCCGGCCCGCCAGGAACGCGCGGTCAGCGCGCGCATGATGGCGTCCCGCAGCCGGCCGCGGAGGCCGGTGCCGGGCGCCAGCCCGCTGCCGATCGGCGGGAGGCCTTTGGACGGCAGGTACAGCGGATGCGGGTTGAGTTCGATCCACGGGATGCCCAGCAGCTCGGCGGCCATACCGCCGCCCGCGGTGATGACGTCGGACACCACCAGGTCGGGCGCCAACTCGCGCAGCGCGGGCACGTTGAGCACGGCCATCCGCGCGGCGCGCCGGTGGATCCTGGCACCGGCGTCGACGTCGTCGTCGGTGGCCACCAACCCGTCCAGCGCGACGGCGTCGATGCCGGCGCCGCGGGCGGTGTCGATCCACTCGGCGCCGGTGAACAGCGTGGGCTCATCGCCCGCCTCGGCGAAACGCCGGCACAGCGCGATCGCCGGGAACGAATGCCCGGGATCCGGCCCGGCGACCACGGCGACACGCATCGGGCTTACCCTGCCACAGCGCCGGACCGCCACGCTCGCCTACGCTGGCAAGATGACCGAGCTGACTGGGACGACCGTGACGAACACCCGTACGGTCGAAGGATTCCTGAACGCGCTGCAGGACGCGGATTACGAGGCCGCCGACGCCGCGCTGGCCGACGATCTGGTCTACGAAAACGTGGGCCTGCCCACCATCCATGGCCGCGCCAGGGCCATGAAGCTGTTTCGCCAGATGGAGGGCCGCGCCGCCTTCGAGGTGAAGATTCACCGCATCGCGGCCGACGGCGCCGCGGTGCTCACCGAACGCACCGACGCGCTGATCTTCGGCCCGCTGCGGCTGCAGTTCTGGGTGTGCGGCGTGTTCGAGGTCCACAACGGGCGAATCACGTTGTGGCGGGACTACTTCGACTTCTTCGACATGCTCAAGGCCACCGCGCGCGGCCTGGCGGCGCTGGTGCTGCCGTCGCTGAAAGCGACGTTCTGACCGCCGGCGCCTAGCCGGCGCCGCGCAGTCCGCCGAGTTCGTCGAACGCCTGCGCCCACCCGACCAGGCGGTCCGTCGCCCCGGCCAGCTCCGCGCGGTAGCGCTGCGACTCGGTGAGCCCGCCACCGTTGGCCGAGGACACCAATTGCGCTGCGGCGGTGACCATTTCGTTGTACTGACGAACGCCCGCGCTCAGTTGCGCGGTGAACGCGTTGATGGTGGGCACCAGGTACGACCGCGACTGCTCGCCGGCCTGCGCCGCGCGCTCCATCGACACCACCTGCGCGGCGGTGGACGCCATGGCGGCCGAGGTTCTGGTGGCGGCCGCGGTCAAGTCGCGGATCTCGGCCGTCGGCAACATCGCGCCCCGCTCCAGCACGGCCACGAGCGAGAAAAAGCCGCGCTCGGAAGCACCCAGCGCGTACATGGCCGGGCGCGCCGCCGAACCCGGCGGCGGCAGGCGGCGCGCGGCCGTGGTCCGGGGCACCGGCAGCGGCTCGGACCGCAGCCAGCGGTAGCGCAGCAGCAACAAGGTGGCCGGGACAGCCATGACGACCGCGACGCCGCCGGTGATCTGCAGCAGCAACGCGAACCAGCCCCAGGCCGCAAGCAACATCGTCACCGCCGCCCAGAACACACACCCGGCGGCGAAGACCAGGCCCCACCGCAGCGCGCGGCGGCGACGGCGCAGCTGGCGCGCGCGGGGGTCCGCGGCCGCGCCGATCTTGCGGGCCACCAGGTCGGAAAGGTCGGCGGCGGTTTCCAACCCGCGGTGCAGCACCGCGCGCCACAGGGCGGGCCGCGGCGCGTTCACCGCCATGACACCGGGCTACTGACCAAGCGGCTTCTCGCTGACCGCGCCGCCGGTGCTCTCCGCGGGCGCGGGCGTGGCGGGCGTGGACCCCGCCGCGGGTGTCCCCCCGGTCGGCAGCGCCTCGCCGCGCATGGACGCGCGGATCTGCTCGAGCCGGGAATGGCCGGCCATCTGCACGCCGGCCTGCTCGACCTCGAGCATCCGGCCCTGCACCGAACCCTGCGCCAGTTCGGCGGCCCCGATCGCGTTGGCGTAGCGGCGCTCGATCTTGTCGCGCACCTCGTCGAGGCTGGGGACGTTGCCCGGGGCGGCCAGATCGCTCATCGACTGCAGCGAGGCGCTGACCTGTTCCTGCATCTTGGCCTGCTCGAGCTGGCTGAGCAGCTTGGTGCGCTCGGCGATCTTCTGCTGCAGCACCATGGCGTTCTGTTCGACGGCCTTCTTGGCCTGCCCGGCCGCGCTCAGCGCCTGATCGTGCAGCGTCTTGAGGTCTTCGACGCTTTGCTCGGCGGTGACCAGCTGGGCGGCGAACGCCTCGGCCGCGTTGTTGTATTCGGTGGCCTTGGCGGCGTCCCCGGCGGCGGTCGCCTGGTCGGCCAGCGTGAGGGCCTGGCGCACGTTGACCTGAAGCTTTTCCACGTCGGCCAGCTGACGGTTGAGCCGCATCTCGAGTTGCCGCTGGTTGCCGATCACCTGCGCGGCCTGCTGGGTCAGCGCCTGGTGCGTGCGTTGCGCTTCCTCGATGGCCTGCTGGATCTGCACCTTGGGGTCTGCGTGCTCGTCGATCTTCGCGTTGAACAGCGCCGTGAGGTACTTCCACGCCTTGACGAACGGATTGGCCATGAGTTAGCTCCACCTTCGGTTCTCGAGGGGCCGGATGGTTCCGGATCGACCCTGACGGGCCCTGCGCCTGACGCTCAATTTAGTGGGTTGGCGCCGATCGCCCCACCCCTGGCGCGGGATCGGTACGCCGGCGCTCAGGCCAGCGCCAGCGACCCCACCGGCGGAATGACGACCTTGGTGCTGACATCGATGCTGGTGCCGGCGGGCGCGGCGACGGCGGCCTGGTCGTGGGCCCTTTCCTGGCCGGCCATCCGCTCACCGGCGTGGGTGAGCACCGACGACAACGGGACGTCCAGCGCGTCGCAGATCGCGTTGAGTAGCTCGCTGGACGGCTCCTTGCGGCCACGCTCGACCTCGGACAGATACCCAAGGCTGACCCGCGCCGAATCGGACACCTCACGCAGCGTGCGGCCCTGTGTCGTGCGGGCCTCGCGCAGCACGTCGCCGATGACCTCGCGCACCAATGGCGGCATCCCGCCCTCCTTCGTCCAGTCGGCCCTGCACGGCACGTAGGAAGCTTGCCTCCGGCAGGTGCTCATTAGGTGAACGCCGTCGGTGGCGGTCTGGTTCCCGTTCGGCGCCCCGGAATCAGCCGTTCGTGCGGCGCACTTCGCGGACGGTCGAGACCACGTAGTCGATCCCGGTGATCACCGTCAGCACGATCGCCAAGCCCATCACCACGTCCGCGGCCACCCGGAACGCCCCCGGCGTTCCCGCCAACGGCAGGACGAACAATCCGATGGCCAACACCTGCACCACCGTCTTGACCTTGCCGCCCCAGCTGGCCGGGATAACCCCGCGGCGGATCACGGCCAGCCGCAGCACGGTGACCCCGAATTCGCGGGCCAGGATCACCACGGTGACCCACCACGGCAGCTCGCCGAGCATCGACAGGCCGATCAGCGCCGATCCCACCAGCGTCTTGTCCGCGATCGGGTCGACGAACGCGCCGAATTCGGTTGCCATGCCGTAGTTACGGGCGAGCAGGCCGTCCAGCCGATCGGTGATGCACGCCACCGCGAAGATGAGAAAGGCCACCACCCGGAAGCCGGCCTGCTGACCGTCGCCGGCGAACAGGGCGAGCAAAAAGACCGGGACCAGCACCAGCCGCAGCAGCGTCAGCGTGTTGGCGAGATTGGCGATGTTCGCGCGGCCTACCACCGGACCCGTCTGCGGCTGCCCCGACACGGCAACAGAATAACGGTTGACCAGCGCCGCCGTCCCCGATGCCGATACTGTTAGCCGTGAGCAGAAGTCCACAGGGCTACCGGCCGCTGGTGCGGCGAGCGCGAACGTCCGATGTTCCCGCCATCAAGCAACTGGTCGACACCTACGCGGGAAAGATCCTGCTCGAGAAGAACCTCGTGACGCTCTACGAGGCCGTTCAGGAGTTCTGGGTGGCCGAACACGAGGGCCGCGTCGTCGGTTGCGGGGCGTTGCACGTGCTGTGGGCCGACCTCGGCGAGGTGCGCACCGTCGCGGTCAACCCGGCGATGACGGGCCACGGCATCGGCCACGCGATCGTCGACCGGCTGCTCGACGTCGCCCGCGAGTTGGCGCTCAAGCGGCTGTTCGTGTTGACGTTCGAGACCGACTTCTTCGCGCGACACGGGTTCACCGAGATCGAGGGCACGCCGGTGACCGCCGAGGTGTTCGAGGAGATGTGCCGTTCCTACGACATCGGTGTGGCCGAATTCCTGGACCTGAGCTACGTCAAGCCGAACATCCTCGGCAACTCCCGGATGCTGTTGGTCTTGTAACACCGCGCTAGTCGGTGTCGGGCTCGCCGCCGTCGGCGTCGCTGCCGCCCCGGATCAACGCCAGCGTCCCGGCCAGCTCGTCGGGCTTGATCAGCACCTCGCGCGCCTTGGACCCCTCGGACGGCCCGACGATGCCGCGGGTCTCCATCAGGTCCATCAGCCGGCCGGCCTTGGCGAAGCCGACCCGCAGCTTGCGCTGCAGCATCGAGGTGGAGCCGAACTGGCTGGACACCACCAGCTCGACGGCCTGCAGGAACACGTCCATGTCGTCGCCGATGTCGGGGTCGACGTCGGTGCGTTCCCCGGTGGGCTTGGCGGTCGTGACGCCCTCGGTGTACTCGGGTTCGGCCTGGTCCTTGCAGGCGGTGACGACGGCCTGGATCTCCTCGTCGGTGATGAAGGCGCCCTGCAACCGGATCGGCTTGCCCGCGCCCATCGGCAGGAACAGCCCGTCGCCCATGCCGATCAGCTTCTCCGCGCCGGCCTGGTCCAGGATCACCCGCGAATCGGTGAGCGACGACGTGGCGAACGCCAGCCGCGACGGCACGTTGGTCTTGATGAGCCCGGTGACCACGTCCACCGACGGGCGCTGGGTGGCCAGCACCAGGTGAATGCCTGCGGCGCGGGCCTTTTGGGTGATCCGCACGATCGCGTCCTCGACGTCGCGCGGCGCCGTCATCATCAGGTCGGCCAGCTCGTCGACGATCGCCACCACGTACGGGTAGGGGCGGTACTCGCGCTGGCTACCCAGCGGCGCGGTGATGGCCCCGGAGCGCACCTTCTCGTTGAAGTCGTCGATGTGCCGCACCCGCGAGGCCTGCATGTCCTGGTAGCGCTGCTCCATCTCCTCGACCAGCCACGCCAGCGCCGCCGCCGCCTTCTTGGGCTGGGTGATGATCGGGGTGATCAGGTGCGGAATGCCTTCGTACGGCGTGAGTTCCACCATCTTCGGATCGATCAGGATCATCCTGACCTCTTCCGGGGTGGCCCGGGCCAGCAGCGAGACCAGCATCGAGTTGACGAAGCTGGACTTACCGGATCCGGTGGACCCGGCGACCAGCAGGTGCGGCATCTTGGCCAGGTTGGCCGAGATGAAGTCGCCCTCGATGTCCTTGCCCAGCCCGATCACCAGCGGGTGGTGGTCGCGTCGCGTCGACGGCGCGGTGAGCACGTCGGCCAGCCGCACCATCTCGCGGTCGGTGTTGGGCACCTCGATGCCGACGGCGGACTTGCCGGGGATGGGCGCGAGCATGCGCACGCTCTCGGTGGCCACCGCGTAGGCGATGTTCTTCTGCAGCGCGGTGATCTTTTCGACCTTGACGCCCGGGCCCAGCTCGACCTCGTAGCGGGTGACGGTCGGCCCGCGTGTGCAGCCGGTGACCGCCGCGTCCACCTTGAACTGGGTCAGCACCTCGGTGATGGCGTCGGCCATGACGTTGTTGGCGGCGCTGCGCTTCTTGGGCGGGTCCCCGGCGACCAGCAGGCTCAGCGACGGCAGCGTGTAGGGGCCCTCGACGACGCGGTCCAGCTCGATGGTGTCCTGCTTGTCCGCCGAGCGTCCGCGCTTGCGGCCCCGCGCCGCGCCGGGTTGCACGGCCGGTTCGGGGACCGTGGGGATGTCGTCCTGCAGCGCGGCCTGGGCGTCGTCGTCGGGTGACCACGGCGCCGGCTCGTCGTCCGGCTCCGGGGACGCGTCGCCGTAGTAGCCGTCGTGTGCGGGTTCGGCATCCTCCTCGTCGAACTCGTCGGCGTAGTCGTACGGCTCGTCGTCGTAGTCCTCGACGAACCGGGTGTGGAACAGGTTGCGCATCACCACAGGCACTTCCCGGATGGTGGTGCCCGTCAACAGCAACAGGCCGAACATGAAGCCGATGAACAGCAGCGGCGCGGCGATCCAGGGGGTGAGCCCGTCCGAGAGCGGCCCGCCGATCGCGAAGCCGATGAATCCCGCCGCGCGCCGGCGCGCTTCCGGATCGCCCGGCGAGCCCGACCACAGGTGACGCAGGCCGAGCACCGACAGGGTGATCAGGCTGGCGCCCAGGATCAGCCTGGGGCGCACGTCGGGGTTGGGTTCGGTCCGCATCAGGGTCACCCCCACCGCGGCGGTGACGACGGGCAGGGCCAGCACGCCGGCGCCGATGAAGGTCCGCACCAGGGTGTCGACCCACGCGCCGACCGGCCCGGCGGCGTGGAACCACGAGCTCGCGGCGACCACCACCGAAAAACCCAGCAACAGCAGCGCGATGCCGTCGCGGCGGTGGCCGGGGTCGATGTCGCGGGCCCGCCCGATCGAGCGAGCGGCGCCGCCGGTCCCCCGCGCGGCCATTACCCAAGTGGCGCGCAGCGCGCGACCGCAGGTCAGCCCGATTCCGACCAGTGGCGAGTGGTTCCGGCGCCGGGCGGGTTTGCCGGGCTTCCGGCGGGGCGCTGCGGGGCGCGCCTTGCGGGACCCACCGGCGCGGGAAGGGGCCTTTGACCTGCTCGTTCGGCTTCCGGAGCGGGCGGCGGTCTTACTGGGCATGACGGCAAGGGTAGTCGCAACGGCATCATCTACACCACCCGCCACACTGGTAACCGCCCGGCTTGTGAGGCATGGGGCGGATCGGGCGCCCGCGGGCGTGAGTAGGGTGACATTCCGGTGAGCGAAGTCGTGCTCGTCACCCATTCCCGGAGCGCCCAGGAGGCCAGCAATGCCCGTTGTCGTCGTCGCCACCATGACCGTCAAACCGGAATCGGTCGACACCGTCCGCGACATCCTGACGCGCGCGGTCGAAGAGGTGCACGACGAACCCGGCTGCGAGCTGTACTCGCTGCACAATTCGGGCGAGACCTTCGTCTTCATCGAACAATGGGCCGACGAGGAGGCGCTCAAGGCGCACAGCACCGCGCCGGCGATCGGCAAGATGTTCAGCGCGGCCGGCGAGCACCTCGACGGCGCCCCCGACATCAAGATGTTGCAGACGATCTCGGCGGGCGATCCGGCCAAAGGACAGTTGCGTCCCTGATGGCCCCCTCGTCGGAAGGTCCCCTGAAAGGGAAGGTCGCCTTCATCACCGGCGCCGCCCGCGGACAGGGGCGCGCGCACGCGGTGCGGCTGGCCGCCGACGGCGCCGACATCATCGCCGTCGACCTGTGCGACCAGATCGCCAGCGTCCCCTACTCGCTGGCCACGCCCGAGGACCTGGCGGCCACCGTGAAGCTCGTGGAGGACACCGGCGCGCGCATCGTGGCCTCCCGCGGCGACGTCCGCGACCGCGAATCGCTGTCCGCGGCACTGCAAGCCGGCCTCGACGAGTTCGGCCGCCTCGATATCGTGGTGGCCAACGCCGGGATCGCCCCCATGCAATCCGGTGACGACGGCTGGCGCGACGTCATCGACGTCAACCTCACCGGCGTGTACAACACGATCAAGGCGGCGATACCCACGATGGTCAAGCAGGGCACCGGCGGCTCGATCGTGTTGATCAGCTCCAGCGCCGGGCTGGCCGGCGTCGGCAGCCCCGACGCCGGTTCGGTGGGCTACGCGGCCGCCAAGCACGGGGTCGTCGGGTTGATGCGGGTGTACGCGAATCTGCTTGCCGGACAGATGATCCGGGTCAACTCCATTCATCCGTCCGGTGTCGAGACGCCGATGATCAACAACGAGTTCACCCGCGAGTGGCTGGCCAAGATGGCTGCGGCGACCGACACGCCCGGCGCCATGGGCAACGCCATGCCGGTCGAGGTGCTGGACGTCGAGGACATCGCCAACGCGGTGGCCTGGCTGGTGTCCGACCAGGCCCGCTACATCACGGGTGTCACCTTGCCGGTCGACGCGGGCTTTTTGAACAAGTAGCGACCATGGCGCGAAATCCGGTAGCGCAAACGGCGTTCGGCCCGATGGTCTTGGCGGCCGTCGAGCAGAACGAGCCGCCCGGGCGCCGCCTGGTGGACGACGATTTCGCCGAGCTGTTCTTGCCCACCCCGCTGCGGTGGCTGGTCGGCGCGACGCGGTTCGCGCCGGTTCGTCGCCTGATGATCCGGGGTTCGGAGTTCGCCGGTCCCGGGCTGTGGGCGAATCTGGCCTGCCGCAAGCGGTTTATCGCCGACAAGCTCGCCGAGTCGCTCGACGACATCGACGCCGTCGTCATCCTGGGGGCGGGCCTGGACACCCGCGCCTATCTGCTGACGCGGCGGGTCCGCATCCCGGTGTTCGAGGTCGACCTGCCGGTCAACGTCGCCCGCAAGTTCAAGACGGTGCGCCGGGTACTGGGCGAACCGCCGCTGTCGGTCCGGTTGGTGGCGTTGAACCTCGAGCACGACGACCTGCTCACCGCGCTCGCCGAACACGGTTATCGCACCGATTACCGGGTCTTCTTCATCTGCGAGGGCGTCACCCAGTACCTGACCGAAGCCACCGTGCGCCGCACGCTGGAGGGGCTGCGCGCGGCGGCGCCGGGCAGCCGTTTGGTGTTCACCTATGTCCGTAGGGATTTCATCGACGGCACGAATCGGTATGGCACCCGCACGCTGTACCGCAACGTGCGCCAGCGCCGGCAGCTGTGGCATTTCGGCTTGCAGCCCGACGACGTCGCCGCGTTCGTCGGCGAATACGGCTGGCGACTGGTGGAACAGGCCGGCCCCGACGAGCTCGCCGCGCGTTATGTCGAGCCGACCGGCCGCAAACTCAAGGCGTCGCAACTGGAGTGGTCGGCCTACGCCGAGAAGATCTAGGTCAGACCTCGATGACGGTCGGCACGATCATCGGCTGGCGGCGGTAGGTTTCGCCCACCCACTTGCCGACGGTGCGCCGGACACCCTGGGCGATGCGGCCGGGGTCCGTGATGTTTTCGGCCAGCAGCGCCTCGAGCTCCGCCTCGACCCTGCGCACGGCCGGCTCGAGGGCCTTGGGGTCTTCGGAGAAGCCGCGCGAATACAGGTGCGGTGGGGCCACCGGACGCCCGGTGCCGCGCTGGACCACGATGGTCACCGCGACGAAACCCGATGACAGGATGAGCCTTTCGCCCAACGTGATGTCGCCGACGTCGCCGTTGATCAGGCCGTCGACGAACATCTTGCCGACCGGCACCGCCCCGGCGATCGACGCCTTGCCGGCGACCAGGTCGACGCTGACCCCGTTCTCGGCCAGCAGGATCGACTCCTCCGGCACGCCGGTGCGGGCCGCCAGCTTGGAGTTGGCGCGCAGCATCCGCCACGTCCCGTGCACGGGCATGACATGGCGAGGCCGAATCCCGTTGTACAGGAACAGCAGTTCGCCGGCGTAGGCGTGGCCCGAAACGTGAACGCGCGCTTGAGCGTTGGTGACGACGCGGGCCCCGATCTTGGCGAGTTCGTCGATGACGCCGTAGACGGCCTCCTCGTTGCCCGGGATCAGCGACGACGCCAGCACCACGAGGTCACCCGCGGTCAGGGTGATGCTGCGGTGCTCGCCGCGCGACATCCGCGACAACGCCGACATCGGCTCACCCTGGGTTCCGGTGGTGATCAGCACCACCCGCTCGGGCGGCATCATCTCGGCCGCGCCGATATCGATCACGTCGGAATCCGCCACCCGCAAAAAGCCGAGCTCTCGGGCGATGCCCATGTTGCGCACCATGGAGCGGCCGACGAACGACACCCGGCGGCCCAATGCCACTGCGGCATCGATGATTTGCTGGACACGGTCCACGTTGGAGGCGAAGCACGCCACGATGACGCGGCCGTCGGCGCCGCGGATCAGGCGGTGCAGCGTCGGACCCACTTCGCTCTCCGACGGCCCCACGCCGGGGTGCTCGGCATTGGTCGAGTCACACAGGAACAGGTCCACCCCGGCGTCCCCGAGGCGGGACATGCCGGGTAGGTCGGTCGGCCGGCCGTCCAGCGGAAGCTGGTCGAGTTTGATGTCGCCGGTGTGCAGAATCGTTCCCGCGCCGGTATGCACGGCGATCGCCAGCGCGTCGGGGATGGAGTGGTTGACGGCGAAGTACTGGCATTCGAAGACGCCGTGGGCGCTCTTCTGGCCCTCGGCCACCTCGACGAACACCGGCTTGAGCCGGTGCTCGCGGCACTTCGCGGCGACCAGCGCGAGCGTGAATCTCGAACCGACGACCGGGATGTCGGGCCGCAGCTTGAGCAGGAACGGAATGCCGCCGATGTGATCCTCGTGCGCGTGGGTGAGCACCAGCGCCTCGATGTCGTCGAGCCGATCCTCGATATGGCGCAGATCCGGGAGGATCAGGTCGACCCCGGGCTCGTCGTGGGTGGGAAACATCACCCCGCAGTCGATGATGAGCAGCCTGCCCAGGTGCTCCAGAACCGTCATGTTGCGGCCGATTTCGCTGATGCCGCCAAGCGCGGTGACCCGCAACCCTCCAGTGGCCAACGGGCCTGGCGGGGCGAGGTCTACATCCACTTCTCGGACGCTCCTTGGGTCACCTGAGTACCGACGCCGCGCGCATATCGGCCGCCAATGCATCGATTTGCTCTGGCGTAGCGGGCATTTGCGGCAGCCGGGGATCGCCGGCCTCGATGCCCTGCAGGCGCAGGCCCGCCTTGGACAACGTCACCCCGCCCAAGCGGGCCATCGCGTCGCACAGCGGCGCGACCGTGGAGTTGATCTTGCGGGCGGTGGCGATATCCCCAGAGTTGAAGGCGGACAACATTTCCCGAAGCTGATTGGCCGCCACATGGGAAATCACACTGATGAAGCCGGTGGCGCCCATGGCCAACCACGGCAGGTTCAGCGCGTCGTCGCCGGAGTAGTAGGCCAGGCCGGTCTCGGCGATGATCTGGCCGCCGCTGTGCAGGTCGGCCTTGGCGTCTTTGATCCCGACGATGTTCGGATGCGCGGCGAGCGCACGGATGGTCTCGGGCTGGATCGGGATCACCGAACGGGGCGGGATGTCGTAGAGCACGACCGGCAGTTCGGTCGCGTCGGCGACGGTGGTGAAATGCGCGATCAGCCCGCTCTGGGGTGGCTTCGAGTAGTACGGCGTGACCACCAGCAGCCCGTGGGCGCCTTCGGCCGCGCAGGCCTTCGCCAGCCGGACGCTGTGCGCGGTGTCGTAGGTGCCCGCACCGGCGATGACGCGGGCCCGGTCGCCCACCGCCTCCAGCACGACGCGCAGCAGCTCGCGCTTCTCGTCATCGGTGGTGGTCGGCGACTCGCCGGTGGTGCCGGAGACCACGAGACCGTCACAGCCCGCGTCGATCAGGTGGTTGGCCAGGTGCGCGGCGGTGGCGGTGTCGAGGGAGCCATCGGGGCGAAACGGCGTGACCATCGCGGTCAGCACGGTTCCCAACCGCGCTGGGGCGTCGAATCCGGCCGTACTCACGGTGTTCAGGTTACCTGGCGCCAGCAAGCTATTTCGCACCCGCACGAGCGCGCGTTGCGGCGCCGGACGTCGGCGCAGCCGTCGCAGGAGTCACAGCCGGGGGGAGGTCCGATAAGTGCCCGCCTAGCAGCGGCAACGGCGGCTCCCAGCGGGCGCGTGGGTCGTTGTCGCTGTGCGGCGGGCACTACGCCCGATGGTCCCGGGCGAGTGACGGCAGTGACAGCCGGGCTCAGGCTTCGGTCGCCAATGGGCTGGTCGCGACCTCGGTCCCGTCGGCCAACGCGGAGATCTCGAAGTCGGCGAAGACCGCGGGCGCGGCGCTCGCCAGCTGGCGCAGGCATTCGATGGCCAGCCGCCGGATCTCCACGTCGGCGTGCTCGCTGGCGCGCATGGCGATGAAGTGGCGCCAGGCCCGGTAGTTGCCGGTGACGACGATGCGGGTTTCGGTGGCGTTGGGCAGCACCGCGCGGGCGGCCTGGCGCGCCTGCTTGCGCCGCAACACCGCGTTCGGCTGGTCGGCGAATTTCGCCTCCAGCCTGGTCAGCAAGTCGGTGTAGGTGGCGCGGCTGGCGTCGGCGGCCGCGGCCAGGATCTGCCGCAGTTCGGGATCGTCTTCCAGACCGGGCGGCACGACGACGTGCGAGTCCGTCTCGGGGACGTAGCGCTGCGACAGCTGGGAGTAGGAGAAGTGCCGGTGCCGGATCAGCTCGTGCGTGCACGAGCGCGAGAGGCCGGTGATGTAGAACGACACACTCGCGTGCTCGAGCACCGAAAAGTGTCCGACGTCGATGATGTGCCTGATGTAGCCGGCGTTGGTCGCGGTCTTGGGATTGGGTTTCGACCAGCTTTGGTAGCAGGCCCGGCCGGCGAACTCGACCAGCGCGGGGCCGCCGTCGGCGTCGGTGCTCCACGGCACGTCCGGGGGCGCCAAGAACTCGGTCTTGGCGATCAGTTGCACGCGCAGCGGCGCGATCTCGGCCACGGCGCTCACCTTAGCCCGGCGACGATGCGCGCCGCGTAGCGGCGCGAGGAGGAGTCGGGCCATCAAGCGAAGGCGTGCCGGGCGGGATCCGCACCTTTCCGCAGACCAGTAACGGCAGCAACGCATCACGCAGGCCGGACAACCGGGCGCTTTCGGCGCGGCGGGCATGGCAGAGCGCGCCCAGGCCGGTGACCGTCCGCAGCGCCGCCGGACTCAGCCGGCGGACGTCGGGGACCCACACGTCGAGGAGGTCACGCGGCGGAATCCGCTGATGGCTGCCCGACGTCCCCGCGGCCCGCCGCTGCACGCGCAGCGCGACGTCGGGTTGCCGCAGCGCCGACCACAGCGCCGAGGAGTCGATACCGACGGGCCTGAGCACGGCGAACTCCGTGCTGGCCAGCGCCATTTCCGGCGGCAGGCTCACCACATTCCAGATCCGCGGAATCCGCGGGTTCAGCTTGGCGAACAGCACGCACGGCTCCGACAGGAGCAGCTTGCCGCTTTTCACCGACCGCCCTTCGACCAGGCGGGGTTTGGCCCCGGCGTCGAACGCCGGAAGGCTGAAATGCGCGACCCGCGCGGCGAACTGCCCCACGTTGCGGAACGCGGTCGACGGGACCGCCAGGCTCGACAGCCGCACGCGGTCCACCACCGATTCGGCATGGGCAACCATCAGGCGTTCGGCGGCCTCGATCACGCGGTCGTTGGCGGCGATCTTGTCGTCAAGGGCGCCGAGCAGCTCCGCGATCCGGTGTCGCTCGTCCGCCGCGACGGTCGACACCGAAACGTCGTGCAGGATCCGCTGATTGAGCAGGGGCTGCCCGGACCCGGATCGGTGATCGCTCAGCCGGCAGGTGTGCAGGGCGTAATACCAATAGCGCGTCTCCCCCGGGTCTTTCGCGCGGCACACCAGCGCGTTCTCGGTCACCCAGATGTCGGAGTCGCAGTAGCGCAAACTGCCGCAATAGGTTCCGACGCGGCCCACCACGATCAGCGGGCCGCCGGCGTTGTGCCGCGCGGCGGAGCCGATCGCTCCGTTGGCTCCGTAGACGGGAAAGCGCCCGTTCGGGGCGCGCACCGGTGCGCCGCTCCCGCTGCTGAAGTCGAGATGCTCGCCCAGGGTGGACTTCACCGCAACCGATCCACCTGCCGGCGCACCACTTGATCCAGGCGCGCGGAATCGTCGAGCGCCGCGAGCAACTCGTCGGTCAATCGCGCGATCTTGTCGCCGCTCGGCTCCCCGTCGTCTGGGGCGCTCGGCGCGTCCACGTAGCGGCCCGGCGTCAGGACGTGGCCCGCGGCCCTGATGTCGTCCAGCGACACGGACCGGCAAAAGCCCGGAACATCTTGGTAAACAATGCTTTTGGCGCGCGCGGACTGCGTGTCGCACCACGCGTGGTAGGTGTCGCCGATCCGGACGATCTCCTCCTGGGTCAGCGCGCGCTCCGCGCGATCCACCAGATAGCCGAGCTCTCGGGCGTCGATGAACAGCACCTGGCGCGACCGGTGGCCCTTGTCCATAGCGAAGAACCACAGGCACACCGGTATCCCGGTGCTGCGGAACAACTGTGCGGGCAGGGCGACCATGCACGACACCAGATCCGCCTCGACGATCCGCGCCCGGATGTCCCCCTCGCCCAGGACCTTCGAGGACATCGAGCCATTGGCCATCACGACGCCGGCCCTGCCGGCCGGCGCCAGTTTGGACAGGATGTGCTGGATCCACGCGTAGTTCGCGTTGGTCGCGGGCGGAACGCCGTAGCGCCAGCGCGGGTCGTCGATGTCGCGCGCCCAATCTTTGATGTTGAAGGGCGGATTGGCCATCACGTAGTCCATCTGCACGCCGGCGTGCAGGTCGGTGACGAACGTGTCGGCGCACCGCGCGCCCATACCGGAGTTGTCGATGTCGTGCACGGCGAGGTTCATTCGCGCCATGCGCCAGGTCTGTTCGACGCTTTCCTGACCGTAGACGGTGACTTTCGCGGGATCGCCGTCGTGCTCGGCGATGAAGTGCTCGGTCTGCACGAACATCCCGCCCGAGCCGCAGCACGGGTCATACACCCGGCCGCCGGCCGGTTCGAGCACCTCGACCAGCAGCCGCACGACGCTGGGCGGTGTGAAGAACTCGCCGCCCCGCTTTCCTTCCGCGCGCGCGAAATTTCCCAGGAAGTACTCGTACACCTCGCCCAGCAGATCGCGATGGCCGTCCTGCCCGCCGGATCCCACGGTGTCCAGAAGCTCGATCAGCTCGCCGAGGCGGCGCCGGTCGAGGTCTTCGTACAGCCGCGGCAGGCCCGCGGCCCGCATCGCGTCGTCGACGAGCCGGCCGATGTTGGCGGCTTTGGCGTTGTCCGCCAAGGCCTTCCAATCCGGCTCGGAGACGTGCCTGAGGAAGACCAGCCCGAGGACGACGTCCTTGTACTGGCCGGCCGACAGGGACCCCCGCAGGGTATTGGCCGCCTTCCACAGCGTGTCCTTGAGTTCCTTGTGCGTCGCGCGCATCAGCTGATCGTCCGCAGGTGGGTGGCCAGGTCCCCGCGGCCGGCCACGCTGAATCCCCCCAGGCCAAGCCAGGACGCCATGGACTGGAGTTCGCCGGCCAGCGCGGCGGCGACGCGCGGTTTGGGGGTGTCGGGCTCGGCGAACGCCCCGACCACGCGCAGCGAATCGGCCGACCGGTCGGCCTTGAGATCGACCCGCGCCACCAGCCGCCCGTCCATCAGCAGCGGCCACACGTAATAGCCGTACTGCCGCTTGGCGGCCGGCGTGTAAATCTCGATGCGGTAATGGAATTCGAAGAGCCGCTCGACGCGGGGCCGGAAGAAGATCAGCGGGTCGAACGGGCACAACAGTGCGGTGCCGCGATCGACGCGGGGCACCGTCCGGCCCGCGCGCAGGTAGGCGGGCGCGGACCAGCCGTCGACGTCGACGCGTTCGATGTCGCCGTCGGCCAGCAACTGAGCGATCGCCGGCTTGGCCTGGGCGGCCGACAGCCGAAAATAGTCGCGGATGTCGGCCTCGGTGCCCACGCCCAGCGCGGTGGCCGCGCGCAGCGTGAGTTCGCGGAGCGCCTCGCCGTCGTCGACCTCGCGCGCCAGCACCGCGGCCGGCAACACCCGCTCCACCAGGTCGTAGTGGCGGGCGAAGCCCACCCGGGTGGCCGTGGTGAGCACGCCGGACGAAAACAGCGCCTCGGCCACCCATTTGGTGTCGCTGCGCGTCCACCAGGTGCCCTTTTTGCGTCGCTGCGCCGACAATTTCGAGGCCAGATGGGCTTCGATCTGGCCGGCCGTGCTGGGCCCGAGTTCGGCGACGGCGGCCACCACCTCGTCGATCAGGCGGGGATTGGCCTTGACGATGTGGGTTCCCCACCGGCCGTGCCGATACTGGCGCATCCGCCAGCGCAGCAGCGGCCAGTCCTCGACGGCCATCAGTGCGGCCTCGTGCGCCCAGTACTCGGCCAGCAGCCGCGACGACCGCGGGCCCCAGGCCGCGCGGTCGAGCACGTCGCGGTCGTAGGGCCCGAGCCGGCTGAACACCGGCGCGTAGTGGGCGCGCACCGCGACCGACACCGAATCCAGTTGCAGCACTTGGATCCTGGATATCAGCCGCTTCAGGTGGGCACGGGTGATGGGGCCGTCGGGGCGGGGCTCGCTAAATCCTTGGGCCGCAACGGCAATCCGCCGGGCTTGAGCGGCGGAGAGCCTGCGGGTCGACACGGCGCCGAGAATACCGTCCCGAAGGCGCCCGTCGGTGGAGGCTAGCGGGAGCTCAGCTCGCGCGGGCCTTGCCGTCCAGGGGCGCCAGGGCGCCGTCGTCGTCCGGATTCTTCTGTTCCTTGTAGGCCGCCTCGAGTGCGGCCGGAACGCTGTCTAGGTCGCGGTAGACGCCCATCAGCTGTTCGAGGATCTCGATGCGCTGCGCGGTCGCTTCGTCGACCGCGCGCCGGGCCTTGTCACGGTAGTGATCGGCCCCCTGCTTGGCGTCACCGAGGAGCTGCTCGCACTCCCGCTCGGCGTTCTGGCGCGCCTCCTCGATCGCCGCTTGGGTTTCGGCGCGCATCTCGGCCAGTTCGGCGTCGAGCTTCTCCTTGGTCTCCGCGTATTCGGTTTCGAGCGCTTTCTGCTGGGCGGCCATGTCCGCGAGCACCTCGTCGCGTTTGCGTTCGGCGGCTTCGGCCTCGGCCTCCGCCGCCGCGATCAGCGCGTCCGCCTCGGCGCGCGCCTCGGCCTGCATCTCGGCGACCTCGTCGACGGCGCGCCGCAGCATCTTCGCCATCCGCTGCTGCATCGCATGCGGCGAGGGTGACGTGTCCGTGAGGACGGCCACTTCCTTGCGCAGCGCCGCGGTTTGCTCGCCGGATTCCTGCAGCCGGGCCCGCAGGCTCTCGACATCGTCAAGCAGCAGTTGCTGCTTGGTGGTCAACATCTCGATGTGGGCATCGACGGCGGCCGCGTCGTAGCCCATGAACTTTCGCGAGAACGTCTTCACGGGTTCGGTTATCACTGCAATTCCCCCTTTGTCCGGAAACGCCTGGTAGACCCTGTGCGACCGACCCCCCGAGTCCGAGTATGTCAGGTCGGGGCCGAGCGCGAGCAGGCGCGCAGGCTCAGCGACGGTAGCTGTGGAAGCGGTACCGCAGCCCGGAGCGGCTGGCCTGCCACTCCCCCGTCTCGCCCACCCAGGTGTCGTCCAGGGCGGGCGCCAGCGCGTCGTCGTCGTCACGGCGCAGGTCGAGCTCGATCTCGGTGACCTCGCACCGGGTCGCGTACGGCAGCGCGGCCAGATACACCTGCCCGCCGCCGATCACCCACATCGCGAGCTCACCCTCGGCCCCGGCGAGGGCCGCGTCCAGCGAGCCGACCACCTGCGCCCCCTCGGCGGCGAAGCCGTCCTCGCGCGACAGCACGACGTTGCGCCGGCCGGGCAGCGGACGCACCTTGGTCGGTAGCGAGTCCCATGTCCGCCGGCCCATCACCACGGTGTGCCCCATCGTCACCTCTTTGAACCGCGCAAGGTCTTCCGGAACGTTCCAGGGGATGCCGCCGCCACGCCCGATGACGCCGGAGGTCGACTGGGCCCACACCAGGCCCACCTCGGTGCTACGGGTCATACCGCGACGGGGGCTTTGATGGCCGGGTGCGGATCGTAGTTGCGCACGACGACGTCGTCGTAGGTGTAGTCGAAAATCGAATCCCGTTCGCCCAGAACGAGTTCCGGGTAGGGGCGGGGCTCGCGGCTCAGTTGCAGCCGCACCTGCTCGACGTGGTTGTCGTAGATGTGGCAGTCCCCGCCCGTCCACACGAATTCGCCGACCGACAGGCCGGACTGCGCGGCCATCATGTGCGTCAGCAGCGCGTAGCTGGCGATGTTGAACGGCACGCCCAGAAACAGGTCGGCGCTGCGCTGGTAGAGCTGGCAGCTCAGCCGCCCGTCGGCGACGTAGAACTGGAAGAAGGCGTGGCACGGCGGCAGCGCCATCTGCGGGATCTCACCGACGTTCCAAGCGGACACGATGATGCGCCGCGAGTTCGGGTCGGTGCGCAGCAAATCCAGGGCCGCGCTGATCTGATCGACGTGCTCGCCCGACGGGGTGGGCCAGGACCGCCACTGCACACCGTAGATCGGACCGAGATCGCCTGTGTCGCTTGCCCATTCGTCCCAGATGGTGACACCGTGCTCGTGTAGCCAGCTGACGTTGGAATCGCCACGCAGGAACCACAGCAACTCATAGACCACCGACTTGAGGTGCACCTTTTTGGTAGTGAGCAGCGGGAAGCCGGCCGACAGGTCATAGCGCAGCTGCTGACCGAACAGGCTTCGGGTTCCGGTGCCGGTGCGATCGGATTTGGCCGTTCCCGCATCGAGCACCAGGCGGAGCAGGTCCTCGTAGGGCGTCGGGATTGGCACGCGGTCAGCTTAGCGGCGATCGCGAGCGCGGCGAAGCCGGGCGCGGCGGGTCGGCGCCGATTTATCCAGCGGCGATCGCGAGCGCGGCGAAGCCGGGCGCGGCGGGTCGGCGCCGATGTTTTCGGGCGTCGCAGCGGGGAGTAGAACGGGTGCCATGCCGAATATCACCGACGTCGTCACCACCCCCGATGGCACCTGCACGGTGCACCTGTTCACCCCCGACGGTCCGGAATCCCAAGTCCCCTGGCCCGGTGTGGTCATGTATCCCGACGCCGGCGGCGTGCGGGACACGTTCGAGCAGATGGCCGCCAAGCTGGCCGGCTTCGGCTATGCCGTGCTGCTCCCGGACGTCTACTACCGCACCGCCGACTGGGCGCCGTTCGACATGGCGACCGTCTTCAGCGACCAGAAGGAACGCGGGCGCCTGTTTTCGATGATCGGCAGCGTCACCCCGGACCGGATGGCCGCCGATGCCACCGCGTTCTTCGACTACCTGGCCGCCCGCCCCGAGGTGTGCGGCGAACGCTTCGGCGTGTGCGGCTATTGCATGGGCGGGCGGACGTCGCTGATGGTCGCCGGCCGGGTGCCCGATCGGGTGGCCGCCGCGGCGTCCTTCCACGGCGGCGGCCTGGTAACAGACACCGACGACAGCCCGCACCTGCTGGCCGACCGGATGAGCGCGACGGTGTACGTGGGCGGCGCCCAGAACGACGCGTCGTTCACCGCCGATCACGCCGAACAGCTCGACAAGGCGCTGACGGCGGCCGGGGTCGAGCACACCATCGAGTGGTATGCGGCGGGCCACGGATTCGCCGTCCCGGACAACGCGCCGTATGACCCCGCGGCCGCCGAGCGGCACTGGGACGCGATGACGGGCGTATTCGCCGCGGCGTTACCGCGCTGAGGGTTGCCCGGCGCCGTCTAGCTCGGCGGCAGGTTCACCAACTCGGCCAGCCGGGCGCGGTGCCGGTAGCCGGTCCCGAACGCCAACTGGTCGCTCTTGGCCCGCTTGAGGTAGAGGTGCGCGGGATACTCCCAGGTCATTCCGATGCCGCCGTGCAGCTGTATGCATTCCTCGGCGGCGCGCACGGCGATATCGCTGCAGTAGGCCTGGGCGATGGCGGCCGCCGCGGCCGCGTCGTCGTCGGCCCGGGCGCAGGTGTCGGCCGCATAGCGGGCCGCGGCCGCCGCCGCCCCGACGTCGAACCACAGGTCCGCCAGCCGATGCTTGATCGCCTGGTAGGAGCCGATCGTGCGGCCGAACTGCCGGCGTTGCCGGGCGTAGTCCAGTGTGGTGTCGAAGCACCACTGGGCGACGCCGAGTTGCTCGGAGGCGAGCAGGGCAGCTCCGGCGAGGATGGCATCGGCGAGGGGCCCGTCGCCCGCTCCGACCTTCGAGGAAGGTGTACCCGAAAACGTCACGGCCGCAAGGGGTCTGGTCATGTCCAGCGCGAGCAGCGGCGACACCTGCACGCCCGCCGCGGCGCGGTCGACGGTGTGGAGCTCGAGCCCGTCCGGCCCGGCAACGGGCACCACCAGCAGGTCGGCCTCGCCGGCACCGGCCACCGCGGTGACCGATCCGTTGAGTCCGCTGGGTCCCCCGCTCACGCCGGTCACCGGGTCGCCGGGCGCGGTGGTCAGCGGCACCACCAACGCCGCGGTCAGCTCGCCCTGGGCCAGCGCCGAGACGGTCTGGGTGTCCCCGGCGCCCAGGAGCGCGACCGTGGCGAGGACCGCGCTGGACAAGAACGGCACCGGCGCGACGGCCCGGCCGATCTCCTCCATGACCACCGCGGCCTCGCGGGCGCTGGCGCCGGCACCGCCGAGCGACTCGGGAACCATCAGCCCGGCCACGCCCAGTTCGGTGGCCAGCGTGCGCCACACACCCGAGAAGTCTTGGGGTTGCGCGTCATACACGCCGGACACCGACTCAGGCGGACAACGCTCGGCGAACAGCTGACGCACGCCGGCCCGCAGCGCCTCTTCGGTGTCCGAGTAGAGCAGGTCCCCGGTCGGCACGCGCTGCGGGCTCATCGCGGCAGGTCCTTCCACGCGGCGTCCTTGTCGACGCGATGTTCACCCGGCAGGCCGAGAATCCGTTCGGAGATCGTGTTGCGCAGGATTTCTGACGTGCCGCCCTCGATCGAGTTGCCGCGCGCCCGCAGGTAGCGGTAGCCGGGCTCGCGGCCGACCAAGTCGACCGTCTCGGGGCGGCGCATGGTCCAGTCGTCGTAGTACAGGCCGGATTCGCCGTGCAGTTCGATCTCGAATCCCGAAATCGCTTGCGCCAGATCGGCGAACGCCACCTTCATTCCGGCGCCCTCCGGACCGGGCTGACCGGTGGCGGCCTGCTGGCGCAGCCGTTCACCGGCGAGCCGAAAGACCTCCGCGTCCACCCACAACCGCATCAGCTGGTCGTGCATGGCGGGGTCGCGCAGGGCCGGCTCGTCACGCCAGGCGTCGGCGACCTTGCCGATGTGGCCGCCCTCCCGCGGCACCCCGGCGCGCGAACCGATCGCGACCCGTTCGTTGTTGAGGGTGGTGGTCGCGACCCGCCAGCCACCGCCCTCAGGGCCGAGCCGGTTCGCGTCGGGCACCTGGACGTCGGTGAGGAAGACCTCGTTGAATTCGGCCTCCCCGGTGATCTGGCGCAGCGGCCGGATCTCGACTCCGGGTTGGGTCATGTCGCAGAGAAAGTAGGTCAGGCCTGCGTGTTTGGGCACGTTCGGATCGGTGCGGGCGACCAGGATGGCCATCTGCGCGTGCTGCGCCTGCGACGTCCACACCTTCTGCCCATTGACAATCCATCCGTCGCCGTCGCGGACCGCGCGGGTGGATACCCCGGCGAGGTCGGATCCGGCGCCAGGCTCGCTGAACAGCTGGCAGTAGATCTGCTCGCCGGCGAACAACGGGCGCAGGAACTTTCGCTTCTGCTCGTCGGTGCCGAACGCCGCGATGGTTGGCGCAGCCATGCCCATCCCGATGTAGTTCTTGGGGGTGCCGCCCACCGGCGCTCCGGCGGCGGCCAGTCGGGCGTCGACGCGCTCCTGCGCGGTGCGTGGCAGATCCAGCCCGCCGAAGCCCTGGGGCAGGTGCACCCAGGCCAGGCCCGCATCGTATTGCGCACCAAGGAATTCCCGCGGGTCACTGGCCTTCGGGTCGTGTTCGTCCAGCAGTGCCCGCACCCGCGCGTCCAGATCGGCCGCGTCGAAGGCGTTCATTGCCCGCCGCCGGGTGCGGACTGGAATCCCTGTGCGGCGCCCAGCAGTAGACCACCGTCGATGACCATGGTTTCGCCGGTGATCCAGCTCGCCGCGTCGGAAACAAGGAAGGCGACCGCCGCGGCCACGTCGATCGGTTCGCCGATGCGTCCGAGCGCGATCGACGACGCCAGCGGATCCTCGTGGTCCTTCCACAGCGCCTCGGCCAGCCTGGTGCGCACCACGCCGGGGCAGATCGCGTTGACCCGCACGCGCGGCGAAAGTTCCAGCGCCAGTTGCTTGGTGACGTGGATCAGCGCGGCCTTGGTGGCGTTGTACATGCCCATCGCCGGCGACTGGTGCATGCCGCCGATGGAGGCCGTGTTGACGATCGCCCCACCGTGCTCGCCCATCCACGACTTGACGACGAGCGAGGTCCACAGCAGCGGAGCCCACAGGTTGACGTCGAAGATCTTGGTGAACCGGGCGTGGTCCTGGTCGATCAGCGGACCGTACGCGGGGTTGGTTCCCGCGTTGTTGACCAGGATGTCGACGCTGCCGAAGCGCTCGAGCGTCATGTCCACGCAGCGCCGGGCCGCCTCCTCGTCGACCGCATGCGCCCCGACACCGACGGCCCGCTCACCGACCTGCGCGGCGGCCTCGTCGGCCGCCTCCTGCTTGCGGGCGGTCAGCACCACGTTGGCGCCGGCGGCCGCCAGCTGTTGAGCGATCGACAGGCCAATTCCGCGTGACGCGCCGGTGATGATTGCGGTACGGCCGGTCAGATCTTGTGAGGTCATGTCGTTGGCCTTCCGTTGTTTGCCACCGAATTTTATTCGCGATGTTTTGGACATGTGTTGAGGTGGTATGCCAGGCGCATGCTATCGAAATTGACACTCATGAAACCGCTGGTCGTCGCCGGGGCTGTCGCAGCGGCTATCGCCGCAGCGCCCGCGGCCGTCGCTGACGTTTCCGTCGCCGGACCCGCGCCGACCCACATCACGTTTAAGCAGGACCCGGGCGGCGGCGGCTGCGACGCCAACGGAAACTGCGGCTCGGGAGGCCAGTTCAACGGTCCCGGCGGCGGACCCGGTGGTCAGGGCTGCGTCCCGGGTGTGGGCTGCGGCTCCGGCGGCCAGTTCGCCGGCCCCGGCGGAGTGCCCGGCGGCACCGGCTGCCTGCCCGGCGTCGGCTGCGGCTCCGGCCACGGATAATCGCTCAAACCCGGTCAGCCTCCCGAGAGCCTGGTGATCCAGGCCCGGGAGGCTGACGGGTCTATCACGTCGTCCAGCTCGAACGTGGTGGCCGCACGCAATGCCTTGCCGTGCTCGTAGGCGGCGGCCACGAGGCGATCGAAGAGGTTCTGCCGTTCAGCAGGGTCCTCGACCGCGGCCAACTCCTTGCTGTAGCCAAGGCGCACAGCGCCTTCCAAGCCCATACCGCCGATCTCCCCCGTCGGCCAGGCGACGGTGAACTGGGGCGCGCGGAAGGAACCGCCGGCCATCGCCATGGCGCCGAGCCCATATCCTTTGCGCAAGATGATCATTCCCAGCGGCACGGTCAGCCGCGCGCCGAGCACGAACATCCGGCCGAAACGGCGAACCGCCGCCTGGGTCTCGGCATCGGGCCCCACCATGAAGCCGGGCGTGTCACACAACGAAATCACCGGCAGCCCAAACGATTCGCACAGTGTCAGGAAGTCGCCGGTCTTGTCGGCCGCCTCGGCATCGATCGCACCGCCCAAGTGGTGGGTGCTGTTGGCGATCAGCCCATAGGGCACCCCTTCGACGCGCACCAGCGCCGCGACGATGCCCACGCCATAGTCGGGCCGCAGCTCCAGCACCGATCCGACGTCGACGATCGCCTCGATCGCCCGGTGCACGTCGTAGGCGCGTAACCGGTTCTGCGGCACCACATGGCGGGCCAGGCGGGGATCGGGCGCTTCCCACTCACCCAGGCTGCCCTGAAAGTAGGACAGATAGTTCTTGGCCAGCGACACCGCGTGCGCCTCGTCCCGGGCGACCAGGCCGATCACGCCGTTGCGGCGCTGCACGCCGATCGGGCCGATCGCTTCCGGCGGGTACACGCCCAGCCCGCCGCCCTCGATCATCGCCGGGCCCCCCATCCCGATGTTGGCGTCCGGTGTTGCGATGATCACGTCGCAGACCCCGGCGAGCGCGGCGTTGCCGGCGAAGCATCGGCCGGACACGATCGACACCAGCGGCACCTCGCCGCGCAGTCCGGCCAGCATCCGGAAGGTCGGCACGTCCAGCCCGGCGACGCCGCCGACGTCGGTATCGCCCGGCCGGCCCCCGCCGCCCTCGGCGAACAGCACCACGGGTAGACGCTTTCGCGCGGCCAGGTCGAAGGCGCGGTCGGTCTTGGCGTGGTTGCGCATGCCCTGCGTGCCGGCCAGCACGGTGTAGTCGTAAGAGACCACGACGGCCTCGGCCGCGGCCCGGCCGAACCGCTGCGCGCCGATGGTCGCCAGGCCGGCTACCAGGCCGTCGGCCGGGGTGTTGGCGATCAGGTCGGCTTCCGAGCGGCGGCTGCGCTGCGCCGCGATGGCCAACGCGCCGTATTCGACGAAGCTGCCGGGATCGACCAGGTCGGCGATGTTCTCCCGCGCGGTGCGGCGACCCTGGTTGTGCCGCTTGGCGACGGCGGCCACACGGCCCTCGTCCAGCGTGAGCGCGTGACGCTGCGTCACCTCGTCGAGGTCGGCGCGCGGCCGGTCGAGATCGGTTGCGGCCGTGGCGGACCCGCCGTCCGCGCCCGCCTCGGTGCGGGTGAAGATCAGCAGCGGGTCGCCGGTGCCGACGACCTGCCCGGGCGTCACCAGAATCCGGACGGTCCGCAGGGTGTCCGGCGCGACGAGCACGTGCTGCATCTTCATCGCTTCCAGGACGACCAGCTGGCTTCCGGCGGCGCACTCGGCCCCTTCGGGCGCCACCTCGACCACGGTGCCGGCCAGCTGCGCGCGCAGCGCGTCCTCGCCGGGATAGAGCTCGACCGCCGTCGGCCGCGGCTCTTGCTCGTGCGACTGCGCGGCCCGGGCCAGCTCGGGAAGCTTGCCGTCGAGGAAACCCGTGCTCACCCAACCGGATTCGACCCGCTCCGTAGTCAGCAGCTCGCGGAGGAATCCGATGTTGGTGTGGATGCCTTCGATGCCGAACTCGGACAGGGCGGTGCCGGCCTTGCGGAGTGCCGCCGACCACGACGTCCCGCGCACATGGACGACGACCTTGGCCAGCAGCGAGTCGTACTGCGGGCTCACGGCCAGCCCCGGCCGGCCATAGGTGTCGACGCGCACGCCCGGCCCGCTCGGCGGGGTGAACACCGTCAGCGTGCCCGCCGACGGCACCACGGAAAAGTCGGGCCCGAACGTCTCCGCGTTGACCCTGAGCTGAATCGCGATGCCGCGCTGGGCGGCCGGCTCGCCGATGATTTCGAGGCCGTCGGAAGCGATCCCGGCCGGCAACCCCAGCCCGTAGAACGATGCGCCGCCGGCGATCGCCAGCTGGATGGCCACCACGTCGAGGCCGGTGGTTTCCTCGGTGACGGTGTGTTCCACCTGGATTCGCGGGTTGACTTCGAGGAAGACGAACTCCTCGCCGGTGACCAGGAATTCCACCGTTGCCAGCCCGCGCAGGCCCACGCGCGCGCACAGCCGCACCGCCGCCTGGTGCAGAGCCCGGCGTACGGCATCGGAAAGGCCTTGGGCGGGAGCTATTTCGACCAGCTTCTGGTAGCGGCGTTGGATGCTGCAGTCGCGATCGCCGACCGCCAGCGCGTGCGTCTGGTGACCGGCCGGCGCGGCGACGACCTGCACCTCGATGTGGCGGGCGTCGTCGAGCAGCGCCTCGGCGAACAGCGCCGCATCGCCGAAACCCAGCCGCGCCTCGGCCGCGCAGCGCTGGTAGGCGTCGTCGATCTGATCGGCGCTGTGCACCTTGCGCATTCCCCGCCCGCCACCGCCGGCCAGGGCCTTGAGCATGATGCCGCCGCCCTGGGCGGCGAAGAACGCCTTGACGTCTTCGACGCTGCTCGCCCCTTCGGTCGCGGGCAGCACCGGCACCCCGGCGGCCAGCGCGGCGCCGCGGGCCGCGGTCTTGTTACCGAGCAACCCGAGCACCCCGGGGTCGGGGCCGACGAATGTGAAGCCGCCGGCCGCGCACGCGTGGGCGAATTCGGCGTTCTCGCTGAGGAATCCGTAGCCGGGGTGGATGAGGTCCGCGCCGGAACTCTTCGCCACCGCCAGCACGGCGGACTGGTCCAGGTAGGCCTGCGGGCCGCCGCCGGGCAGCCCGATCGCCTCGTCGGCCGCGTGCACGTGCGGGCTCTGCGCGTCGTCGTCGGCGTAGACGGCGATAGTTCGCATGCCCAGTTCGGTTGCGGTGCGGATGATTCGCAGTGCGATCTCGCCGCGGTTGGCGACCAGCAGGCTCGCGCTCATCGCAGGGGCTCCCCCCACCGCACCTGTTCGCGGAGCCTCGCCTTGAGCAGCTTGCCGCCGGCATTGCGCGGCAGCGCCTCAGCGGCCACCGTGACGTATTGCGGCACTTTGAAGTCGGCCAGCTGGCCCCGGCAAATGCTCGAGCACCGCCGGCACGTCGATCTCGGCGTCGCCCCCGAACAACACCGCCCCCACCTTCTCCCCCATCACGTCGTCGGCGACGCCGAGCACGCAGGCGTCCGCGACACCGGGCGCCGCCAGCAGCACGGCTTCGACCTCGACGCTCGAGACGTTCTCGCCCCCGCGGTTGATGATGTCCTTGAGCCGGTCGATGAGGTGCACCCTGCCCGCGTCGTCGACCCGCACCACGTCGCCGGTGTGCAACCAGCCGTCGGCAAAGGTCGTTGCCGTGGCCTCGGGCCGGTTCCAGTAGCCGGCGGTGATGTTGGCGCCCCGGGTCACCAGCTCACCCACGCGGGGGTCGTCGCCGAACGGGATCACCCCGAGGTCCACCGACGGGACCGCGTACCCGACCGAGTCGGCGTGCTCGATGGCGTCGTCGTCGGGCAGCACCGTCATCAGCGAGGCCGACTCCGTCATGCCATAGCCGTTGAACACGGTGGCGTGCGGGAACGCGCTCTTCACCGACCGCACCAGCGACGGGGCGATCGGGGCCCCGCCGTATCCCACCCACCGCACCCCGGAGACGTCGGCCCCAGCGAAACCGCTGTGCCGCAACAACAGTGAGTAGACCGCCGGCACCGTCACCATGACCGAAACGCGCTCGGCGCCCAGGGCGGCGATCAGGACGTCGAGATCCAGCGTGGGCATGATCACCGACGCTCCCCCGAGCCGGGCGGCGGCCAAAAGCTGTGAATTGCAACCCGTCACGTGGAACAGCGGAACGGAGATGAGCGTCCGCATGCCCTCGCCGAGGTCCCGCGGCTGGCGCAGGCACCGGATCGCGTTCTCGGTGTTGGTCAGGAACGCCTCGTGCGTGGTCGGCACCCCTTTGGGGTGCCCGGTGGTGCCCGAGGTGTAGAACAGGGCGGCCACGTCGGCGCGGCCGAGTTCCTCGGTGACGTACGGCGGCCCGTCGGGCAGCGCGGCATCCGGCGCCAGATCCAGCCGCGCGCCCGAGTCGGACAGGACGAAGTCGACCTCCGGTTGCGCGGAGCGCGTATTGACCGCCACCGCAACGCCGCCGGCCATCACGACGCCCCAGAACGCGAGCGCCCAGTCGATCCCCGCGGGGTAGCGCACCGCGACCCGGTCGCCCTCTTTCACGCCGGCCACCCGCAGTCCACCGGCCACCCGCGCCGCGCGGTCCCAGAGTTGCCGGTACGTCAGCCGGCCGGCGCCCAGCTCGACCAGGGCCTCGCTGTCCGGTCGGGCGTCGACGTGTTCGGCGAGCATGTCCAGCAGGGTGGCGGGCAGCCCGTCGTAGCGCGGGATCCCGTCGCGGCCGCGGGACACCCCGACCGTCGGGAACGGGTTGCGGTCGCGCGCGATTTCGATCACTGGAGGCATACCCGGTCCTTACTCTCCGGTGTCCTATCGTGATAGCGGTGACGAACGATTCCGCCATCATGCCCGAGGCGTTTTTCACTGTAGACGGCGACTCCTATGTTCCGGGCACGATGACGCAAGGGCCGTGGGGCGCGGCCATGGGCGGCCAGATCGTCGGCGGCCTGTTGGGTTGGGGCATAGAGCAATCCGGCGTCGACCCGGACCTGCAGCCCGCCCGGTTCACGGTCGACCTGTTGCGCCCGGCGCTGATGTTGCCGGTGCAGATCCGGACATCGGTCCTACGGGAGGGTCGGCGCATCAGGCTGGTCGACGGCGAGCTGGTCCAAAACGGCACGGTGGTGGCGCGGGCCAGCGCGCTGTTCCTGCGTCGCGGCGATCACCCCGACGGTCAGGTGTGGTCTTTCCCGGTCGAAATGCCCCCACTCCCGACCTCCTCGGACGGCTTCCCGGCCGAGATGCCGTTTCTCATCTGGGGGTACGGGGCGACCCGCGACGGCAGCCCGGGCATCGCCGCCGGCGAATGGGAGCAGTCCGACTCCCAGAAGTTCGCGTGGGCCAGGGTCTTTCGGCCGATGGTGCAGGGTTACCCGCTCACCCCGTTTACCCGCCTGGCGTTCGTCGGTGACATCACGAGTTCGCTCACCCATTGGGGCACCGGCGGATTGCGCTACATCAACGCCGACTACACCGTGACCGCGAGCCGGTTGCCCGACGGTGAATTCCTCGGCCTGGCCGCCCAGAGTCACTACGGCACGGCCGGGGTCGCCACCGGGGCGGCCACCCTGTTCGACCGGCACGGCCCGATCGGCACCAGCTCGGCGCTGGCCCTGGCGCAGCCGGCCGACGCGTTCAAGCCGACCTACGAGTAGCTCCGCGTCACTCCATCAACTGAGCGGCGACCGTGGCGCCGAGCTCCCAGCACGCCTGCAGCCGCTCCTTGTCGGGCTTGCCCGAAACCACCACCGTCTCAGCGGCTTTGGACCACCCCAGCCCGGTCGTGATGGTGTCGACCGCGCGCTCGGCGCCCTCGGTGCCCTCGTTGCCGTGCAGGTACAGCCCGAAGGGCCGCCCGCGGGTGGAGTCGAGCAGCTGGTAGTAGGAGCAGTCGAAGGCGTGCTTGAGGGCACCCGAGATGTAGCCGAGATTGGCCGGGCTGCCCAGCAGGTAGCCGTCGGCGGCCAGCATCTCGGCCGGCGAGACCGTCAGGGCCGGGCGCCGCAGCACTTCCACGCCCTCGATCTCGGGGTCGGTCGCCCCGGCGACGACCGCCTCGAACATCTCGTGCGTGTGCGGCGACGGCGTGTGGTGCACGATCAGCAGCGTCTTACTCATGGTGGCCCTGCAGGGTCACGGCCGTCTTCATCGCTTCGCGGGCGCGGCGGCGATCCCCCGCATAGTCGTAAGCGCGAGCCAGCCGGTACCAGCGCCGCCAGTCGTCGGGGTGGTCTTGCACCTCGGTGCGCACCGTGGCGAACAGCGCGTCGGCCGCGCCGCGCTGGATGCGGCCCGACGGCCGGCGCGGCAGCGCGCTGGTGTCCAGTTCCATTCCGTCGGCGGCGATCAGGCGCGCGAGCCGCTGGTGCGCGAACCCCGCACGCAGGGTCGCGATCATGGCCCACAGGCCGATGACCGGCATGATCAACACCGCCAGCCCGAGGCCGACGGCGGCGGCCCGGCCGGAGGCGATCATCGCGACGGCCACCCGCCCCAGCAGCGCGAAGTACACCAACAACGCGACGCACATGAAGGCGACGAGCAGTTGGGTGCGCAGCGCTTTGGTCATGGCAGATTCAGCTCATTGCAGATTGAGCAGGGGCTCCAAGCCCACCGTCAGGCCGGGGTGTTCCTTGATGCGCCGCACGGCCAGCAGCACACCGGGGACGAACGAGGTCCGGTCGATGCTGTCGTGGCGGATGGTCAGCGTCTCCCCCTCGGTGCCGAACAGGATCTCCTGGTGAGCGACCAGACCGGCCAGGCGCACGGAGTGCACCGGGATCCCGTCGACGTCGGCGCCCCGCGCGCCCGGCAGGCTGGTGCTGGTGGCGTCGGGGTTGGGCGGCAAGCCTTTTCGTGACTCGGCGATCAGTTTGGCGGTGCGCGTCGCGGTGCCCGACGGGGCGTCGGCCTTGTGCGGGTGATGCAGCTCGATCACCTCGGCCGAGTCGAAAAAGGGCGCGGCCTGCTTGGCGAAGTGCATGGACAGCACCGCCCCGATCGCGAAGTTCGGCGCGATCAGCACCGAGGTTTTCGGGTTCTCGGCGAGCCAGGCTTGAACCTGCTGCAGGCGCTCGGCGGTGAAGCCCGTCGTGCCCACGACGGCGTGAATCCCGTTGCCGATGAGGAACTCCAGGTTGCCCATCACCACGTCAGGGTGGGTGAAGTCGATGACCGCCTCGGTGTCGCCGTCGGTCAGCAGGCTCAGCGGGTCACCGGCGTCCACTTCGGCGGACAGCGTCAGATCCTCGGTGGCCCGCACGGCGGCCACCATCGTCGATCCGACTTTTCCCTTGGCTCCCAGCACTCCGACCCGCATGGCTTTCACCCTAGCCGGGGTGCTTTTATCCACAGTCCGTGGTTTATCCACAGATGTCGCGTCGGCCGTTTTCCCTCCGCACGGCCGCGCATAAAATTCGAACATGCATTCGATCGAGGTTCCGGGTGGGGCGGCCGACGTCATGGCCGCGCTGGACGCCGCCGACGCGGCGGTCCGCGGGCTGAACTTCGATCTCTTGGACTCCGTCGTCCGGCTGCGCGTGCTGGAAAGGATGGAGACCTCACGCCGACGCCAGATCGCGGTCGGCCACGACGTGATCGCGGGCCTGGCGAAAGAGGACCCCGCCGCCATCGGTGGCCCGGTGCACAAGGTCGTCGCCGACTGGCTGCGGATCAGCTGCGCCGAGGCGTCCCGCCGCCTGCACGATGCCACCCAGCTCTCGCCGCGGCTGACCCTCACTGGTCAGGAGTTGCCGCCCGAATTGCCCGCCACCGCCGTGGCGTGGCGCGACGGTGCGCTCGACGGCCAGCACCTCCGGGTGATCCAGGGGTTCGTGCGCGATCTTCCGGAGTCCGTGCCCGTGGCCACGGCGGACGACGCCGAGCGGTTCCTGGCCGAACAAGCGAAGAAGCTGCGTCCCGATCAGTTGCAGAAGGCCGCACACCGCTACGCGCTGTCGATCAACCCGGACGGAAAATTCTCCGACCTCGACCGCGCCCGGCAGCGCGGCTTCACCTGGTGCGGCCAACGCGCCGACGGCATGAGCGTCGGAAAACTGGTCGCCTCCCCGGAGCTGCGCGCCAACTTCGATGCGTGGCTGTCCCACTTCGCGGCGCCCGGGATGTGCAACCCGGATGACGAAACACCCTGTGTCGAGGGCGAACCCGATGACGAGTGCGCGCGCCGCGACGGGCGCACTCCCTCCCAGCGCCGGCACGACGCCCTCAATGCGCTGGTGCGCGGCCAGCTGGGCGACCCGAAACTCGGCCAGCACAACGGATTACCGGTGGCCTTGATCGTGTCGACCACACTGCAGGAGCTGACGTCGGGCACCGGGCGCGCGGTCACCGGCGGCGGAACTCTGCTGCCCATGCGCGACGTGATCCGGATGGGCCGCCACGCCCACCACTATCTCGTCGTGTTCGACGAGCATTCCAGCCGCCCACTGTATCTCGGCCGGTCACGGCGCATTGCCTCACCGGATCAGCGCATCGTCCTCTACGCGCACGACCGCGGCTGCACCCATCCGGGCTGCGACGCGCCCGGCTATTGGTGCGAGGTGCACCACCTGAACGAATGGGCGGCTGGCGGAACGACCGATGCCGACAACCTCACCTTCGCCTGCGCGCCACACCACAAGCTGGTCGAAAAGGGCTGGCGGACGAGAAAGAACGCCCGCGGGGACACCGAGTGGATACCGCCGCCGCGGCTGGACCGCGGGGCTCGCACCAACGACTATCACCACCCCGAGCGCGGCATCGGCGACCGCGCCGGCCCCTGACTTCGCCTACGTGACGAACCGCCCGGCGAAGCCGCGCAGCGGCAGGTCGGCGCTGGTGATGAGCCCCGGCGGCGCCGCGATCACCGACTTGATCGCGGCGAGGGCGGGCATGCCGGTCACGGTCATGCCGATCGAGGCGAAGCTGTCCGGGTTGGACAGGTCCACGCCGGGCTTCGGAAAGATCATGTGCTTGTTGTAGATGCACGGATCGCCCTTGATCTGGGTGATGTAGCAGCCCTTGATGTTCCAGCTGGGATCGGTGTGCGGGGTCATCTGCCATTCCAGGTGCGTCTCGACCCGCGGCACGCCGTCGACCATGCCCTGGTACTTGATGTAGTTGCCGCCGAGCGAACCCTTGGGCAGCGTGTACCAGCCCAGGTCGACGTCCTTGGTGCAGGCGCCCAGCTCGTAGCTGAACGTGACCTCGTCGAGCGTGAGGTCGAAGCAGTCGGCCATCATGTACACGCTGTCGGCGAAGACGCGGGTGTACTTCTCGAGCTTCGACGGGATTTCCGGGTCGTCGACCGGCTGGCCGTAGCCCACCTCGATCCAGGTGTCCTTGGAGTGGTGGCACGACACGTCGACGGACTCGATGGTGGTGATGTTCTCGATGTCGGCGACATCGGCCGAGCACACCACGCCCAGAATCTGATTCAGCCCCGGGTTCATCCCGGTGCCGTAGAACGTCGCCCCGCCCTTCTCGGCGGCCTCGGCCAGCAGGCGGCTCACCGGTTTGCCCGACGGGTGCGGGTGGTTGGTGTCGCGATGCCAGCCGGTGATCCAGTCCGCGGTGGTGACGATGTCGATGCCCGCCTCGAGCACCTTGACGTAGAGGTCCTCGTCGGGGAACACACCGTGGAAGGTCAGCACGTCCGGCTTGGCGGCGATGATCTCCTCGATGGTCCCGGTGAACTTCACCCCGTTGGCCCCCACGCCCGCGAACTCGCCGGTGTCCTTGCCGACCTTCTCTGGCGAATAGCAGTGCACGCCAATGAGTTCGAGGTCGGGCTGGCTGGCGATCCGCCTGATCATCTCCGAGCCGACATTGCCGCTTCCGACCTGGAAGACGCGGACCGGTCCGGCGGGTGCATTCATTTCCATTCAGCCTTTCTGCGACGCTGCATAGACTTCGGCGGCGCTGCCACCGATCCCATCGGGATAGAACTGTTTGGCCCACTGGCGAATCGCCGTGAATCCCTCGTACTCGTCGGCGGCCAGTGCGGGTGGATCCGAATACCGTTGGTGCTGCCAGATCTCGATGTCCTGGGTGAACTGGCGGATCACTTCCCGCCCGAATTCGGTCGCCTTGAGTTCGGCGCGGGCCGCGTCTTTGGCAGGCGTTCGTCCGATGTAGACCATGAAGCGGACGTCGGAGGTGCGCTCGTCGACCGGGGTGATCGCCGAGATGGTGCGGTTGTCGATCATCCCCCAGCTCTTGGTCACCGCGATCCCCAGGCCGCCGTTGATCGCCTGCACGCCGCTGTTGACGTCCTCGATCTTCTGGCCGTCGTCGCCCTCGAAGGTGATCGTGAAATCGACATACGACACCGGCTCGACGAAATCATGACGGGTGAACACCGGCACGATCGGCGTCTGGTGCACGTACTTGAAATGCGCGAAGTCCACCCCGTTTTCCAGCACGTACTGCGGGTGCATCTCCAGCGTCTCGCGGTAGAGGCGCTGCTGCGGGTAGTAGTCGTCGGCGCTGCTGCCGTCGTCGAACGCGGCGAACACATCCGGCGGGTCGAAGTACGGTTCGCGGCGCTCGACGTCGTGCCAGATGTAGACCGACGCGTTGCGCTCCACCACCGGGTAGGTGCGCATGCGCCGGCCACGGTTGGGCCGGTCCTGGTACGGGATGCAGACGTTGCGACCCTCCTGGCTCCACTGCCAACCGTGGAACGGGCACTGCAGCACCTCGCCGACGACCGTGCCCCCATACCCCAGGTGCGCCCCGAGGTGCTCGCAGTAGGCGTTCATCACCGTGAGTTGACCGGACTCCGCGCGCCAGGCGACCATCTCGGAGTCGAAGTACTTCATCTTGTGCACGTCTCCGACGCCGATCTCGTCGGACCAGGCGACCTGGAACCAGCCGGTCGGCTTCATCGACAACGGCGGCTTAGCCATCGAGCCCTGCCATATCAGCTGCCCTCCCTCGGGTACGAATATAAGCCGCGCTCCCAAGAAATCAAAGTACCCTCTATGAAACGCCGCGAACGGTCCGGCCCGAGTGGATAAGATCGCCCAATGACACGCCCACGCAGCGGAGCCGGGATCGCGGGCCGCCGCCCGAACCGGCGTGGACACGCGACTCGCGAGAGCATGCTCGAGGCCGCGCTGCGCTCCCTGGCCTCCGGTGAGCCGGGCTCGGTGTCGGCCAACCGCATCGCTAAGGACATCGGCGCCACCTGGGGCGCGGTGCAGTACCAGTTCGGCGACACCGACGGGTTCTGGGCCGCGGTGCTGCACCGCACCGCCGAGCGCCGCGCCGCGACGTTCTCGACGCTGTCGACACCGATCTCGCCGGACGCCCCGCTGCGGGAACGCGTCGGCGCCATCATCGAAACCCTCTACAACGGACTGGCATCGGCGGATTCGCGCGCGATCGAGAACCTGCGGGCCGCGCTGCCGCGCGATCCCGACGAGCTCGAACGCCTCTTCCCGCGCACGGCCGCCGAGCTGTTTTCCTGGGGCAAGAGCTGGCTGGAGACCTGCCAGCACGCGTTCGCCGGGTTGGCCGTCGATCCCGACCGGGTCCGCGAGGTGGCCGCGCTGATTCCCGGCGCGATGCGCGGCCTGGTGTCGGAGCGCCAGCTGGGCTCCTACGCCGACCTCGACATGGCGCGCCGTGGGCTGACCAACGCGCTGGCCTCCTACCTGGAGCAGTCCCGGCTGTAACCGGCTCAGGCGTCGATGACCACCCGGTCGCCGTCGGCCCGCGACACGCACACCAGCATGCCGTCGTCGCCGGGCGAGGTGCGCCCCCGGTGATCCACCTGTCCGGCAAGCACTTTGACCCGGCACGTACCGCAGAAACCCTGCCGGCACGAGTAGGGCGTCGTCGGGTCCCGGTCGAGCATGACGTCGAGCGCCGTGCGATTGGCCGGCACCGCGAGCACCTGCCGGGAGCGCGCGAGCTCCAGCTCGAACGGAACCCCGTCGACCACCGGCGCCGGGCTGAACCGCTCGTAATGCAGTGGTGCGCCGGCATGTTCGTCGCGGGCGACCCGCACGGCTTCGAGCATGGCGCTCGGCCCGCACACGTAGACGGCCGTCGCCGGGCCGGCGTCGGCCAGCAGCTCCGCGACGGTCGGGAAGCGGCCATGCTCGTCGTCGGCCCACACCGTCACCCGCTCCGGGGCCACCGACACGACCTCGTCGAGCAGCGGCATGTACTCGCGGCTGCGCCCGGTATAGATTGCGCGCCAATCAATCCCGCGCCGCCCGGCCGCACGGATCATCGGCAGGATGGGGGTCACCCCGATGCCGCCGATCACGAACAACACGTCACGCTCGGCCGTGCCGAGATAGAACGCATTCCGCGGGCCCTCGAACTCGCACGTGTCGCCCACGCCGAAAGCCTCGTGCATCTCGATGGATCCGCCGCCGCCGTCGGCGATCCGGCGCACCGCGATGCGGTAGTCGGTGCGCCGCCCGGGCGGACCGCACAGCGAGTACTGCCGGCGCCGGCCCGAGGGCAACAGCACGTCGATGTGCCCGCCGGGCGTCCAGGAGGGAAGCAGCCCGCCGTCGGGGTCGGCCAACGTCAGCGCGACGACGTCGGGTGCGACGACCTCGCGCTTGGTTACGACCGCGGTCAGCTTGCGCTGCACCGGCTTCACCCGCGAGGGCTGCCACCTCGACACCGTCGCGAATCCCTCGAACACCGCCCGGATGCCCCACAGCAGCGACCCGAAGCGGTCGTGGTCGCGCCGACCGTACAGGTCGGCGGGCCTGCTGGCCCAAATGCTCTCCGGCACCAGTCCCCCTTCCGGCCCCACTACGTCTGCCGAATGTCCAAGCGCGCGAACAGCCGAACCGCCCCCGGGCTGATGCGCCGCATGGCGTAGCCGATCCGGGATTCGGCGGCGATCGGCAGCACCGCCGGACCGGTCTTGATGGCCTTCACGATCGCCTTGGCGGTCGCCTCGGGCGTGAAGTTGCGGCGCCGGTAGGCGGCGTCCGCCTTGCCCCGCGCGCGCTCCTGCTGCTGGGCGTCCATCCCGGCGTAGATCGTGCTCTTGGCGATGTTGGTGTTGACGAAGCCCGGGCACACCGCGGTGACGCTGATGCCCTCGTCGGCGAAGTCGGCGCGCAACGATTCGCTGAGCGCCAGCACCGCGGCCTTGGTGGTGCTGTAGGCGACCATCGACTTCGACGGCAGGAAGGCCGCCGCCGAGGCCACGTTGATGATCGTGCCGCCCTCGCCGCGCTCGACCATCTGCGCACCGAAGGCCCGGCTGCCGGAGATGACGCCGCCGACGTTGACCCCCATGATGTCTTCCCAATTCGCCGAGCTGGTCTCCAGGAAGCGGCCCGCCATCCCGATGCCGGCGTTGTTCACCAGGATGTCGACCACGCCGTGCTCGTTACGCACCTGTGCCGCAAGCTCGTTCATCGCGTCCTCGTCGCTGACGTCGACCTGGTAGACCGCGGCCTCCGCGCAGGCCGCGCGGACGGCATCGGCGGTCTCGGCGGCGGCGACCCGATCACGGTCGGCCAGCACGATCTTGCGGGCACCCCCGCGGGCCAGCTCCACCGCGGTGGCCCTGCCGATCCCGGCGCCGGCGCCGGTGACCAGGGCGAGTTTGCCGCATACCTCCCGGCGGACGCCGCGCACCTCGGCCACGGCGGGCGCGCCGGCGACCGTCCGGTCCACCCACTCGGCGGTCAGCCGGGCGATGACGTCGGGGCGCGAGGTCACCACCCAGTGCCCGCCCTCGATTGCAATCACCCTGGCGCCATCGGGAATTGCGCCGGTGAAGCGCTGCAGCGCGGGCGTCACGAAGACGTCCCTTCGCGGAACCAGGGTCTGCACGGCGACCGTCGTCGTCGGGAGCTGCGGGCCCGGCGCCAGCATGGGCGCGGGCATGTTCTGCCGGTACAGGTTGAGCCCGTTGACATAGTCGGTCACCGACCGCCTGGTTTCGTGGCGCTGGCTGCGGGTGCTCGAGCGGCCGATGCGCTCAAAGGCCTCAACGACTTTCACGCCGACCCTCGAGCGGAACGACAGCTCGGGCACCCCCGGGCACAAGAAGAAGCCGATGTAGCCCGACGAGATCAGCTGCCTGGCGACCCGGGCCACGGCCCGTGGCGTGCGCGCGGACCGCAGAAACGCCCCCGCGTACTGCAGGTGCGGGCCCGAGATCGACGTGAACGAGGCCACCTTGCGCATCACCGACTCGTCGGTGACCGCCGCCCACGCCTGGATCGAGCCCCAGTCGTGGCCCAACAGGTGCACCCGCCCGACGCCCAGGCTGTCGATCACCGCGTCGATGTCGGCGACAAGCTGTGCGAACAGGTACCCGGAACGCTGTGTGGGAGAGGACGATTCACCGGCGCCGCGCACGTCGTAGGCGACGACGTTGTACGGTCGGCCGGCCAGCTCCTGGGCCACGCCGTCCCAGACGTGGTGGTTGTCCGGAAAGCCGTGGATCGCCAGGATAGTCGGGCGCGCCGGGTCGATGTCGGTGTAGCGGTGCACGGCCAGCGTGACGCCGTCGCTGGCGGTGAGGCTCGACGTGGTGCCCATGGGTCAGTGCGAGGCCCGCGCGGCGGGTGAGACGGCCAGGTAGTCCACGGCCAGCCCGACCCCGCCGAGCTGCGACGGATGAAAGCCCGGCCGGTAGTAGTTCCCGATGGCTTTCACGAAACGCAGCGGCCCGGGCACCAATCCGCGCCGCGCCGCGGAGAAGTAGTCCCGCCAGCGCGGCTTGGTGCGCGGCGGCAGATAGGGATCCAGCGAGTACATGAACCGCACGCCGCGTATCCACAACAGCAGCATGGCGGGCGACACGACCAGCTGGGCGCGGACCTGTCGCCAGTAGCCGGCCCGCAGGTGCTTCATGGTGTCGAAGGCGACCGCCTTGTGTTCGACCTCCTCGGCGCCGTGCCAGCGCAGCATGTCCAGCATCACCGGATCGGTGCCGATCGCGTCGTGGGCCGGCGAGTTCAGGATCCACTCGCCCAGGATGGCGGTGTAGTGCTCGATCGCGGAGACCAGCGACACCTGCTCGAGCAGCCAGCTCTGCCGGCGGCGTTCGCTCCACCGGGGACGCGGGCCGAGCAGCTTGTCGAACAGCCACTTGATCTGGCTGGTGTAGGGGCTCAGGTCGATGCCCCGCGCGGCGAAGTGCGCGAGCACGTCGGCGTGCGCCTGGGAATGCACCGCCTCCTGCCCGATGAAGCCCTGGACGTCCAGCCGCAGCTGGTCGTCTTTGATCAGCGGCAAGGTCTTCTTGAACACGTCGACGAAGAACTCTTCGCCCGCGGGCAGCAGGAGGTGCAGCACGTTGAGGACGTGGGTGGCGAATGGCTCGCCGGGCACGTAGTGGAACGGCAACGTCGCCCAATCGAAGTGCACGTCGCGCGCCTCGAGGACCAGTCGTTCGTGGTCGAGCGACGCGTCGTGCGGACCCGCTGCCTGGTCGTCGACGGTCAGCATTATTGCCCCCTACCTCGGCGTTTGGACGCCGCGCGGTGCCAGTATAGTGGCGCCCCCCAAGTATGCGAAACCGGCGGTACCGGGTTTTGTGCGCGGGTGTGCTCAGGGCGTGGGCGCGCTCCGGCGCAGGTCGTACTGTCGCGGATCGGTGTCGGCCAGCATCGCGCGATGCGCAGCCGGTGTGAAGGGCCACACCTCGGGCACGCCGTCCTTGTTGAGGTACCAGCTGTCACAGCCGGTGGTCCACACGGTGTTCGGCATCGCGGCGCGCAGCCCCGCGTTGTAGCTGTCGGTAGCCGACGGCGTCGGCTCGACGGTGTCGAATTCCCCTCGGCGCCAACGCTGGATCCAGCCCAGGATGTGCTCGGCCTGCGATTCGGCGACGGTCGTCAGCGCCAGGTTGCCGACCGGGCTGTGCGGCCCCAGCATCATGAAGAAGTTGGGGAAGCCCGGCATCGCCACGGTCTGATAGGCCCGCGGCCCGTCGCGCCACACGTCGTCGGCGGCGATGCCGTCGCGGCCGGTCAGCCGCATCGGCCGGAAGAAGGCGTGGGTGTCGAATCCGGTGGCGAGCACGATGACGTCGACGTCGTGCAGGACGCCGTCGTCGGTCACGATGCCGCGCCGCTCCACATGGTCGATGCCGGCGGTGACCAGGTCGACGTCGTCGCGCTGCATGGCACGGTAGAAGCCGCTCGACATCACCAGCCGTTTGCACATCGGCGTGTAGTCGGGCGTCAAGGCCCGGCGCAGGCCGGGATCGCGGACCTCGCGGAGGCTGGCACGGCATAGCGCCGCCATGATCTTGCGGCGTGCACCGGGCTTGGTCAGCCCCACCGCGAAGAGGTCGAAGACCACGCTGTAGCCGCGGTACGCCATCCGATCCAGCCACGGAAATCGGTTCCGGGACAGGCCGGTGAACCGCGTGTAGCGGGGGTTGGGCAGCTTGAGCACCCACTGGGCCGTGCGCTGGAACAACATGACTCGACCGGCCACGCCGGCCAGGCCGCACACGAGTTGCACGCCCGTCGACCCGTTGCCGACGATCGCGATCCGGCGGCCGCGCAGCTCGACCGAATGGTCCCAACGCGCCGAGTGAAAGACGTGGCCGCCGAAGTCGTTGAGGCCGGCAATCGACGGCATCCGGGGATGATGCAAGACGCCGGTGGCGGTGATGAGGAAGTCCGCGGCGTGCTCGCCCCCGGTGGCGGTGCGCAACGACCAGCGGCCGTTCTCGAAACGGGCGTCGGTGATTTCGGTGCCGAACCGGATGCGGTCCCGCAGACCGAAGCGGTCCGCGATTGCGCGGAAGTAGTCCTGGATTTCGCGGCCGGGCGAGAACAGGTGCGTCCAGTTCGGGTTGGTGGCGAACGTGTACTGGTAGACCCGCGACGGTATGTCGCAGGTGAGGCCCGGGTAGGTGTTGTCGCGCCAGGTGCCACCCACCTCGTCGGCCTTCTCGAAGATGGCCACATCGGTAATACCGCTGCGCAGCAACGCGATTGCGACGCACAGCCCGGACATGCCGGCCCCGACGACGGCTACGGCGGGATCGCGTCGCGTCATGGCAGAACTCCCGCGGCCGGTCGGCTACTCGGTTTCGGCGCGCTGTTTGAGGCGCTGCAGGGTGAGCCGGATGTGCTCGGTGTTGGCGGCCACCCGATCGCTGACGCCGGTGGCCTTGCCGGCGACCTTGCGGAACCACCCGGGCCTGCGGTCCCAGGTGCTCTCGGTGACCTCGCATCCGCCGTCGGCCGCGACGATGTCGTACTGCCAGCGGGCGATCGGAAGGACGGTGTGGGTCACGTCGAAGGCGAAGCGGCGGCCCGGGTCGGCGTCGGTGACGGTGCATTTGGTGCTCCAGCGCCGGCGGCCGCTCTCGTTGTGGCCGGTGAAGACCGCGCCCGGGCTCACGGCGTCGCCCTTGCGCCATTCCATCGCCACCGCCTCCTCGGCGAGCGAGGCCAGGGTGGGCAGGTCGGTGATGAGGCGGTACACCACGTCGGGGCGGGCATCGATTCGCATGGTGGCCGAAACGCACGGGTCGGTCATGCGCCGATCATAGCCAGCGGGCGAGGCGATTCACATCGATTGCGGCCCCTCCGAACTTTCTTCACACTTGAAGGGGCTTCACAATTGAATGAATGGGCGAACGAGGGGCGATCATGCGAGTCGGCGTACCGACCGAGATTAAGACGAACGAGTTTCGCGTGGCCATCACCCCCGCCGGTGTCGCCGAGTTGGTCGGTCGCGGACACGATGTGCTCGTCCAGTCGGGCGCCGGCGAGGGATCGTCGATCACCGACGCCGAGTTCAAGGCGGCGGGCGCCCAGCTCGCGGATACGGCCGAACAGGTTTGGGTCGAGGCCGACCTGCTGCTCAAGGTCAAAGAACCCGTGCCGGCCGAGTATGAGCTGTTGCGGCGCAACCAGATTCTGTTCACCTACCTGCATCTGGCCGCGTCGCGCGCGTGCACCGACGCGTTGTTGGCCTCCGGAACAACATCGATCGCCTACGAGACCGTCCAAACCGCCGACGGCACACTGCCGTTGCTCGCGCCGATGAGCGAGGTGGCCGGCCGGCTGTCCGCTCAGGTGGGGGCTTATCACCTGATGCGCACCCACGGCGGGCGCGGCGTGCTGATGGGCGGCGTGCCCGGCGTCAAGCCGGCCGACGTCGTGGTGATCGGGGCGGGCACGGCCGGCTACAACGCGGCCCGCGTCGCGAACGGCATGGGCGCGATGGTCTCGGTGCTCGACGTGAACATCAACAAGCTCCGGCTGCTCGACGCCGAGTTCGGCGGGCAGGTGCGCACCCGGTATTCGTCGGCCTACGACTTGGAGGGCACCGTCAAGCGGGCCGACCTGGTCATCGGGGCCGTGCTGCTCCCCGGCGCAAAGGCCCCCCGCCTGGTCTCGAATTCCCTTGTCGCGCAGATGAAACCGGGCGCCGTGCTGGTGGACATCTCCATCGATCAGGGGGGCTGCTTCGAGGACTCGCGGCCGACCACCCACGACGACCCGACCTTCGCCGTGCACGACACCCTGTTCTACTGCGTGGCCAACATGCCCAGCGCGGTGCCCAAGACGTCGACGGTGGCGCTCACGAATGCGACCATGCCCTATGTGCTCGCGCTCGCCGACCGCGGCTGGCGCGCCGCGTGCCGCGCGGATCACGCTTTGGCCAAAGGACTTTCGACGCACGACGGCGCGCTGCTGTCCGGTCAGGTGGCCGTCGATCTCGGCCTGCCGTTCACGGACCCGGCCGCGCTGCTCGGCTGATCGGCTAATCGGTGGCCGCGAGGCCGGCGATGATGTCGGCCGCCGGGCCGGCGCTGGCGTGCTTGAAGGCCGACCCGGCCCACAGCGGTATCCCGTTCGGGTCCTCGAGGGCCGCGGCGGCTTCCCGGATGGGCGATGTCATCTGGTTGACCTCGGGGTAGCCCAGCGGCGCCACGTGGTCGAGCATGCGGGTGAAGTCGTTTTCCAGGCCGCGCGCATACCGGCCCGAAAATGCCCGTGTCACAACGGTGGTCGCGAACAGCGGGTTCTTCAGGGCGGTGCGGTGGGCGGGGTTGGTGCCGGCCTCGTCGGCGAGCAGCAGCGCGGTGCCGACCTGCGCGGCCACCGCTCCCCTGCGCAGGGCGGCCCCGATCTCGTCGGCTGTGCCCAGCCCGCCGGCGGCGATGATCGGGACGTCATGGGCGTTGCGGACGCGGTCGATGAGCTGATGCAGCGACTCGTTGGCGGGCTCCATGTCGGGCGCGAACGTGCCGCGATGCCCGCCCGCCGCGGGCCCCTGGACCACCAGGCTGTCCGCGCCTGCCGCGACGGCCACCCCGGCCTCGTACGCCGACGTCACCGTGACCATCACCAGCAGGCCCAGCGCGCCGAGGCGCCGAATCACGTCGGGCGGCGGGACGCCGAACGTGAAGGACACCAGCTCGGGGCGGACGTCGGCCACCACCTCGAGCTTCTGCTCCCACCCGTCGTCGTCGCCGTAATGCGGGTGACCGACTTCCACCTGGTAGTGGTCGGCGATCTCTTCGAGTTCGGCCGCGTAGTAGTCCAGGGCCACCCAGTCGGCGACACTGGGCTGGGGCACAAACAGATTCACCCCCAGCGGGCCGGTGGTGGCCTTGCGCGCCGCGGCGATGTCGTCGGCGAACTGCTCGGCATCGAGGTACCCGCCGGCGACGAAACCAAGCCCACCGGCGTTGGACACCGCCGCGGCCAGCGCAGGAGTCCCGGGCCCGCCGGCCATCGGGGCGCCCACGATGGGCACTGCGATGTCCCAAAAGCCCAGTACCATTTGGCTAGTCCGTCGACGGCGAGCGCCGGCACGGCGCGAGTGAGGAGGCGGACATTTGAGCTACGTTACCATCGCCCGAAGTTGTTGGGGCAGTGACCGTTTGGCCGCATACGGGCCCAGGACCGCGGCGCCGTAGCGCTGCCCGAGCAGCCGGCGGGCGACGGCGTTGACCTCCTCGACGGTCACCTGGTCGATCTGCTGCAGGGTGTGCTCGATACTGCGGTGCTTGCCGTAGTTGAGCTCGCTGCGGCCCAGGCGGCTCATCCGCGAGCCCGAATCTTCCAGCCCCAGCACCAGGCCGCCGCGCAGCGAGCCCTTGGCGATGCGGCATTCCGACTCGGTGAGGCCGTCGCGGGCCACCGCATCGAGGACCGTACTGGTCACATCCATGACCTCGGCGAAGCGTTCGGGCTGGCAGGCCGCGTACACCGACAGAGCGCCGCTGTCGGCGAAGATGTCCACCGTCGAATAGACCGAGTAGGCCAGCCCGCGCAGCTCCCGGACTTCTTGGAACAGCCGGGAGCTCAGGCCGCCGCCCAGCGCGGTGTTCAACACCGACAGCGCCCAGCGGTGCTGCCAGCCGCGGCCGGGCGTGCGCACACCCAGCGACACGTGCGTCTGCTCGGCGTCTCGGTTACCCAGCATCAACCCGGGGCTGCCGCTGACCCGCCCGGCCCCCTTGCGCGGCGCGATGGGTTCGCGGCCGCGGACCAGGTGCGGGCCGAAGTGCTTGCGCACCAGCGCGACCACCTCGTCGTGGTCGACGTTGCCGGCCACCGCCACCACCATGCGTTCGGGCGTGTAGCGCCGGACGTGAAACGAGTGCAGCTGGCCGCGCGTCATGGACGTCACCGACTGCGCGGTGCCGATGACGGGCCGGCCCACCGGGTGGTCACCGAACAGCGCCGCCAAAAACATGTCCCCGAGGGCGTCCTCGGGGTCGTCGTCGCGCATCGCAATCTCCTCGAGGACGACGTCGCGTTCCAGTTCGACGTCCTCGGCGGCGCAGCGGCCGTTGAGCACCACGTCGGCGACCAGGTCGACGGCCAGCGCCAGGTCGCTGTCGAGCACGTGCGCGTAGTAGCAGGTGTGTTCCTTGGCGGTGAACGCGTTCAGCTCCCCGCCGACGGCGTCCATCGCCTGGGCGATATCCACCGCAGTGCGGCTGGGGGTCGACTTGAACAGCAGGTGCTCGAGGAAGTGGGCCGCGCCGGCGACGGTGGCACCCTCGTCACGCGAGCCGACCCCGACCCACACCCCGACCGAGGCGGACCGGACCGCCGGGAGGTACTCGGTGACCACCCGCAAGCCGCCGGGCAGCGTGGTGCGCCTCAGTGCGGCTTGCGGTTCGGGGTCCGCCGCGACCGGGTGGTTGCCCCGCCGCAGCGCGGGGTCAGCTGCGCGCTTTCGGGAATCAGCTCGCGGCATCGGCAGGGGTGGCCGCCGGGGCATCGGCGGGCGCCGAGTTGTCTTCCTCCACCAAGACCAGCGAGATCTTGCCGCGCTTGTCGATGTCGGCGATTTCGACGCGCAGCTTGTCGCCGACGTTCACCACGTCCTCGACCTTCGCGATGCGCTTGCCCTTGCCGAGCTTGGAGATGTGCACCAGGCCGTCGCGGCCGGGCAGCAGCGAGACGAACGCACCGAAATCCGTTGTCTTGACCACGGTTCCGAGGAAACGCTCCCCGACCGTCGGCAGCTGCGGGTTCGCGATGGCATTGATCCGGTCGATCGCGGCCTGCGCCGAGGGCCCGTCGGTGGCGCCGACGAACACGGTGCCGTCGTCCTCGATGGAGATCTGCGCGCCGGTCTCCTCGGTGATGCCGTTGATGACCTTGCCCTTGGGGCCGATGACCTCACCGATCTTGTCCACCGGAACCTTGATGGTGGTGACCCGCGGGGCGTACGGGCTCATCTCGTCGGGCGCGTCGATGGCCTCGGCCATGACCTCGAGGATCGTCAGGCGCGCATCTTTGGCCTGGCCCAACGCACCCGCCAGGACCTGCGACGGGATGCCGTCGAGCTTGGTGTCCAGCTGCAGCGCGGTGACGAAGTCCTTGGTGCCGGCGCACTTGAAGTCCATGTCGCCGAACGCGTCCTCGGCGCCCAGGATGTCGGTCAGCGTGACGAACCGGCGCTCGGTCTTGCCGTCGATCTCGACATCGTCGGAGACCAGGCCCATCGCGATGCCGGCCACCGGCGCCTTCAGCGGCACACCGGCATTCAGCAGCGACAGGGTGGACGCACAGACCGACCCCATCGACGTGGAGCCGTTGGAGCCCAGCGCCTCGGAGACCTGGCGGATGGCGTACGGGAATTCCTCGACCCCGGGCAGCACCGGGATCAGGGCCCGCTCGGCGAGTGCGCCGTGCCCGATCTCGCGCCGCTTGGGCGAGCCCACGCGGCCGGTCTCGCCGGTGGAGTACGGCGGGAAGTTGTAGTGGTGCATGTAGCGCTTCGAGGTTTCTGGCCCCAGCGAGTCGATCTGCTGGGCCATCTTGACCATGTCGAGCGTGGTCACGCCCAGGATCTGGGTCTCACCGCGCTGGAACAGCGCGCTGCCGTGCGCACGGGGGACGACGGCGACCTCGGCGCTCAGCGCGCGGATGTCGGTGATGCCGCGGCCGTCGATGCGGAAGTGGTCGGTCAGGATGCGCTGGCGCACCAACTTCTTGGTCAGCGAGCGGAACGCGGCGCTGACCTCTTTCTCGCGGCCCTCGTAGGTGTCGGCAAGCCGCTGCAGCACCTCGGCCTTGAGCTCGTCGGTGCGCGCGTCGCGCTCGGCCTTGCCGCCGATCGTCAGCGCCTTGGCCAGCTCGTCGGTGGCCACCGAGGCCACCGAGTAGTAGACGTCTTCCTGATAATCCGGGAACGTCGGGAACTCACCGACGGGCTTGGCCGCGGCCCCCGCCAGCTCCTCCTGCGCGGTGCACAGCACCGCGATGAACGGCTTGGCGGCCTCAAGCCCTTCGGCCACAACGGTTTCCGTCGGTGCCTGGGCGCCGCCCTCGACGAGCTCGATGACCTTATCGGTGGCCTCGGCCTCGACCATCATGATCGCGACATCGGGACCATCCGAGCCGTCAACCTTGCGGCCGGCCACCACCATGTCGAACACGGCCCGCTCCAGCTGCTCGACGGTCGGGAACGCCACCCACTGGCCGTCGATGAGCGCGACCCGCACGCCCCCGATCGGACCCGAGAACGGCAGCCCGCTCAGCTGGGTGGAGGCCGACGCGGCGTTGATCGCCAGCACGTCGTACAGGTCGTTGGGGTCCAGGCTCATGACCGTGACCACGACCTGGATTTCGTTGCGCAGCCCGGACACGAATGACGGGCGCAGCGGCCGGTCGATGAGCCGGCAGGTCAGGATCGCGTCGGTGGAGGGACGGCCCTCGCGACGGAAGAAGGAACCGGGGATGCGACCGGCGGCATACATCCGCTCCTCGACATCGACGGTCAGCGGGAAGAAGTCGAAGTGCTCCTTGGGGCTCTTGCTGGCGGTGGTCGCCGACAACAGCATGTTTTCGTCATCCAGGTACGCGACGACGGCACCGGCGGCCTGTTGGGCCAACCGGCCGGTCTCGAAACGGATGGTGCGGGTGCCGAAGCTCCCGTTGTCGATGGTGGCGGTCGCCTCGAACACGCCCTCTTCAATTTCAGCGACAGACATAGACGTCCGTACGGCCTCTCTTATTCGGCTGTTTCGCGTCGTCACGCGCAACCTGGAGAGGGTCCGCAGGACCCGTTCGGGCCTGCGAGTCACCCTGGGAGCTATCCCGAAGAGCCAGTCTGAATACGGCTACGGCCATCGATCGAAGCGGCCGAGAAGCCCCAGATCCGGAGAGCCCGGCAGCCACTACCGAAGACCGCCCGATGCAGACTGGGCTGCTCCCTCGAAGGTGCGTAGTGACACGCTGGAACGGCACACGCGGATCTGCGTGACCGCACCGTTTGCTCGGGCCGAACCGGCCCAGAACGTCCTCACTCTACACTGGCGGCCCCGCCAGGCCAGCATCGCGCGGGACCGGGCGGGGGTTATCGCCCCGGCGTCGGCGGCGTCAGCGACGCAGGCCGAGGCGTTCGACCAGCGAGCGGTAGCGCGCCACGTCGATCTGCGCGACGTACTTCAGCAGCCGGCGGCGGCGGCCGACCAGCAGCAGCAAGCCGCGCCGCGAGTGGTGGTCGTGCTTGTGCACCTTGAGGTGCTCGGTCAGGTCTGCGATCCGCTTGGTCAGCAGCGCGACCTGGGCCTCCGGGGAACCGGTGTCGGTGTCATGCAGGCCGTAGGTGCCCAGGATTTCTTTTTTCTGCTCGGCTGTCAGCGCCACGAACTATCTCCATCAATCGGTCCGCGAAGGGTGAATGTTTCGGGCGCGGCCACCGCGAACCGCAGCACGCGCCGATGTCGTCCGGCAGTTTAGCAGCGGCGCGACCGCGGGGCGCAAACGCCGAGGCTCCCGCTGGCCGCGGTCACTCGCCGCGCATTACCCCGCGGACAGCAGGGCCCGGGCCCGGTCGGTGTCCTTGCCCATCGCGACGACGAGTTCCTCGGTGGAGTCGAACTTGTGCTGCCCGCGGATGCGGCCGACGAAATCCAGCGCCACGTGCTGCCCGTACAAATCGGCGTCGGTGTCCAGGACGAACGCCTCGACGGTGCGGGTGCGGCCGGAGAAGGTCGGGTTGGTGCCCACGGAGACGGCCGCCTGGTAGCGCTCGCCCGGGACGACGGTGCCGGTCACGGGGCCGTGGCCCAGGACGGTGAACCACGCGGCGTACACGCCGTCGGCCGGGATGGCCGAATACATCGGCGGCGCCACGTTCGCGGTCGGGAAGCCCAGTTCGGCGCCGCGGCCGTGACCGCGCACCACCACGCCCTCGACCCGGTGCGGGCGGCCCAGGGCCTCGGTGGCCGCCACCACGTCACCGGCGTCCACGCAGGATCGGATGTAGGTGGACGAGAACGTGACGGTCTCGTTGCTGTGGTGCTCGGAGAGCAGCGACATCGACTCCACGGCGAACCCGAATCGATCGCCGGCGCGCCGCAGGGTCTCGACATTGCCGGTCGCCTTCTTGCCGAAGGTGAAGTTCTCCCCCACGACGACCTCGACCACATGCAGGTTCTCGACGAGCAGTTCGTGCACGTAGCGGTCCGGCGTGAGTTTCATGAAATCGGTGGTGAACGGCATCACCAGAAAGACGTCGATGCCCAGCTCCTCGGCCAGCTCGGCGCGGCGCGTCAGCGTCGTCAGCTGCGCCGGATGGCTGCCGGGATAGACCACTTCCATCGGGTGCGGGTCGAAGGTCATCAACACCGTCGGCACGTTGCGCGCGCGCCCCGCCTTCACCGCATGAGCGATCAGTTCGGCGTGGCCGCGATGCACACCATCGAACACGCCGATGGTGAGCACACACCTGCCCCAGTCCGTGGGAATCTCGTCTTGGCCGCGCCACCGCTGCACGACCGCAAGCCTACGGCGCCGAGTGCCCGGCCGGGAGATCCAGAGGGCCCGACACCCGCGAGGGTGGCGGGGAACACGCCGGATCCGGATTGGGTTGCCTAAACTTTGTCGTTGTGAGGGCTGACGAAGAGCGTGGCGGTCTCACCGCGGTCGGCCAGGACTACCTCAAGGCGATCTGGAACGCCCAGGAGTGGTCGCTGGACAAGGTCAGCACGAAGATGCTGGCCGAGAAGATCGGGGTGTCGGCCAGCACGGCCTCGGAGTCGATCCGCAAACTGGCCGAGCAGGGCCTCGTCGACCACGAGAAGTACGGCGCGGTGACCCTGACCGAGGCGGGGCGGCGGGCGGCGCTCGAGATGGTGCGCCGGCACCGGCTGCTGGAGACCTTCCTGGTCAACGAGCTCGGCTACGCCTGGGACGAGGTGCACGACGAGGCCGAGGTGCTCGAGCACGCGGTGTCGGATCGCCTGGTGGCCCGCATCGACGCCAAGCTGGGGTTCCCGCAGCGCGACCCGCACGGAGACCCGATCCCGGCCTCCGACGGCCAGGTGCCCACCCCACCGGCGCGCCAGCTGTGGGCGTGCGGCGACGGGGACGCCGGGACGGTGGCCCGCATCTCCGACGCCGACCCCGAGATGCTGCGCTATTTCACCGACGTCGGCATCAACCTCGACTCCCGGCTGCGGGTCCTGACGCGCCGCGAATTCGCCGGCATGATCTCGGTGGCGATCGAATCCGGCGATGGCGACGAGACGACCGTCGACCTGGGCAGCCCGGCCGCGCGGGCGATCTGGGTGACGGCCTAGCTCTGTCCGCGAACGTAACGTGGCTGCGATTATCGGCGACGATTTTCGCAGTGCGATTACCCTCGCGAAGCTCAGTCGGCCAGTAATCCCTTGGCGATGTGGGTGACCTGCACCTCGTTGCTGCCGGCGTAGATCATCAGCGACTTGGCGTCGCGGGCGAGCTGCTCCACCCGGTACTCGGCCATGTATCCGTTGCCGCCGAACAGTTGCACGGCCTCCATCGCCACCTCGGTCGCCGCCTCCGACGAGTACAGCTTGATCGCCGACGCCTCGGCCAGCGTCAGCGGTTTACCGGACTGCTGGCGCTCGATGGTGTGAAAGACCATGTTCTGCACGTTCATTCGCGCGATTTCCATCTTGGCCAGCTTGAGCTGGATCAGCTGGAACTGGCCGATGTTCTTGCCCCACAGCGTGCGGCTCTTCGCGTAATCCACACACAGCCGGTGGCATTCGTCGATGATGCCCAGCGCCATCATCGCGATCCCGATCCGCTCGGCGGCGAAGTTGGCGCGGGCACTGTCGCGGCCGTCGCCGTCGGTGTGCTGTTCGCTCTCGCCGAGCAGCCGATCCGGGCTCAACCGCACGTTGTCGAAGAACAGCTCGCCGGTCGGCGAGGACATCATGCCCATCTTTTTGAACGGCTTGCCCTGCGTCAGGCCTTCCATGCCCGCGTCGAGCACGAACACCAGCACCGGGCGGTTGCGCTTGTCCACACTCGCGTCGCCCTCGTCGAGCTTGGCGTACACCACCAGGACGTCGGCGCAGGGCCCGTTGGTGATGAACGTCTTCTGCCCATTGAGGATGTAATCCTCACCGTCGCGTTTGACGTAGGTCTTCATGCCGCCGAACGCGTCCGAACCCGAGTCCGGCTCGGTGATGGCCCACGCCGCAATCTTTTCCAGCGTCATCAGCTCGGGCAGCCAGCGTTCCTTCTGGGCCAGGGTGCCGCGGCTCATGATGGTCGCCGCGCCCAGCCCGAGGCTCACCGACGCGGTGCTGAGCAACCCGATGCTGACCCGGGCGATCTCGGACACCAGCACCGCGATCATCGATCCCTGGGCGCCGCCGCCGAAACCGCCTGCGTCGTCCGGCTTTTCGTCGGACTTCTCGGCCGCCGGCGCCCCGTCGAGCTTGGCCCGCTCCCGGTCGAGCATCTTCTTGACCGACTCGGCGGCCATCGCGTCCAGCCCGAACTGGCTGAACAGCTTGCGCGCGATCGGGTAGGGCGACATTGCGCCGCTTTCCAATTCGTCGAGATGCGGGCGGATCTCTTTGTCGACGAACTGCCGAACGGCATCCCGGACCATCAGGTCGGTGTCGGACCACTCGATCATGGCGCCCTTAGCGTTCGGCGCGCTGGTAGGCGGTGACGACGGCGGCGCCACCCAAGCCGATGTTGTGTTGCAGTGCGGCGGTGACGCCCTCGACCTGTCGCTTGTCGGCGGTCCCGCGCAGCTGCCAGGTCAGTTCCGCGCACTGCGCCAGCCCGGTCGCGCCCAGCGGGTGCCCCTTGGAGATCAGGCCGCCCGATGGGTTGACCACCCAGCGACCGCCGTAGGTGGTGTCGTGGTTGTCGATCAGCTTGGGCGCCTCACCCGGTCCGCACAGGCCCAGCGCTTCGTAGAGCAGCAGCTCGTTGGCCGAGAAGCAGTCGTGCAGCTCGATGACCTGGAAGTCTTGCGGACCCAGCCCGGACTGGTCGTAGACCTGTTGCGCGGCTTGGACATTCATGTCGTAGCCGATGAGGTTCTTCGCGCTTCCGTCGAACGTCGAGGCGAAGTCGGTGGTCATCGCCTGGCCGACGATCTCCACGGCCTGGCCCGCCAGCCCGTGGCTGTCGACGAAACTTTCCGAGGCCAAAATCGCCGCGCCCGATCCGTCGGAGGTCGGCGAACACTGCAGCTTGGTCAGCGGGTCGGAGATCATCCGCGCCGCCAGGATGTCCTCGAGCGTGTAGGACTCCTGGAACTGGGCGAACGGGTTGTTCACCGAGTGCTTGTGATTCTTGTAGCCGATCTTGGCGAAATGCTCTGCGGTCGAGCCGTATTGCTTCATGTGCTCGCGGCCGGCGGCGCCGAACATCCACGGCGCGACGGGCATCGCGAACTCGTCGATCTCGGCCATCGCCTTGACGTGCTTGCCCATCGGCGATTCGCGGTCCTGAGCGCCGCCGCCCAGCGAACCGGGCTGCATCTTCTCGAAACCCAGCGCGATCGCGCAGTCGACGATGCCGCCGCGGATGGCCTGGGCGGCCAGGAAAAGCGCCGTGGAGCCGGTGGAGCAGTTGTTGTTGACGTTGACCACCGGGATCCCGGTCATGCCGAGCTCGTAGAGCGCGCGCTGCCCGGACGTCGAATCCCCGGCGACGTAGCCGACGTAGCCCTGCTGCACCTCGTGGTAGGCGATGCCGGCGTCCTTCAGGGCGTTGGTTCCCGATTCGCGCGCCATGTCCGGGTAGTCCCAGCCCTCGCGGCGACCGGGCTTCTCGAACTTCGTCATGCCGACGCCGACGACGTAAACCTTGTTAGACATCTTGCTGGACATCTTGCTGGACATCTTTGTCCCCTTCCGTATGCCGCCCAGACACTCAGTGTGCAACGTAGCCCAACCAACCGCTCGGCCGGGACCCGCTAGAGCATCGCCGGGCGGGATTCGATGGCCCGACTCCTCCTCAGTCCGTTCCGGACTGCATCGTCGCCGGGCGGGATTCGATGGCCCGACTCCTCCTCAGTCCGTTCCGGACTGCATCGTCGCCGGGCGGACAACAACGACCGACTTCGTCCCCGCGCCCTCGTCGCGCAGCAGCGCCATCACCCGGCCGTCGGGGCCGCACGCGGCGTAGACGCCGTCGATGCCGGCCGGCGGCAGGGACCGGCCGTTGCCGGCGGCCTCGGCCTCCGCGGCGGACAGGTCGCGGCGCGGGAAGATCAGCAGGCAGGCCTCGTCGAGGGTGTAGCTCAGCCGCGGCCGCTCCGCGAGCTCGTCGAGCGGATACGCCTGATCCAGCCCGAAGCGGCCGACGCGGGTACGCCGCAACGCCGTCAGGTGCCCGCCCACCCCCAGCGCGGCGCCCAGATCGCGGGCCAGCGCGCGAATGTAGGTTCCCGACGAGCAGTCGACCTCGACGTCGACGTCGACGACGTCTAGGCCCTGCGGCCGGGGACGGACGTCGCGCACGTCGAAGCGGTCGATGCGCACCGGGCGGGCCTCGAGCTCGACCGCCCGGCCCTCGCGGGCCAGGCGGTAGGCGCGTTTGCCGCCCACCTTGATGGCGCTGACGGTCGACGGCACCTGTGCGATGTCACCGCGCAGCCCGCCCACGGCGGTCTCGATCGCCTCGCCGACCAGGTGCCCGGCCGGGACGCTGTGCAGCGGTTCGCCCTCGGCGTCGTCGGTCGACGTGCTCTGCCCCAGGCGGATGGTGGCCGTGTAGGACTTGGTGGCCGCGGTCAGCAGGCCGAGGATCTTGGTGGCGCGCTCGACACCGATCACCAGCACCCCGGTCGCCATCGGGTCCAAGGTCCCCGCGTGCCCCACCCGGCGGGTGGAAAAGATCCGGCGGCAGCGGCCCACCACGTCATGGCTGGTCATCGCCGGCGGCTTGTCGACGACGACGATGCCCGGACCGCTCATAGGACGATGGCGGTGAGCACCAGCCCGCGCTCGACCGACCAGCGGCCCGCCAGCTCCGTCAGCGGTGGACCGGACAGCGCCGCCGGATCGATCAGGATCCGCGAGACGAAACTGCCCGTCGTCGCGCCGGGGCCGTCGGACTCGAACGTGATGTGAGCGTCCTCGAAGCCCAGCCACCGCTTGGTCAGCGGAAACCACGCCTTGTACGTTGCCTCCTTGGCGCAGAACAGGATTCGATCCCAATGCAGATCCCCCGACAGTCTGGCGGGGATCTCGGCGCGTTCGGCGGGCACGCTGATCGCGTTGAGCACGCCGTCGGGCAACACGTCGTGCGGTTCGGCGTCGATGCCTACCGAACGCAGCGCGTCCGTGCGGCCCACCACCGCGCCGCGGTAGCCCGTGCAATGGGTCAGGCTGCCGACCACGCCGTCGGGCCAGCAGGGTTCGCCCTTCTCCCCCTTGAGGATTGGCACGGGCGGCAGGCCGAGCTCGCCCAGCGCGATGCGCGCGCAGTGCCGCACGGTGATGAACTCGTTGCGCCGCTTGGCCACTGACCTCGCGATCAACGGCTCCTCTTCGGGCAGCGGCGCGAGATCGGGCGGATCGGAATACACCTCCGAGGAGGCCAGACCCTCAGAGGCCGGCAGCACGGAGGACACCAGCGTGTGCTCCCCCGTCATCGTGATTGCCGCTGCCGCAACCGTTCCCGGAACTGCGTGGCCTGCTGCCGCATCTCGGGGGTGATTTCGAAGTGGCCGCCGAAGTCGTTGAGGTCGCCCGGCGCGTACTGCGGATCCGGCAGCACCTGCCGCAGCCAGCTGGGCGGCTTGCGGCGCCGCCACTCCCGCGGATAGCCCACCGACACCTCCTCGAAGCGCACGTCGTCATACCACGTGGTGCGCGGGATGTGCAGGTGCCCGTAGACCGAACAGACGGCGTTGTAGCGGGTGTGCCAGTCGGCGGTCTTGGTGGTGCCGCACCACAGCGAGAACTCCGGGTAGAACAGCGCGTCGCAGGGATCGCGGACCAACGGAAAATGGTTCACCAGAACGGTCGGCGTCATCCAGTCCAGCTCTTCGAGCCGCCGCCGGGTGATCTCCAGGCGCTCGCGGCACCACGCCTCGCGGGTGGGGTACGGCTCCGAGGAGAGCAGGAACTCGTCGGTGGCCACCACGTTGCGGTCCCGTGCGATGGTCAGGCCCTCGGCTTTGCTCGTGGCCCCCTCAGGCAAGAAGCTGTAGTCGTAGAGCAGGAACATCGGCACGATCGTGGCCGGGCCGCCGCGCTCGGTCCAGACCGGGAACGGATGCTCGGGCGTGACCACACCCATCTCGTCGCACATGTTGACCAGGTAGTCATAGCGCGCCTTGCCGAAGATCTGCACGGGGTCGCGGGTAGTGGTCCACAGCTCGTGGTTGCCCGGCACCCAGATCACCTTAGCGAACCGGCGTCGCAGCAGGTCAAGGGCCCACCGGATCTCGTCGGTGCGCTCGGCGACGTCGCCGGCGACGATCAGCCAGTCCTCCGGCGACGAGGGATGCAGCGATTCGGTGACCGGCTTGTTGCCGAGGTGACCGGTGTGCAGGTCGGACACCGCCCACAGCGTCGGTTGCCCACCGTTGGTCGAGTCCTGCCCCGATCTCTGCCCAGCCACGAATAACCACCCTAACGACCCGAACCCGGCGGTCCCCTTTCGCGCCCGGTCAGCGGGTGAACTAGAACAAGTTCAGGTTTGCCTGTGACCTCGAGCGCGCGACTTGTACACTCCCCCGAAAGGACCGCTGCGGCGTCAGGGGGTGTCGTGTTCGCCAATGTTCGTCTGATGGGGGCGCTCGGTGCGCTGCTCACAGCGGCCATCGGGGGCACGGTGGGCTTGCTGTCCGGTTCCCCTGCCATGCAAGGCGGCGACGACCGCTCCGTCGAGCTGCGCTCGACCGCCCAGCCGATGGAAACCACGATGAAGAGCCCGATCGTGGCGACCACCGATCCGCGCCCGTTCGACGCGTGCGAGGACATCCCGTTCGACGTCGTCCAGCGGCTCGGGCTGGGATTCACACCGCCCGAACACGAGGACGGCCTGCGGTGCCACTTCGACGCCGGCAACTATCAGGTGGCCGTCGAGCCGATCATCTGGCGCACCTACGAGGCCTCGCTGCCCGCCGACGCCGTCGAGACGACGATCGCGGGTCACCGCGCCGCGCAGTACTGGGTGCTCAAGCCGACCTATCACAACAGCTACTGGTTCTACTCCTGCATGGTCGTGTTCAAGACCAGCTACGGGGTGCTGCAGCAGGCGCTGTACTACTCGACCGTCTACTCCGACCCCGAGGTCGACTGCATGCAGACCAACCTGCAGCGCGCCAACGACCTCGCCCCGTACTACAAGTTCTAGGGTGAGCATCACCTCGATCCGACCCGCCCAGCCGGCCCTGCATACCCTGAAACACCTGGGCGGCAAGGCCCTCGGCCGATTGCTGGGCCTGCCGCCGGCGACCACCGAATACACCGTGGAGCGCGTGCGCGTGCCGATGCGCGACGGGGTCGCGTTGGTGGCCGACCATTACGCGCCCGCCACCTCCACGGCCGTCGGCACCTTGCTGGTCCGCGGCCCCTACGGACGCGGTTTTCCGTTCACCCAGATATTCGGCGCGCTGTACGCGGCGCGCGGCTACCACGTGGTGCTGCAGAGCGTGCGCGGGACGTTCGGATCGGGCGGGGTTTTCGAGCCGATGGCCGACGAGATCGCCGACGGCGCCGATACCGTCGCGTGGCTGCGTGAGCAGCCATGGTTCACCGGCCACTTCGCCACTATCGGCATGTCGTACCTGGGATTCACCCAGTGGGCGCTGCTGCAGGACCCCCCGCCGGAACTGGCCACCGCGGTGATCGCGGTGGGTCCGCACGATTTCAACGAATCAGTTTGGGGTACAGGCGCTTTCGCGGTCAACGACTTCCTGGGCTGGAGCGACATGGTGGCGCATCAGGAGGACCCGCTGCGCGCCCGGTCCGCGCTGCGCCAGTTGCAGACCCGCCGCAAGGTGGCGCAAGCCGCCGCCGAGGCACCGCTGGGCGATGCCGCACGGGCCCTGCTCGGCACGGGGGCGCCGTGGTTCGAATCCTGGGTCGAACACAGCGATCCCGACGATCCCTTCTGGAATGCCTTGCGCTGCAACGAGGCGCTGGACCGCGTGCAGGTGCCCGTGCTGCTCATCGGCGGCTGGCAGGACATCTTCATCCGGCAGACGCTGCAGCAGTACGCGCATCTGCATGGCCGCGGGATCGACGTCGCGCTCACCGTCGGCCCCTGGACGCACACCCACCTGCTCACCACCGGGCTGGCCACCTGCGTTCAGGAGTCGCTGAATTGGCTCGACATCCACCTGGGCGACGTCCCCGCCGCGCGCCGACCCAGCCCGGTCCGGGTCTACGTCACGGGCGTCGACCGGGGCCAGGCCTGGCGCAGCCTGCCCGAGTGGCCGCCCGCCACCACTGAGCGCGCGCTGTATCTGCGGCCCGGCGGCTACCTGGGCGAGACCGCGCCGACGCTGAAAGGGCTGTCCCCGGCGACATTTCGGTATGACCCGGCCGCTCCGACACCCACCATCGGCGGCCCGCTGCTGTCCGCCAACGGCGGCTACCGCGACGACAGCCGGCTCGCGTCGCGGGACGACGTGCTGGCGTTCACCAGCGCCGCCCTCACCGAGGACGTGTACGCCTACGGCACCCCGGTCGTCGAGCTCGCGCACGGCGCCGACAATCCGCACGTCGACCTGTTCGTGCGGGTGAGCGAGGTCGATCCCAAGGGCCGGTCGCGCAACGTCAGCGAGGCCTACCGACGGTTGCCCGCCGCCGCGAAGACGAAGTCGGAGAAGGTCGTTCGTCTCGAGCTCGACGGCATCGCCCACCGCTTCCGCGCCGGCTCACGCATCCGGGTGCTGATCGCCGGCAGTTGGTCCCCGCGCTACGCGCACAACCTGGGCGGCGACGAACCGGTGCTGACCGCCCGGCGCGCCACCCCCGTGACCCACAGCGTGCGCTACGGGCGCTCCCGGCTGGTGTTGCCCGTCGGCCCGGCCGAGTTGTCAGCCAACGGCGGCGCGGACACGGGCGGCGACCGCGTCTAGCGCGGCTTTGCCATGAACGGGGTCGCGGACCGGCGCCGCCAACGGTCCGTGCACCGGCAGCTCCACCCAGCTCTTGCAGCCGGCGTATTCGGGGGTCCGGACGATGCGCACCGGCTCGGCCAACGGAGTCACCGACACCACCAGTACGGCCAGTTTGTGCTTGGGGCGAAAGTCCAGCCGGTCGGTGCGCACCGACTCGGGCGTCCAGATGTGCAGGTCCGCGATGCCGGCAAGGCCTTCTGACCGGTTAACCGGCACTGCCGCAACGACTTTCGCCGCGGCGCGGATCACCAGCTCGTCGTCGGTGCTGTCGGTGGCGGCGGGTTCGAGCAGGTCTTGATGTTCGGCGCGCACCCGCTCGGCGTGGCTGTGCGCGACCGTCGGGAACAACAGGAATTCGCGGGCGGCCAGTTCGAAGCGCTTCTCGCCGATGCCGCCCTTGCGCAGCAGTACCCGCTGGCGGCCGTCGAGCAGGGCGTGCACGGCGGCGCTCCACTCCTTGAGCGCGGGCATCGTGGCGGTCACCGTCATGGCGCACCGGCCAACCGGGCCACCACCTCGGGCCGGCGCAACGGCGGCACCGTCTTGGGCGGCTGACGGCGCGGAGCCAGCCCCGCGAGCAGCCGCGCCGTTGTCTCGGTCACCGCCGCGACCGCCTCCTCGAAGGCCTCGGCGTTGACGGCCGACGGGTGGGTGATGCCGCTGACCTTGCGCACGTACTGGCGGGCCGCCGCCGCGATCTCCTCGGCGGTGGCCGCCGGCTGTAGACCGCGCAGTTCGGTGATGTTCCGGCACATGATGCCCACGATAAGCGCTGCGCGCGGCGCTCTCCACCTCACGAGCAGACACCAAAGCACCTCCTGACCGGCGTGTCGTGGGGCCTTTGCGTCCGCTCGCGGGGCTATCTCTACGGTTGCATTCATGACCGACGAGATCCTGCTGATCGATACCGAGGAACGGGTCCGCACCCTGACCCTGAACCGTCCCCAATCGCGCAACGCGCTGTCTTCGGCGCTGCGGGACCGCTTCTTCGGGGCGCTGGCCGACGCCGAAACCGACGACGGCGTCGACGTCGTCATCGTCACCGGCGCCGACCCGGTGTTCTGCGCGGGACTCGATCTCAAGGAGCTCGGCGGTTCTTCGGCGCTCCCGGACATCTCGCCGCGGTGGCCGGCGATGACCAAGCCGGTGATCGGCGCGATCAACGGCGCCGCGGTGACCGGCGGGTTGGAGCTGGCGCTGTACTGCGACATCCTGGTCGCCTCGGAGAACGCCCGCTTCGCCGACACGCATGCCCGGGTGGGCCTGCTGCCCACCTGGGGGTTGAGCGTGCGGCTCCCGCAGAAGGTGGGCATCGGCCTGGCCCGGCGGATGAGTATGACCGGCGACTATCTGTCGGCCGCCGACGCGCTGCGCGCGGGCCTGGTGACCGAGGTGGTCCCCCACGAGCAGCTGTTGGGCGCGGCCCGCCAGGTCGCGGCGTCGATCGTCGGGAACAACCAGGAGGCGGTGCGGGCGCTGCTGGCGTCCTACCACCGCATCGACGACGCGCAGACCGGCGCGGGGCTCTGGCAGGAGGCGATGGCCGCCCGACAATTTCGGACCAGCGGCGCCGACATCGCCGCCAACCGCGAGGCCGTGCTGCAGCGCGGGCGGGCTCAGGTCCGCTGACCGGGGCGGTCCATTCCGCCGACCCCCCGCCACCCAATACGATCAGGTGATGCGCGCGGTCGTCGAAATCAGCAGGGCGCTCGCCGGCATGACGCTGGCGGCGTCGGCGATCGCGGTCGGTGCGCCGCACGCGGCCGCCCAGCCACCCCCGAAATTCCCGAATCTCGACGGCTTCACCGCCGTCCCGGCCGACGGCTACCTCAGCCCCGGTGCCGCGGGCGCCTCGCCGCGGATCAGTTTTTCCGCCCCATATGCGCTGGTCTGTGACTTCTACGGCGGGCCGGCGCCCGCGCCGCAACCCTCGCAGGACATCAAGTGCAAGGGCGACATGTCCGGCATGGACGACGTCCCCATCCCCGGGGGCCGCCCCCGGCCGGGCGACTGCGTGGTGGGTTCCGTCGACTTCAAGGGCCCCGGCTACCAGCTGAGCCGGATGTCCTACAGCGGATGCGACGGCAACCCGCCCGCGCTGCCCACGGGTGCCAAATTGTTGGCCGCGGGCCAGAAGCTGACCTACCTGAACGTCACCTGCGCGGTGGGCGCCGACAACCTGGTCGCCTGCCTGGACACCACCAGCGGCGATCACGGCTTCGTCCTGCAACGCTCGGGCAGCTGGGCGTTTTAGCCCGCCGTCGTGGCCGCCCAGCGGCCCGAGACCGCCCGCCAGCCCACGAAGATCAGCCGCAGCACCACGAACGTGGTCAGCCCGGACCAAATGCCCGCCAGCCCCCAGTCGAACACCAGCGACAGCCAGATCAACGGCAAAAAGCCGACCAGCGCGCTGATCACGGTGGCGGTGCGCATGAACGCCGCATCCCCCGCCCCCAGCAGCACGCCATCCAGCGCGAAAACTATTCCGGCAAAGGGTAATTGAGCCACCAGGAACCACCACGGCACGCTGATCGCGGCCAGCACCGATCGGTCGTCGGTGAACAGTTCGGGCAGCGCGGAGAACCCGACCGCGAACACCGCGGCCAGTAGCGCGGCGGCCGCCGTCGAGAACAGCGTCACCCGCCACGCCACCGACTTGGCATGCGCGGCGTCGCCGGCCCCCAGCGCGGCGCCCACCAGGGCCTGCGCCGCTATCGCCAACGAATCCAGCACCAGCGCAAGGAATTCCCACAGTTGCAGCACCACCTGATGCGCGGCCAGCGCCGAGGCGCCGAACCGGGCGGCGACCGCGCCCGCCGAAACGAAGCAGGCCTGAAAAGCCAACGTCCGCACCACCAGATCCCGGCCCATCACGAGCTGGGCTCGCAGCACGGCCCGGTCGAGCCGCAACGGTGCCCGCTCGGCCAGCAGCGCCCGCCCGAACAGCACCGCGGCCAGCCACTGGCCCACCAGATTGGCCACCGCCGATCCGGCCAAACCCCACTGCGGCAACCCCAGCCAGCCGTAGACCAACAGCGGGCACAGCAGCGCCGAAAGCCCAAAGCCGGCAACCACATAACGCAGCGGGCGCACGGTGTCCTGCACACCGCGCAGCCATCCGTTCCCCGCCAGCGACACCAGGATGGCAGGGGCGCCGAAGATCGCGATCCGCAGCCACGGCAGCGCCGCCGCGGCGATCGCCTCTCCCCCGCCTTTGCCGCCGGCGATGGCCGACACCAGCGGCACCGCGGCGGCCTGCACCACGATCACGACGAGCGTGCCCAGCCCCAGCGCCAACCACGTCGCCTGCACGCCCTCGGCCACCGCCGACGCCCGGTTCCCGGCGCCGAAGTGGCGGGCCGAACGTGCGGTCGTACCGTAGGACAGAAAGGTGAGGTCAGAACCCACCAGGCTGAGCAGCAGCCCGCCGATGGCCAGCCCGGCCAGGCTCAGGGCGCCGAGCCGGCCGACGACCGCGGTGTCGAAGAGCAGATAGAGCGGTTCGGCCGCGAGCACGCCCAGCGCGGGCAACGCCAGTCCGGCGATCCGACGGCCCCCGGCGTCAGGTCGATCGCCGTCGGTCACCCGAGCGCGGTGCGCAGCGCCACGACGGCGTCGTCGATCGTGCCGGTGGTCGAGTAGCCGGCCGCCAGCCGGTGCCCGCCGCCGCCGAACGCGGACGCGACCGTCGCCAGGTCCACCTCGGACTTGGCCCGCATCGACACCGACCACTGACCCGGCGCGATCTCCTTGAAGACCGCGGCCACCTCGGCCTGCTGCGTGGTCCGCACGATGTCGACGATGCTTTCGACTTCCTCCGGGCGCGAACCGATCCAATCCTGGTGGCCGACAACCGCATACACCAGACCCCGGCCGCCTGCCGCGTCCGGCAGCAACTGGGCCGACGCCAGCACGCGCGACAGCAGCGGCAGCCAGCCGAACGGGTGGGTGTCCATCAGGGTCCGGCTGATCGCGGCGTTGTCCACGCCGGCGTCGACCAGCCGGGCGGCCAGGCGAAGGGCACGCGCGCTGGCCCAGCGGAACGATCCGGTATCGGTCGTCAGGCCGGCGTAGATGCAGTGCGCGACGTCGGGATCGATGGGCTTGCCCCACGCGTCGAGAATGTCGGCGATCATCATCGTGGTCGAATCCGCCGACACGTCAACGAAATTGGCGGTGCCGAACATGTCATTGGAGGCGTGGTGATCGATCACCAGCACCTCGGCGCCCGAGACGGCCAGGTCGCTCAGCGCACCCAGCCGTTTGATGCTCGGCACGTCAACGGTGACAACGAGATCGACGTCGCGGCGCATCGCGTCCGGGCGCACCAGCAGCCGTCCGCCGGGCAGCGAGGCCAGCGATTCCGGCAGACCGGCGGGCTCGGCGAAACTGATCTCGACCCGCTTGCCGCATTTGTCGAGCACCAAACCCAGCGCCAAACCGGCGCCGATGGTATCGGCGTCGGGATGCACGTGCGCGATCACCGCGACGGTGGCGGCGTCCGACAGTAGTTCGACGGCGGTCGGCGCGTCGACGCGTGCTCCCACACCGGCCAGTTCAGTATTCGCGTTGGTCGTCGTCACCGATGCTCCCGTCGAGGCCGGGCTCGGCGCCCGATCCGCTATCCCGGTATGGATCGGCCTCCCCAGCCGGCTTGGCGCCCGAACGAACCCGCGCCAGATCAGCGTCCGCGGCGCGGGCCCGCGCCAGCAACTCGTCCATCCGTTGCACGTTGTCCGACGTGGTGTCGCGGGTGAACGTGAGGGTGGGCGTGAAGCGCACGCCGGTGCCCGCGCCGACCATGGTGCGCAGCGCGCCCTTGGCCCGCTCCAGCGCGGCCGCGGCGGCGCCGTAGTCCGGCTCGTCGTCCAGCGTGCGTCCCATCACCGTGTAGAACACCGTCGCGTCGTGCAGGTCGGCGGTGACCTTCGCGTCCACGATGGTGACCCCGTCCAGCCCGGGATCCTTGATCTCAAACTCGATCGCCGAGGCGACGATCGTGTTGATCCGCTTGGCCAGGCGGCGGGCCCGAGCGGGATCCGCCATCAGGCGCGTTCCTTCTGGACCAGCTCGTAGGACTCGATGATGTCGCCTTCCTTGATGTCGGAATAGCCCAGCGTCATACCGCATTCGAAGCCCTCGCGGACCTCGGTCACATCATCCTTTTCGCGTCGCAGCGAGTTGATCGTGAGGTTCTCGGTGACCACGACGTTGTCGCGCAGTAACCGGGCCTTGGCGTTGCGGCGCACCACACCGGAACTGATCATGCAGCCGGCGATGATGCCCACCTTGGAGGACCGGAAGATCGCCCGGATCTCGGCGCGACCCAGCTGGTTCTCCTCGTAGATCGGCTTGAGCATGCCGCGCAGGGCCTTCTCGATCTCGTCGATCGCCTGGTAGATCACCGAGTAGTAGCGGATCTCCACGCCCTCGCGGTTGGCCAGCTCGGTGGCCTTGCCCTCGGCGCGCACGTTGAAGCCGATGATCACCGCGTCCGACGCCGACGCCAGGTTGACGTTGGTCTCGGTGATGCCACCGACACCGCGGTCGATGACGCGCAGCGCCACCTCGTCGTCGATCTGGATGCCCATCAGGGCCTCCTCGAGCGCTTCGACCGTACCGGCGTTGTCGCCCTTGAGGATCAGGTTCAGCTGGCTGGTTTCCTTCAGCGCCGAGTCCAGGTCCTCCAGGCTGATCCGCTTGCGCGACCGTGCCGCCAGCGCGTTGCGCTTGCGGGCGCTGCGCTTGTCGGCGATCTGGCGGGCGATGCGGTCCTCGTCGACCACCAGCAGGTTGTCACCGGCGCCGGGCACCGACGTGAACCCGATGACCTGCACGGGCCGCGACGGCAGCGCCTCTTCGACGTCGTCGCCGTGCTCGTCGACCATGCGGCGGACGCGTCCGTAGGCGTCGCCGGCCACGATCGAGTCGCCCACGCGCAGCGTGCCGCGCTGGATCAGCACGGTCGCGACCGGTCCGCGGCCGCGGTCCAGGTGCGCCTCGATCGCGACACCCTGGGCCTCCATGTCGGGGTTGGCCCGCAGGTCCAGGGCGGCGTCGGCGGTCAGCAGGACCGCCTCGAGCAGCTGCTCGATGTTGGTGCCCTGCTTGGCGGAGATGTCGACGAACATCGTCTCGCCACCGAAATCCTCTGCCACCAAACCGTATTCGGTGAGCTGTCCGCGGATCTTGGCCGGGTCGGCGCCCTCTACGTCGATCTTGTTGACCGCCACCACGATTGGCACGTCGGCGGCCTGCGCGTGGTTGATGGCCTCCACCGTCTGCGGCATGACGCCGTCGTCGGCGGCGACCACCAGGATCGCGATGTCGGTGGCCTTCGCACCGCGGGCACGCATGGCGGTGAACGCCTCGTGACCCGGGGTGTCGATGAAGGTGATCGGCCGCTCGTCGCCGTCGTGCTCGACGGACACCTGGTAGGCGCCGATGTGCTGGGTGATGCCGCCCGCCTCGGCCTCGCGCACGTTGGCCTTACGGATGGTGTCCAGCAGTCGGGTTTTACCGTGGTCGACGTGACCCATCACGGTCACCACCGGCGGGCGCGTCTGCAGGTCTTCCTCGGTGCCTTCGTCCTCGCCGTAGGTCAGGTCGAAGGACTCGAGCAGCTCGCGGTCCTCGTCCTCCGGGCTGACGACCTGGACGACGTAGTTCATCTCGCTGCCCAGCAGCTCGAGCGTCTCGTCGCCCACCGATTGGGTGGCCGTCACCATCTCGCCGAGGTTGAACAGCGCCTGCACCAGCGAGGCCGGGTTGGCGTTGATCTTGTCGGCGAAGTCGGAGAGCGATGCACCGCGCGCCAGCCGGATCGTCTCGCCGTTGCCGTGCGGCAACCGCACACCGCCGACGACGGGCGCTTGCATGTTCTCGTATTCGGCGCGTTTCGCCCGCTTCGACTTGCGGCCACGCCGGGGCGCGCCACCGGGACGGCCGAACGCGCCGGCCGCGCCACCGCGCTGGCCGGGACGACCACCGCCGCCACCGGGACGGCCGCGGAAACCGCCGCCACCTCCGGGCGGGGCGCCGACTCCGCCGCCACCGCCGCGGTAGTTGCCGCCTCCCCCGTCACGGCCGCCGGGACCACCGGGCCGGCCGCCGCCGGGGCGCGGGGCGCCGGGGCGCGGCGGGCGACCCTGTCCGGCCGCACCGGCGGGCCGGGGGGGCATGTTGCCCGGCGAGGCGCCGGGTCGCGGCGCGCCCGGGCGGGGCGCCCCGGGGCGGGGCGCCGGGCGCGGGATGGGCCGGTCGACGGGCTGCGCCGACGAGAACGGGTTGTTGCCGACGCGCGGGGCGCGGGGCTTGGGGATGGGGCCGGGGCGCGGGCCCGGTGTCATGCCGGGGTGCGGCGCCTGGCCGGGTGCGGGCGGCTTCGGCTGGCCGGGCGACGGCGCCGAGGGCCGGCCCCGGTCGCGCCGGGGCGTCGCCGGGCGCGGCTCCGGAGGCCTGGGCGGCGGACGTCGCCGCGCCGCCGGGCTGGGCGGGCGATGCCGTCGCTTCGCCGTTGCCGCCGGCCTTGTTGATCGCGTTGTCGAGGGCCGCGTCGAGCGACTTGTCGCGAGCCTTGGCGTCCCCTGGCGCGGGGGCCTTGGCCGCGCCCCTGGCGGCCTTCGCGGGGGCCTTCGCAGAGCCTTCAGCAGCGGGCTTGCCGCCCCCGAAGGACTCGCGCAGGCGGCGAGCGACCGGCGCTTCTACCGTCGACGATGCGGATTTGACGAATTCGCCCTGATCATTCAGCCGGGCGAGGACTTCCTTACTGGTGACACCGAGTTCCTTAGCCAACTCGTGTACGCGGGCCTTACCTGCCACTACATCTCCTGTCTATGAGGCGACAGTCGTGGGGCCGGCGCCTCGGGTTTAGCTATGACGCATGGTCATCGGGACTTCACGGTGTGCTCATGTTCTTTGCTACCTGTTCTGTTGCCGGGCGATCGGGCGCACTCAGAGACTCTATGTGCTCGACCACCGCGGAGGTGTCCGGTGAACCGGTGATGCGCAGCGCTTTGGTGAAAGCCCGCCGCCGGATCGCCTGTTGCGCGCACTGCGACACGGGATGCAGCCACGCACCCCGCCCCGGCAGGCTACTGCCTGTGTCAACGATCACGGCGAATTCGCCGTTCCCGGTCGGCACAGCCACCACGCGAAGCAGTTCGACGGCCAACTCTCGCTTTCGGCACCCGATACACGTCCGCACGGGTCCACCCATGTGTCGGTGCGCCCTTCTGGGTTTCGGAGGCCGAAGGCTCACGCTGGATCAGGAGCTAGTCTAGCGTCACCGAATCGATGGTCAGAACCGCCCGAGGGTGGCCGGTGCGCCGCTAGCGGTCGTGGGCCATTCCGTGGGTGGCGCCGTGTTCGGGCTCGTTCTCCGGATGCCCGCCGGTACCGGCGGGCGAGTCCCCGCGGATGTCGATGCGCCAGCCGGTGAGCCGGGCGGCCAGCCGCGCGTTCTGCCCCTCTTTGCCGATGGCCAGTGACAACTGGAAGTCGGGAACGACCACCCGGGCGGCGCGCGCGGACTGGTCGATGATCGACACCGAGACCACCTTGGCCGGAGACAACGCGTTGGCGACGAAGCGGGCCGGGTCCTCGTCGTAGTCGATGATGTCGATCTTCTCGCCGGAGAGCTCGCTCATGACGTTGCGGACCCGCTGCCCCATCGGGCCGATGCAGGCGCCCTTGGCATTCAGGCCGGGAAGGTTCGACTTCACCGCGATCTTGGAGCGATGCCCGGCCTCCCGCGCCACGGCCACGATCTCGACCGACTCGTCGGCGATCTCGGGAACCTCCAGGGAGAACAGCTTGCGAACCAGGTTGGGGTGGGTGCGCGACAGCGTGATCAGCGGCTCGCGGGCCCCGCGGGTCACCCCGA